>DATGGN010000130.1:0-3695 GCA_035308485.1 Rhizomicrobium sp.
CCAGGCTTCGTGGAAAGGTTTCCCTTCCCAGTTCCAGCGACGCACCTCGCACACCGGTCGTAATGCCGGCAGGCATGATGCCCGGACCGCCCGGGAACAAAGCTGATGAGGCTTTGCCCGCGGGCACCGCACCCGTCCCCTGCCGCCCGGCATCACCCGGACGGCGTCCTTAACGGGGCGAGATTTGATTCGCGGCGGCATTGTAACGAAAATGGAGACCAATGTCCAGTTTTGGTCCCTATATAAGAGACGACCGCATGGCTTACCTCTACACCCAATCCTCACGCGATGTCCGCCCTGACCAAGCCCTAAAAAAGGATGCCTTTTCTACTTTCGCCAACAACCGCAGATAGTATATAAATTGAGAGTATATGTAGCAGGGGTTCCGCATTGAGGATCTCCCGATACTTCCGACTTGGGCAAACGCAAGCGACTCTTGATTTCGTCGATGTTGACGTAAAGAGGGATACGCCGCTCTTTATAAGTCCTAAGGCGCTCACGATGCTGCCGTCCGAGTTCGGCGATGAGTGCGTGCACCTAATTCAGAGCTTTTTTCACCAGGTCTTGGAGCTAATCAAGGCGAATAAAAGCGCCGAAGCGGAGTCCCTATTGGCTGTTTTACGAGAGCCTAATGAAACACACTTAGGTCTTTCAACAGGCTCGAAGTCACGTGGCCGCGCCCTAGGAGAGGGCTCTGCTCACGACGTGTGGAGTGCATTGAGCGAGAGCGAAGCGGCGCGAAGCGGCCTACTTGAAGATTTAGAAGACACCGTTCTGATGATTGAAGGAATTTCAATCGACATCATTTCTGACATCACGACGAACATCATACGCGAACCGCTGATACGCTACACACAGCGAATGAGTACCTATTACGGTATTCCACTTCAGGCCGGCGTCAATTCGGGTCCTTTGTGGAGTTCGAAAGACGATCGCTGGCATCAAGAGTTTGTATCGCTCCCTATCGCCGCTGGGGGAAAGCTCGTCCTTGTCCCCAAAGTAATCGTTAGAAATCATCTTCTATATAACTCTGGGGAATATTTTCGTCATTATGTGCTCACCCATCTACAGAAAGTCGAACTCGATGCGAATTCAGCCTTGGTAGAAATTATTAAGAAGGGAAAAAAAGACGAACGAAAGCGAGTCACCAAAAAAGCGGTCATAGAAAAATATGGGGAAGGAAAGGGTACAAGCTCTAAAGTCACGAAGAAATATCCGCAGATCTTAGCGAGCTATAGAGCGGCAAAAAAGAATGAAAAGCATCTCCCTCTTACATTGGATGATATTGCGAGCATAGAGGGTAGTGCAGCACCCGACTGGGACCTACTGCTATCCAACGTCTTACGTTGCAAGCCCGGCGCCACTGACGCTGAAAAATATGAAAAGGTAATAGAAGGGCTTCTCACAGCGCTGATGTATCCCAATCTAACTAATCCTACTGTGCAACACGAAATACATGATGGCCGTAAGCGCATCGATATCACCTACACGAACATAGCTATTAGCGGCTTTTTCTCTTGGGCCGCCACCCATTACCCCGCAGCCCATATTTTCGTAGAATGCAAAAATTATACACGTGACTTAGGGAATCCTGAACTCGATCAACTCGCGGGGCGCTTTTCGCCGAGCCGGGGCAAAATTGGATTGATAGTTTGCAGAGGCTTTGATGACAAAAACCTATTCATCGAACGCTGTCGCGATACTGCAAAGGATGATCGGGGCTATATTGTCCCGCTAGATGATGACGATCTCACTAGCCTAATTAGTGACCGGAAGAGCAAACCACTGTATTCGGATTTTCCCTTAATACACGACCGATTTAGGACGCTATTGGACTAGCGCTGCCAGTGTCACACCGGCAAATGTCGTGCTTGCGCCCTGGCATTTTCAGCGTCTTGCCGCGCTGAACCGCCGAAAAACATGATCTATGGCCTGCTCATCATGCCCGCGGATAGCCGTTCGAAGAACGGCGTCGCGGAGCTTGTCATCGGGCCGGCCGCTTCGGGCCGGCCCCGTTGACTCCTCGCAATGACGGGCCCCTCACTCGCTCGGGGCCGTCGCGGGCATCCGCGCCTCGACGTGCCGGTCGGCTCAAAGATCGGTTCAAAAACGTGGATGGCCGGAACAGATCCGGCCATGACGCTGCACATGGCACGCAGGACAGAAACGCTTCTGCGCTCTCGCCGCGGCGCAGTAGCGAATTGTCGCCAACCGTGATACCGCTCACCGCTGTTTTAGAGAACAGGGAGGATTGCAATGGCTCGGCTGTTGGTGATGTACAAAACGCCGCGCGACGCGGCGGCGTTCGACAAGCATTACGCCGAAAAGCACATTCCGCTGGCGAAGAAAATTCCCGGCGTGCGGAAATACGAAATCAGCAAGGGTGCCGTCGGCACCCCGGGCGGACCGGCGCCCTATCATCTCGTCGCCATCCTGAGCTTCGACGACGTCGCAGCGATCCAAAAAGCCTTCGCCAGCCCGGAAGGCCAGGCGGCGGTCGCCGACGTGCAGACTTTCGCTACCGGCGGCGTCGACATCTTCATGTTCGAGAACAAGGACGCGTAAGCTTACGCACCCCGGCTCTCGTCATTCCGGGGCGCGCCAAATGCGCGAGCCCGGAATCCATAACCACGGTCGATGCAGGACTTGCGCCGATTGTAATTATAGATTCCGGACTTGCCGCCTCACGGCAATCCGGAATGACGCGGAGGATCACGCGACCTTCCGCTTTATCGCCTGCTCGACGAACAAAGCCGCTTCGAGCGCGGCCTTGTCGCGGCCGAAGCGGCCGACGATCTGCACGCCGAGCGGCAAGCCATTCTCGTGGAGCCCCGGCACGTTGACGCAGGGCGCACACATCAGCGTCCACAGCCGGTTGAACATCGGATTGCCGGTGGCGCCAAGGCCGTGCGGCGCGGCGCTTGGCGCCGAAGGCGTCAGGATCACGTCGTAATCCGCCATCGCGTCGGCGAGCACTTGCCGCGCGCGGCTCGCGGTGCGGCGCGCCGCATCGTATTCGTCGGCGGAGATCGCCAGAGCGGCGGTGAGGTGGTCGCGCAAGCTTTTGTCGATCTGGTCGCGATGGCGCTGGTATTCGGAGGCCAGCGCGCGGACGTTCTCGTAATCCTGGATCGTGAATTGCGCCTCGTAGGCGTCTTCCAGGAGCGGCGGCAGCGTCAGCTCCGTCACTTTCGCGCCGGCTGCCGCCGCGATGCGGCCGGCGGTTTCGACGGCGTTCTGCATCGCCGCGCTTGCTTGCGGCCACAGATGGGTGCGGGCGAGCGCGATGCGCGGCGCCGCGGGCGCGGCGCGATCGACGCGAAGATCGCGGTCCAATACCGCCGCGGCGGCGAAGGCGACATCAGCGACGCCTGAGCCGAACAGGCCGGCGGTGTCGAGATGCCAGGCCACGTCCTTGACGCCGACCAGCGGGATGAGCCGGTACGACGGCTTGTAGCCGGCGACGCCGCAGAACGCGGCGGGACGGATCACCGAGCCGGCGGTCTGCGTGCCGAAGGCGAGCGGCACCATTCCGGCGGCGACCGCGGCGGCCGAGCCCGACGACGAGCCGCCCGGCGTGTGCGCCGGATTGTGCGGGTTCTTGGTCGGGCCGGGATGGCGGTTGGCGAACTCGGTCGTGACGGTCTTGCCGAGCAGGATGGCGCCAGCGGCCCTGGCCAGCGCCACGGTAGCGG
>DATGGN010000131.1:0-5625 GCA_035308485.1 Rhizomicrobium sp.
CTCGAGCCGCTTTGCGATTCCGTCGATATCTGGGAAACGCGCTACCTGCAGCGGCTCGAAGGCGAGGATGCCGTCTATCGCTGGGTTTCCGGCACCGGCTTGCGCCCTTACGCCGACGCGCTCGATGGCCCGGACCGGGAGGAATTCCTGACCCAATACCGTACACGCGTCGCGCGCGCCTACCCGCGCCGCGCCAGCGGCATCACTCTATTTCCTTTCCAGCGGTTGTTCTGCGTCGCCAAAAGGAAGGCTTAGCGCAGCGGACGCAGAGGTTTCGCAGAGGACGCCGGGGAAAGAATTGGCGTTTCTTCCTTCTTAGTCGCCTTTCGCAATGCCGTCGCGGCGGGGATCGGAGCCGCCGACATAACCGCCGGGTACGCGCTCGATGATGTTGAGGCCGCTCTCGAGTTCGGATGTGGCGACCTGATGCCCCATGGCGGCGAGGGCCGATGCGTACTCGACGATCGGCGTATTGGCTTCGAGGATGGTGGGGCCGTTCGGGTTGACATGATGCGGGAGCGCCGCCGTTGTCTGGGGGTCGAGGCCGCCGTCAAGCATGGCGACGAGCGACTCCGCCGTGTACGGAATAATCGCCGGCCCGCCCGGCGAGCCGATGGCGATGCGGAATTTTCCGTCGGCGTCGAAGACGATCGTCGGCGACATGGCGCTCATCGGCCGCTTGCCGGGCGCGGGCGCATTGGCCACCGGTTTTCCGTCACGCACGGGTTCGAAAGAAAAATCCGTGAGCTGATTGTTCAGGAAAAATCCCCTGGCCATCTGTTCGGAGCCGAAAATGTACTCAACCGTGGTCGTCATCGACACAACCTCGCCGCGGCTGTCCACGATCGACATGTGACTCGTGCCGGGAAGCTGTTTGTCGCGCTGCGGGGCAAAATCGCGTTCGGCGTGTTTCATCGGCGGCTCGCCGGCGCTCGCCATGCCCATATCACGCGCGGGATCGATCAGCTTCGACCGTGCCGCAAGGTAGTTCCTTTCCAGCAGACCGGTCACCGGAACATGCACAACGTCAGGATCGGCGAGCCACATGGCGCGATCCGCAAAGGCGAGCCGGCTCGCCTGCGAGAAAAGATGGATCTCGGAAAGCGTGTTCGGCTGCAGCGCCTTTGGCGGAAACCGCTCCAGCATCCCCAGGATCTGCAGCACCGATACACCCCCGGAACTCGGCGGCCCCATCGAGCAGAGACGATACACGCGATAGGTACCGCAGACAGGCGGGCGCTCTTTCGCCTGGTACGCCGCGAGATCGGCGAGCGTCATCCCGGCCGGATTGAGCGGCGCGTGATCGACCTTGTCGATAATCGCCTGTGCAATCGGTCCGGTGTAGAACGCGTGTGCGCCACCGGCCGCAATCATGCGAAGTGTTTTCGCGAGTTCCGGATTTTTTAAAATGTCCCCTTGTTTCAGCGGCGTTCCGTCCGGCTTGTAGAAATAGGCCTTTATGTCCGGCATGCGCGCCATGCGCGTTTGCGAAGCGAGCGTGGCCGCCAATTTGCGCCCGACCGGGAAGCCCTTTTCGGCAAGCGCAATCGCGGGCTCGAACAGTTTCGCCCATGGCAGCCGGCCGTAGCGCTTGTGCACCAGTTCGAGCATCGCCACATCGCCCGGAACGCCGACCGAGAGTCCCCCCGGAATGACGTCCCGCTTCGGGCGCGGCTTGCCGCTTGCGTCCAGAAACATGGTGGGCTTCGCGGAAGCAGGTGCGGTTTCCCGACCGTCGAAACTCGTCACGTTCTTCGTGGCCGGATCGTAGAGGAGCATGAAAGCGCCGCCGCCGATGCCGGAGGACTCCGGTTCGACGAGGGTGAGCACCATCTGCACGGCGATTGCGGCGTCCACGGCCGATCCTCCGGCGCGCAGCATCTGAAGCCCCGCATCGACCGCAAGCGGGTTCGCCGCCGCGATCATGTCGTGCCTTGCGGGTGCCTCTGCGCGGGCCTGCGCCGGAGCGCTGAGGGCGAAGAATGCCGCCGTCGCGATCGCAAATGCGGCCATCGGTCCCGCGCGAAACGCTTTGCTGAATGTGGAATTCATTTCCTTCCCTTTTCGCGCGGCGGCGCCCGGGTTACGGTTGCCAGCGATGACGCGGACGGGCAAGCGCAATCTCATCACCGATGTCGAAGGACTCTTCGTCGGCCAGTCCGAACATCATGCCGCCCGCACTGGCGTTACGGTGATCCTCGCAGATCCTGCCGTTGCGGCGGCTGTTGATGTGCGCGGCGGCGCGCCGGGAACCATTGGGACGGATGCACTCGATCCGGTGAACCTGGTAGGCGCGATCGACGCGGTCGTGCTTTCCGGCGGTTCGTCCTATGGCCTCGAGTCGGCTTCGGCGGTGATGGCGCGCCTCGGTGCCCAGGGGCGCGGCTTCCGCTTCTCGCCCGAAACGCCGCCGGCACCCATCGTGCCCGGCGCCGTCATCTTCGATCTCGCAAACGGTGGCGACAAGAACTGGGGCGTGAAGCCACCCTATGCAGCGCTCGCGATCGAGGCCCTTGAAAGCGCGGGCGGGGATTTCGCGCTCGGCAACGCCGGCGCCGGGCTTGGCGCCGTGGCCGGCACGTACAAGGGCGGTATCGGTAGCGCTTCCATCGTAACCGACGATGGCGTCGCCGTCGGCGCGATCGTGATCGTGAATTCGGTCGGCTCGCCGGTCATTCCGTACACCGATGTGTTCTGGGCGTTTCCGTTCGAGCAGGCCGGCGAGTTCGGCGACAAACGATTGGCGCCGGACTTCAGACCCGTCGAGGCGTCGCTTCCGTCCGATATCAAGACGCCGGCGCGCGCCGGCGCCAACACCACGATTGCCGTGGTCGCGACAGACGCGGAGCTGACCGGCGTCGAACTCAAGCGCGTTGCCATCATGGCGGCCGACGGCTTTGCCCGCGCGTTGCGGCCCGTCCACACACCGTTCGACGGCGACACGGTCTTCGCACTCGCGACCGCGAAACGTGCGCTCGGCGAACCGCGGCCCTTTCAGCTCATGCGGCTCGGCAACGCTGCTGCCGACTGTCTCGCGCGTGCCATTGCCCGCGGCGTCTACGAAGCAGGGACAGTCGGCGAGCTGCGCAGCTACCGGGATGTGTACAAAGAAGCTTTACAATGAGGCAGTGAGATAGCAGTCGGTGGCGAGGCCGTGCATAACGGATTTTGTGGCGCGCGCATCGCGCGCCATTCTTGCGGTTCATCGAAGGCGCGCACCATGTAGCTTACACAACCGGTATCTCACTGCCTCACCGGCTCATTGTAAAAGGGGAATCAGAACATGGATGACATCACCTTTACGCGCAGGACGTTTGCGGCGACGTCGCTGGTCGCCGGTTTCACGCTGGCCGCAGGGCCGTTGCGCGCCGGGGCGATCATCACCGATTCGAACGGCCTCGTTGCCGGCGAAGCGAAGGTGCCCGGAAGCGACGGCACCATTCCGGCTTACCGCGCACATCCGGCAACGGGCGTGCATTGGCCGGTCGTGCTCGTGACACAGGAAATCTTCGGCATCCATGAGCACATCAGGGACATTTGCCGCCGCTTTGCGAAGCGGGGGTATTATGCAATCGCGCCGTCGCTTTACGCGCGCTATGGCGATCCCGCCGGGTACACCGACATGCACAAGCTCGTCGCCGACATCGTATCGAAAGTGCCGGACGCCGAAGTCATGAGCGACCTCGATGCGAGCGCGAAATTCGCCGGCGGTGAAGGCGCGGACTCCGCGCGCCTCGCCATCATCGGCTTCTGCTGGGGTGGGCGAATTGTCTGGCTGTACGCAGCGCACAATCCGGCGCTCAAGGCCGCGGCGGCGTTTTATGGCGCGCTCCGGGCTCCCACGCCGCGCTCTCCATTGCGGCCACTCTATCCGCTCGACCTCGTCGCAAAGATCGACGCGCCGGTGATCGCGTTCTACGGCGGCAAGGATCAGGGGATCCCCGTGTCCGACGTGGAGGCAATGCGCGCCGCGCTTGCGCAAGCCGGCAAGCGCAATACCGACATCACCGTGTTCATGGACGCGGAGCACGGCTTCTTCGCCGACTATCGTCCGTCGTACAATGAAGCCGACGCGAAACTCGCCTGGGCGAAAACGCTCGCCTGGTTCCAAAGACACGGCGTCTGAGGGAAAAGAAGGCCCGGCGCAGCGGTCGCGGTGGTCTCGCAGCGGCCGCGGAGGATTTTTCTGAGGCGCTTCGCCGCTCGAGCGCAGGGCATGGCGCGCGAAGCGGGCCGATTCTTCCCAGCGCCGCTGCGGAGCCTTCGCGTCCTCTCTCGCCGCGCGTTCTTTTCTTCGCTTTCACGAACACGCGACGTGAACGGCGCAATGGAAATTGGACTTTCCCGCGGGCGCGGGAACCTGTAGCGTTGGCGTCCGCTCTCCCGGGGATCTCATGATGCTTCGCCGCTCGCTTGTTGCGCTTGCCGCCACCCTGTTCGCCCTCGCTCCGCACATCGCCTCGGCGCAGAAGGTCGTACCGCTCAAGAACCAGCCGCCCGACGGCGCGCTGGTCGAATTCCTTCTCACCGACGGCACGGTGATGGTGCAGTCATACAACGAGAACACCTGGTACAAGCTGACGCCCGACAACACCGGCTCCTATATCAACGGCACATGGAAGCAGCTCGCGACCCTGCCCTCCGGTTACGTGCCGCTCTACTTCGCCTCCGCGGTCCTTGCGGACGGACGGCTGGCGATCACGGGAGGCGAATACAACAACGACAATTTCGCTTTCTCCAACATGGGCGCGGTCTATGATCCTTTGAAAGACAAATGGACCAGCCTGAAACCCCCGAAGGGCTGGACGAATATCGGCGATTCGCCGTCATCGATGCTTCCCGACGGCCGTTTCATGCTGGGCGACAAGTTCCACAGCAAGGTCGCGACGCTCGATCCCGCGACCCTGAAATGGACGGAGCTCAACTCGAAGCACAAGAACGAGAAATGGAACGCCGAAGAAGGCTGGACGCTGATGCCGAACGGCACGATCCTGACCTGGGATGTGCTGGACAATCCCTTGTCAGAAACGTACAATCCAAAGACCGGCAAGTGGACGAACCTGGGCACCACGGTCGCCAACCTCGAGGGACCGTGCCTGGTTTGCGATTGCATCCAGGTGCCGCCGAAGAACTTCTGTTACTATTCGCCGGGCGAAACCGGACCCGGCATCCTCCGTCCCGACGGCACGGTGTTTGCCACCGGCGCCACGCACCAGGGCGCGAGCAGCGGGCACACGGCGATTTACACGCCCGGTACAGGCTGGGCCGCGGGTCCGGACTGGCCGGATGGGGACCAGGCCGACGATTCGTCGGCGGCGCTCCTGCCCGACGGCAACGTGCTGGCGCTGGGATCGAGCGGCTATCTGTACGAGTTCGACGGCACCCATTTCACGCGCGCGTCGGTGGCGGGCGGAATTGCGGGTTACACGTCGCTGATGGTGCTGCCGACGGGTGAGGTGCTGGTGGGCGGCTACGAAGTGTACCAGCCGAACGGCACCTACCAATCGGCCTGGCAGCCGACGATCGCGTCCTTCCCGTCGTCCGTGACGCGCGGACAGACCTATCAGATTTCCGGGACGCAGTTTAACGGGCTCTCCCAGGCCGCCGCTTTCGGCGACGAGGTCG
>DATGGN010000132.1:0-10027 GCA_035308485.1 Rhizomicrobium sp.
AACCCATCATTGCGCTCTACGGAGCCGACACGATCCGATGGTTCATGCTCTCCGATACGCCGCCCGAACGCGACATCGAATGGACGGAAACGGGAGCGGAGGGTTGCTGGCGCTTCGTTCAACGTGTCTACCGGCTCGTGACCGAAGGTGCAGAGCTGCCCGAACCGGGAACGCTGATCCCGGAGGAGCCCGGCGCGCCGGGGCTCGCGTTGCGACGCGCGGCGCATCGCGCCGTCGCCTGGGTGACCGAGGATCTGGAGGCTCTGCGATTCAATCGTGCAGTCGCGCGGATCTACGAACTCGCGAATGCGCTCGGCGCCGCACCGGCCGACGTGGACGGAGCCGTACGTCGCGAGGCGCTTGAAATTCTCGTCCGTCTGATCTCGCCGATGATGCCGCATCTGGCCGAGACCTGCTGGCAGGAGCTTGGCCACACGTCGCTCGTCATCAACGAGGCGTGGCCCATCGCCGATGCCGTCCTGGTGCGGTCGGACACGATAACGATCGCCGTTCAGGTCGACGGAAAGCGCCGCGGCGAAATTACGATCGACCGCGATGCCGACGTCGATACGGTCAGCGCCGCCGCGCTCGATATCGATGGGGTGGTGCGCGCGCTGGCTGGAAAGCCTCCGCGAAAAGTCATCGTGGTTCCACAGCGCATCGTGAACGTCGTCACATGAGGCTGGCCATCCCGATCGTCGTCGCCTGCGCCCTTGGTACGGCTGGCTGCGGTTTTCATCCGCTTTTTGCCCGAAGCGAAACCAATGCCGGCGGGCAACAGGCTTTCAACTCGATATTCGTCGATCCCGTCGGGGGTGGACGCGCCGCTTACGAATTGCGCGATTCGCTCATCAACCTGCTACGCGGCACCAGCCGTCCGGATCAGGCGCTCTATCGCTTGAAAATCACATTGAAACAATCGCTCGAGGGAACGGCCGTCCAGACCAACGGGTACATCACCCGATACACCTACACCATGACCGCAGACTATCAGTTGACCAACATACACACCGGTGCGGAACTCACCAAGGGAACGGAAACGACGTTTTCCGGATACGATGTCGTCGCCTCGCCCTATGCGACCCTCGTTTCCCAGCAGGATGCACAGAAATTCGGTGCCCACGAGATCGCCGATCGCATCCGCATCGATCTCGGCGTTTATTTCATCAGGAAGCCGGCAGCGCCGTGATGGTCAAAGGGTCAGACGCGGATCGCTATCTTGACCGGCTGCCCGGAAAAATAGTTGCCGTCCTTGTGTACGGTCCGGACCAGGGCCTGGTGACCGAGCGCGCGGAACGCCTCATACGCACCGTCGTGCCCGATATTCGCGATCCGTTCCGGGTCTCGGAAATCGAGGGCGCGAGTCTTCTCGAAGACAAGGCGCGGCTCGGAGCGGAAGCCGCCGCGCTGTCCTTTTCCGGTGGCCGGCGCGTTGTACGTGTCCGCTCGGCCGGGAACCCGGTAGGGCCGATTTTCGAGAGTTACCTCGATCAGCCGACGGGTGACGCACTGATCGTGACGGAGGGGGGCGATCTCGCAAAGAATTCAAGTCTGCGACAGGCATTCGAAGAGGCGCAGAATGCGGCCGCCATACCCTGCTATCCCGACACGCCAGACAGCGTCGCGCAGCTGTTCGAGCACGCCCTTCGCGAACAGCGTATCCAGGTTTCTCCGGACGCGGTCATGGAGGCCGTACCGCTCCTCGGCGGTGATCGGGGAACGATTCGCCGCCAGATCGAAAAGTTGGTCCTCTATGCGAACGAAGCGGGCCGCGTGGAGGTCTCCGACATTCGCGCCATTATCGGCGACGAATCCGAAGCGCGAATCGAAGAAGCCTGCGATGCCGCAGGCGAGGGGGACCCGCGCAATCTCGACAAGGCCCTCGAACGGCTTTGGAGCGCCGGTGTTTCGCCCGTGGCCGTGCTCCGGTTGGCTATCGGCCATTTTCAACGAATCGCGCTGCTCATGGCGGCAACAGCGGGTGGCGAAAGCGTCGAGGCGGCGGCGAAGCGACTGAGACCGCCGATTCATTTCACCCGGATGGCGAGCCTTCGAAACCAGCTTCGCCTCTGGAATATGGACAAACTGGGCGAGGCGCTTGACCGGCTGCTTCAGACGGAAGGCCTTTGCAAATCCACCGCCGTGCCCGCCGAGGCCGCCTGCGGCGAGGCGCTGTTTCAGGTCGCGGCCCTCGCCCGGCTTCCGAGCTAAGCCCCCATCCTTCGATCCGCCTTCGCTAAAGCTACGGCGGACTACCACGACGTGCCGACCCGCTGAAGCCTGGCGCAGGCGGCCAGGCTCAGGATGAGGACAAAAAGGCCTCACCCTGAGCTCGTTGAAAGGGCAGCGCCTTGCTGACCGGCGCAAATCCGTGAATCATGTGACGGCCGCATGACATCGAACCAGATGGCGGGGCGGGGGACGTTTGCTCGATCCTTGCGATGAACAATCAATACGAACTCGAATTGCGCACGCCATCGTTCGCGGCAGCAGATCCAGTGCTGCGACGAACCGGAAACCTTCCTGCGATCGTTCCGGTGGAATCGCCGGCCGAAAAAACCGAGGGCTGGCATCGGGCGCAGAAAGCGCCGCCGTCGCTTCTGCCGCCTGGTATCAACGTATCCGATGCGTTCCGCCTCACACTTGTACAATGCCGCTGGCATGTGGCGGCAAACGCGGCCGTCTTTGTCGACAGCCGCGAACCCGAGGCCATTCATCAGCTGCGCGTCGGATTGCGCCGGCTGCGCGTGGCGCTCATCTCTTTCGGTGGCGAATTCCGCACGCCGCAGTTCGAGGCGGTGCGTCTGCGTGCCAAAGACCTTGCGAAGCAACTGGCGCCGGCGCGCGATCTCGACGTGTTCGTTTCCGAGCTTCTCGAACCCGTTGCCAACGCCAACGGATCAAAGGAGGCGTTTGCGGTTCTGCGCCGCTGCGCCCAAGAGGCACGGAAGCGGGCGTTCGGCGATGCCTTCGCCGTCATCTCCGGCCCCCGGTTGCGCATGTTCATGCGCGATGTGAGCGACGTCAGCGACGGGCGCGGATGGCCCTTTCCACCCTATCAGGGAAGCGTGCTGGCCGGCGTGCGCGCGTACGATGTGCCGGCCCGGACGGTGGCGGAACGCATTCTTTCGGATCGCTACAAACGGGCCTGCAAACGTGCGCGCCATCTTGACAGGTTGACCGCCGACGAACGGCATGCCCTGCGCATCGAGCTCAAGAAGCTGCGCTACGCGGCCGAGTTTTTCGTTCCGTTCTTCGATGCCGACGAGACGAGGAAATTCCTTTCCCGCCTTTCGCGGATGCAGGACGTGCTCGGCGCCGTGAACGATGTGGCGGTTGCCAAAAACATTCTGGAGAAGTTCGTTGCGTCCGCCGAGTCTGCGGACGGCGTTTCGGCGAACGAAGTGTCGTTCGTTGCCGGACTGATTTACGGCTGGCATCTCGAGCGGGCGGCGTACACCTGGCGCGAAGCGGTCGAGCGCTGGAAGAAATTTGCGCGGACGCGGACGTTCTGGGTTTCCGCTGCTGCGTAATCGATTTCAGTCCGTATCGCGGTTACTGTGCGCGCAGGAAGCCGTGATAGACGTGTGCGCTGTCCTGGTAATAGCCGGTTACCGCGCCCAGGGACTCCTGCCGCGTTTCTGTACGGGCAAAAGCCCCTTTCAGACGGCAAGCGTCGTCAGCACCGGAACATGATCGGAGGCGAGCTTCCATCCCCGTGCCGGTTTGAAGATCGCGTGCTCCACCGCATGGCCCTTGAGGGCAGGGGATACCCAGATGTGATCGAGGCGACGGCCCCGGTCCGACGCGCGCCAGTCGCGCGCCCGATAACTCCACCAGGAATAGATCTTCTCCTCGGGCGGAACGAAGCTGCGCGTGACGTCGATCCACTCGAACGATGACCGCACGCCTTCCAGAAGACCTGTCTCGACGGGCGTGTGACTGACCACCTTGAGAAGTTGTTTGTGGCTCCAGACGTCATTTTCGAGCGGTGCAACGTTCAGGTCGCCAACCAGCACCACCGGCGCCGTTGTACGATCGGCGCGCTTCTCGAACATCCGCGCCATTTCGCGAAGAAACGCCAGCTTGTGGGCGAACTTCGGATTCAGATCCGGATCGGGCACGTCCGCGCCCGCGGGGACGTAGAAGTTGTGCAGTTCGACGCCGTTTTCGAATATGGCGGAGATGTGACGGCAATCGGTGTTGTCGCACAGTTCTTCGGCGCGTACGGAGCCGAACGGTAGGCGCGAGAGAATGGCGACCCCGTGATAGCCTTTCTGCCCGCGGATGGCTTGGTGTACGTAACCGATCTTCCGAAGGGCGGCCGCGGGAAAAAGGTCGTCGACGACCTTTGTTTCCTGCAGGCAGAGGACGTCTGGTTGGTGTGCGGCGAGAAATCGCCGCACGAGGTTAAGCCTGAGGCGCACCGAGTTGATGTTCCAGGAGGCGATCTTCAACAATTTCCGGCTTCCTTTGCCCATCCAGCGATTCTCGCGCATACGCCCCGCACAATTCACCTATGATGAGAACGCATTGCAGGGCAACAACCGTAAATATTTCAGTAAATTCAACAGCTTACCCTCTACAAGCCGTCTATCGGCTGCCGGCCGGACAGTAGCGGGGGCTTCACTAGAACGAACTTCACACTACATGCGTCGTGCCGGCCAGGACGCGCGTATCGCAGAGCCGGGTGTGTGAAGGAGGAAAGTCATGTTGCAGGTTTCCAGACAGACGCTCCAGCCGGGGTCGCTGGTGAATGAAATCGTGGTGGACGTACTGTCAGCGACTGTGCTGGTGCTCGCCGGTATCGTCACGGTGGCGCAGTTCGCATTTTACTGATCATGGATCGGGATGCGGCGCAGGAGCCTGGATCCTGGGACAAGCTCCTGCAGCGGCCAGCGTGCGCGCGGCGCGAACGACAGATCGTCGAACCATTCCGCGGCGGCTCGCTCAATGCCGGCCCAGGCGACCATCGCCGCATTGTCGGTACATAGCGGTAGGGGCGGTGTATTGAACTCGAAACCCTCGGCCGCACTGAGCTCGGCCAGAGCGTTGCGCAGAGCCCGATTGGCGGCGACACCTCCGGCCACCACGACCCGGCGGTCGGCATAGTTGTCCCGAAAACGAGCAAGGGCGAACTTTGCCCTGTCGATCACGATATCGACAACGGCCTGCTGAAACGACGCCGCTACATCCTCGTTGGAGAATCGGCCCTTCTCGCGGGTCGCGTGAGCGACGGCCGTTTTCAGACCCGCAAACGAGAAATCCGCATTGTCGCGTCCCAGCATAGGCCGCGGAAGCGGCACTTTTCGGCTGTCACCCGCAGCGGCGAGCCGCTCGATCGCCGGGCCGCCCGGATATCCGATATCGAGCAGCTTCGCGGTCTTGTCGAAGGCTTCTCCGATCGCATCATCGATCGTCGATCCGTACAGCGTGTACAATCCCGGACCCTCCACCGCCACGAACTGGCAGTGTCCTCCGGAAACGAGCAGCAGCAGGAATGGAAAGGGTGTTCCCGCCGTCAAGCGGCTCGTCAGGGCATGTGCCTCAAGATGATTGACGCAGACGAGCGGCTTGCCCGCCGCAAGCGCGATCGCCTTGGCGGTCAGAAGGCCGGTCATGACTGCGCCGATGAGACCGGGTCCGGCAGTTGCCGCGACGGCGTCGATTTCGGCCAGAGAGAGCCTGGCTTCGTCGAGGCTTTTTGCAACGAGATGATCGAGCAGCTCGACGTGGGCCCGCGCCGCTATCTCCGGCACCACGCCGCCAAACGGGCGGTGTTCCTCGATCTGACTGAACACGACATTTGACAGAATTTCAGCGGGGCCGGGCGGTGCCCCGCGCACGACAGCTGCCGCGGTTTCGTCGCAGCTTGTTTCAATTCCCAGCACGGTGAAAATGCGCGAACTTCCGGTCATGCTATTGTGACGGGTATCATTCGAAATCCCGCATGTCGCACGCTTTCTCGCAAACTCCGCTCCGGGTCGGCTCCCGCGGCTCGAAACTGGCACGCACCCAGGCCGAACTGGTGCGGCAGGCCCTTGCACATAAGATGGAAACGGAACTCGTCACAGTTACGACCACCGGAGATCGCGTCAAGGACAAACCCTTGGCCGACATCGGTGGCAAGGGCCTGTTTGTAAAGGAGCTCGAAGACGCCCTCCTGTCGGGTCGGATCGATCTTGCGGTCCACTCGATGAAGGATATGCCGGTCGATATCCCGCAGGGGTTGCAGATTGTTGCAACGCCGGCGCGCGAAAATCCCGCCGATGTTCTCGTCTCCCGCGACGGAAAAACCCTCGACGATTTTTCAAGAGGTGCGCGTTTGGGCACCAGTTCGGTTCGCCGCGCTGCCCAGATTGCCCGCCGCCGTCCGGATCTGCGAATCCTGCCGTTGCGCGGCAACGTCGACACGCGGCTAGCCAAACTCGATCGCGGCGAGGTTGACGGAATCGTGCTCGCGCTCGCCGGCCTGAAACGCCTGAACCTTCAGGAAAGAGCGACCGCGATATTCGATCCGAAGACGTGGTTGCCGGCGCTGGCGCAGGGCGCGCTTGCCATCGAAATGCGCGGGGACGACGCCCATTGCCGCACAGTGTCGGAGGCGCTCGATGACACGCCGACGGCAATTGCACTTGCCTGCGAACGCGGCTTTCAGGCGGCGCTCGGCGGCTCGTGCCGAACGCCGATTGCGGGATATGCCCGGATTGAAAACAGCACGTTGTACTTCTGCGGCGAGGTGCTTGCTCCCGACGGCAGCGACTGGGAGGAAGCGAGCGTTACGCTGGCGTTGGGGCCGGACGCCCGCCGCGACGCGGCCCGCGCCGGTCGCGAAACGGGCCTCTCCCTGAAAGCGCGCGTGCGTCCGTGGTTGGGACTCTGACGTGCGCGTGCTGGTGACACGCGCATGGGAAGACGCGCGCCGAACTGCGGACGCGCTTGCCGGCCGGGGCCACGAAGCCGTCGTCGCACCGATGTCGGAAATTCGCCAGTTTGAAACAGCCGAACCGGACCTCGCGAATGTGCAGGCGATCCTCGCAACGAGCAGCAATGGTGTACGCGCGTTCGCCAGCCGCTGCACGCGCAGGGATATTCGCATGCTGACTGTCGGCGAGAGTACTGCTGCCACCGCGCGTTCAGCCGGATTTGCGAATGTCTCCAGCGCGGACGGCGATTCCGCGGCGCTTGCGGCAATGATTCGCCGCGCGCTGAACCCCGCCGCAGGTGCACTTCTGCATGTAACAGGCCGGGGCAGGGGAGCCGGATTGCGACGTGAACTTGCCGATGCCGGTTTCGAATGCCGGATTTGGGAACTGTACGATGTCATGCCCGACGGCGCGTTTCCGGACCGGGTGATCGAGGCATTCCGGCGAGACGCGATCGATGCCATACTGGTGTTGTCGCCGGAGAGTGGACGAATCCTCGCCGGAGCCCTGAGGGCTGGTGGCGTGGCCTCGAAATGCGAGCGCGTCATTGCGTGCTGCATAAGCGAGTCCGCCGCCGAAAAAATTCAGGACATCGAATTCGGTTCGATCCGCATTGCGGAGCGCCCTACGCTTGACGCCGTGCTCGCCATCCTGGACTGCGGACCTGACAACGCGAGCCTGAAAGCCGGATAGATGCGAAAGTTGCTCGTATTTCTGATCGTCGTTGCCGCGCTTGCAGCGCTGGGTTGGGTTCTGTTCACGCCCGACATTCCGCGCGCCGCTCTGGTTGCGAAATATGCCACACCACCTTCGCAATTCATGACTCTTGCCGACGGCGCGCGCATTCACTATCGCGACCGCGGCCCGAAAAGCGCGCCGGCGGTAGTGCTCATTCATGGATCCAATGCGTCTCTTTTCACCTGGGAGCCATGGGCCGCCCGCCTTTCGGACGCGTTCCGCGTCATTTCCATCGACTTGCCCGGCCATGGCCTTACCGGCGCGACGCCGTCAGGCGACTACTCCGAACAGGCGATGACGGACGCCGTGGCCCGAGTCACGGAAAGGTTGGGGCTTACGCGCCTCGCGGTTGCAGGGAACTCGATGGGCGGCGCTATCGCGGCGCGATTCGCGGAAGAATATCCGCAGCGTGTCACCCAACTGATTCTGGTCGACGCCGGCGGCATGCCGGTGCGCGCCGGCGAGCACATTCCACTCGTGTTCCGGCTTGCGCGGATTCCCGTGCTGAACCTCGCTCTTCTTTACGTGACGCCGCGCCCTTTGGTCGTCGAAGGCCTCGACGACGCGATTGTACGAAAATCGGTCATCGATGACCGCATGATCGACAGCTATTGGGATTTCGCACGCATGCAGGGCACGCGGGAAGCCACGCTCCGCCGCTTCCAGGCGCCGCGCGACGATTTCGTGGCGCGGAACGTGGGTCATATCGCCGTGCCCACGCTCATTCTCTGGGGCGAAGAGGACCGGCTCGTGCCCATCGAAGCAGCGCGCCGGTATGCGCGCGCAATTCGCGGTTCGAGGCTCATCATCTATCCGGCCACCGGCCATGTCCCGCAGGAAGAAGTGCCCGACAAATCGGCGGCGGACGTACGCAATTTTCTGCTGGCGACCAGTGGTCCCTGATCGCAGTATACAGGCAAGCGTTCCTCCGGCGTGTGCCCGGATGTGTTCCCGCACACAAACGACTGCACTTCTCCAAAGCCTGTTCTGGTTCGCCGTCGGAATTTCGGCGGCAACAGCCGCGTACGCCGTGCTGAGTGCGCGCGGCCTCGTCTATGACGGCTCATTTTATCTCATGGGCATCGCCGCGACCCGCAGTTTCCACGTCCTCGAACCCGCGCGTCTTTCAGTACAGATCCTTCAACAGCTTCCAGCCGTCCTTGGCGCCCGTTCCGGAGTCGAGAATTTATGGACTCTGGGAATGCTGTTTTCGCTGGGCATGTACGGATGGCCTGTGGCGCTCACCGCCCTTTGCTGGTTTGTACTGCCGCACGACGAAAAGAGCTGGATCGCAGGTCCCCTCATCAACCTTGTCTTCGCGGTTCCGGCCGCGAACTTCATCGGAATAAGCGAGGGCATCATCGGCTCCTGCCTGCTGTGGCTCGCCCTGTTTCTTGTGATGTTTCGTCTGGCGCACCCGTTGGGTGCGATGGCTGCGGTTGTTGCCACCCTCGCCTGCGCAATGGCGCATGAGGCGGCCGTGCTTTGCCTCTTCCTGATCGGATGGTCGGCGGCGACGCAGTTTTCGCGCATGAGCCGCTTCCCGCGGCTCGCGCCCGCGCTTGTCGCGATCATCAGTCTTGCCGGAGCCGCCTATATGGCGCGGTGGATATTGTTCCCACGCAGCACGATTGAGCGTGCGGATTTCGTCGTTGCCATCCTTGGTGGTTTTCTCGGCTCGCCTCGAACCCCCAATCTGCCGGTGATCGCAAGTCTGCTGGCAGCCGTCTCCATCACTACCGGGATCGTTTGGCCGAGCAAAGCGTGGGGCGCCGCCATCATCGGTGGAATTGCAATCCTGGTCTGCGGAGTGGTTTTCGCTGCGGCGCCGGACGCGCTTGTATCGCCCGGCCGTTTTTTTGCCTCGCGGGGCTTGCCGATCTTGCTGACGACGGTCTTGGCAGGTCTTGTCCTTGTCCTTCAACAGCGTGGAAGCACGCCGGGGCGATTCCTCACGCGCCCGACGCTTTCCGTCATCGTGATGCTGGTCGTCAGCCAGGCGCTGATGCAGGTGTCTGCAACAACCCTCTGGCGCGACTACGTGCGGGATCTTCGCGCGCTGGTCGCAAGCAGCGAGGGTGATATATCCCACGATCGCGCCCTCACGACGCTGGCTTGGGACCGCAGCCCCTTCCGTCGCGAAATGCTGCAGACCTGGAGCGTGCAACCATTGAGCATTCTGCTCGCGCCCGGCGGCCAGGTGAGGGCGATGGTGGAGCCCGCCAAGACCGAAGGATGGGTACCTTATCACCTCACAGATCCGCGGACGCTCCCCCGCGTGCCGCAACTCGACTGGTCGAAGTTCCCATTTCCACCTTCATAGGTGTCGCGCATGGACAGGAAACCGGGCGATTCCTATGTTG
>DATGGN010000133.1:0-22180 GCA_035308485.1 Rhizomicrobium sp.
CGTGCGCGGGAAGCGTCGAGCGCCAGCACGAAGAACGGTTCGGCCTCTCCGGAAATCCCCAGGCCCCTGCGCTGCCCCACGGTGAAATGAACCACACCCTCATGGCGGCCGACGATGCGGCCGCCTTCGTCGACGATGTCTCCCGGGCGGGCCGCGTCCGGCACAAGGCGCTTGACGACGCCCGCGTAATTGCCGTCGGGCACGAAGCAGATGTCCTGGCTGTCGGGCTTTTCGGCAACCGCAAGCCCCAGTTCGGCAGCCAGCGCCCGCACGCGCGGCTTCTCCATATGGCCGAGCGGGAACCGGAGCATCGAAAGCTGCCGGGGCGTGGTACGGAACAGAAAATAGCTCTGGTCGCGCTGCGTGTCCGCCGCGCGGTGAAGCTCCGGCCCGTCCGCGCCGTCGATCCGCTGCACATAATGGCCTGTCGCCAGCGCGTCGGCGCCGAGATTCTGTGCCATTTCGAGCAGGTCGGCGAATTTGATGCGCTCGTTGCACAACACGCAGGGAACCGGCGTCAGCCCCTCTGCGTAAGAATTTGCAAACGATTCCATCACACCGGTGCGGAAGCGGCGTTCGTAATCGAGCACATAATGGGGAATGCCAAGCCGCGCCGAGACGCGGCGCGCATCCTCCACATCCTGTCCCGCGCAGCACGCGCCCTTCCGCCCTGCGGGCGCGCCATGAGCGTAAAGCTGCAGCGTGATGCCGATCACGTCGAAGCCGTCGCGCTTTAAGAGTCCGGCAACGACTGAGGAATCGACGCCGCCCGACATGGCGGCGACGACGCGCGTTTTCTCCGGCGCCTTTGCGATTCCCAATCTGTTCAATCCGTGCATGTCGAGCGCTATAGGCCGATGAAATCACCCTTACAAGTCTTTCATGATCGAAGACCGTCCCATTTTCGAGCGTTGCAACGCGTCGCCATCGGCGCGGTGGAAACCGCTCGTCAACGCAAATTAAGAACGCACTGCTTTCCTTCATCAAAGGCGAACCCTGACACTCAGATGATTTTTGCTCTGGACTTTGGGGTTTTCTTAAAGCCCTCACGCATAGGCTTGCGGTTCGTTGGGCGTGTGTGTGTGGAGCACGACAGAATGGAAGACCGCAGAGGCCGCGTGAGCTACGTGATCGGACCGGACGGCAGTCCGCTCACGATGTCCGATCTTCCTGCGCCCGGCACGAAGCGTTGGGTGATACGCAGGAAGGCGGAAGTGGTTGCAGCGGTTCGCGGCGGCCTCCTGAGTCTCGACGAAGCCTGCCGGCGTTACACACTCACGGTGGAGGAATTTCTGGCCTGGCAACGCGCGATCGACCGCTTCGGTCTCGCGGGGCTGAGGGCGACACGGGTCCAGCAATATCGTCACTGACGCGGTCGCGTTCGTCGCGCGCCCCGATCAGCGATGTGCTCGGCCCGTGCGACATGAGGGCAGAGCCATGAGCGATTCCTGGAGTACACTGGCCGGCAATTTCGGCGGCTTCGACGGCATCACCTACGCCATCATGGCGATCATCGTGGTCGGCGCGGCTTTCATGATGCCGACGATGTCCGCGATCGTGACCGCCACCTGCGCGGCGTTGTTCATTTTCGGGTTTTCGGCTTTTCTGCGCTCGGTGCTTTCGGCGCAGGATGCACGCACGGTGGCGCGCGACGACTGGAACTATGCGCTGACGCTCCCCCTGCACACCGTGCTCGTCTATGCGGGCGCATTCTGTTTCCTGATCGCGATCGTGCACAGCCTTCGCAACTTCGCAAAGCAGCAGTAGCAAAAAGAGACAAATTCACGCGGAGACTCGGAGCCTCGCTCGTAGTCCGAAACGCGCCAGGTTTCTCTGTCCATTAACCAGGTTTCTCTGTCCATTAACAATGAGGCGGTGAGGCAGTGAGATTGCCGTGATTCGGGGAGACCGTGCATCATGAATTTTGTTGCGCGCGCAAAAGCGCGCGCAATCTTTGGCTTTCGTCGGATGCACAGCGCACGATCCGAGCAACAGGTATCTCACTGCCTCACCGCCTCATTGTCAATGGCGGCCGATACGGTGGCAGTGTTACGAGGAGCCCTGCATCTTCGCGTGCACCTCCCTGCCGGTACAAAGTCTACGCCTGCCCCGCCGCTTTCCTGCATTCGTCCGCCAGCTCGCGAATGTCGTAGCTCTGGCATTGCGGCAACAGGCTCTGGGCTTCGGCGTCGTTTCCCATCCCGTGCAGGATGGCGATGCGCTTGGGCAGGAGAACGGCAGAATTGTCGAAGCGCGTAACCGCTTCGCCCATGAGTGCCTGGGCATGCGTGTAATCGTTTTGCGCAACGTAGCGATTGATCAGACGCGCATAGACCTCCCAGGACGGTTCCGGTCCCTTCACGGCTTTCTGCAGGGCGGCGTCGGAAAGGGCCATCTTGTGCGCGCCGTCGTAAAATTCGGCAGCGACGAATTCGGTATAGGCGTGATCGGCGGTGGGCGCCGCCGTCGCGCGCGAAACCGCAGCAGACGCTTTTGCCGGTGTCGACGCACCGGCATCGGCAACATAGGAAGCCGCATCCTCGGCAGCGCTGTAATGCGCGAGCAGCGCCGTCAATTGCGGTTTTGCCGGTGACGTGCTCGCCGGGCTCCACGGCAACGGCTTCGGATTGCGTGGGGCGAGATCGCGATATTCGCGGAAAACGTATGCGCTGAGGAGATCCTCGCGCTCCTTCGCAGGATGGTGCGACGCCGCCTCGTCCGACATCGAATCGACAGCGGCGTCGAACACATTGAGCGCGAGATCGGTCATGGTGTCCTTGTTGGTCAGCGCGCTCACGCTGAAACCGCTCGCGGCAAAATTGTTGAAACCGCCAAGAAGCGCGCTTCCCACGGAAGATGCGCCGCCGTTCTGCCGCTCGGCCGCCTTTGCCGAGGCCGCCGCACGCGCGGCTTCGGCCTCCTGCGCGGCCAGCTTGTCCATGACGGAAAGCGCGGCTTCCGGATCGTAACCCGCCCGGACCATGAGATCGAAACCGAAGGCGTCGGCCTGGTCCTCCTGGCCGCGTGTCATCTGCGGCGCAAGCACGTTCGCGCTCAACTTGTACAGGTGCTGCATCACGTCCAGTCCGCGCGCGACATTGGCGGCATTTGCGGCGCCGATCGCGCCCGAAGCCTGCTGCGCCACGCTGTCGACGGCCGCCGCGTTGACCACGGCATAATATTGCGAGCGGGCAAGCCAGTCGGAATCGTGGTGACGCAGGATCGCATGGCTGACTTCGTGACCGAGCACGAAGGCAAGCTCGTCCTCGTTTTCCAGCTGCTCGAGCAGTCCGATGGTGACGATCACCGTTCCGTCGGGCGTGCACAGCGCCGAGAATTCCGGTGCCGCAAGCACATGGACGTCGGGCTGAAAGGACGACGGCAACGAAACGCCGGCCAATTCGCGCATCAGCACCGATCTTGCGTAGTCGTGCAGCTCCGCCGACGGCACGAAACCCTGCGCGCGGGTGCGCATGATGGAAATCGCGCGCGGACGCGTGCGCAACAGGTCGCTGTAATCCGACGCCGGCGACAGGCTCGCAAGCGCCTTGCCATGGTCGGGATAACCGGACGCCGGCGCCGGCGGTGCAACAAGGAGCGCGAGCGCGGCAGAAATGCAGGCAGCGGAGATGCGCATCATTTCCCTCCCGACGGCTTGGGACAGCCTTCGCCAAGGCCGCGCGTGGAACCGACCTTGGTGTCGTTGCTGCCCATTGCGAGATTGCGGCAGACAGGCGGCAGATTGCCGGCGAAACGGTACTTCACCATGTGCGGCGGCACCCAGTACTTCGTGCCGTTGACGTCGACTTCCAGCATCATGTTGGGAGCGCGCGCAACGATGGGCGCGCAGGCGGGAAACTTGTCCTGATCGAGCGTCATCACCCGCCTGCCCATCGCCGCGTCGTACAGATCGACCTGCGGCGTGCGCGCCGCAATCGCCACGTCGCCCTGCGTCGACGCGCAGTCTTCCTCCGCCAGCACCGGCGCGGCAATCATCGCTCCGGCAAGCACCGCATATGCAAACCAGCTCCTCATGCGCCCTGCTCCTTCTGTACGACTTCGAGTTGACGAATCCCGACTGCGACGTGATGCAGGTACGCCCATACCGCGCCGGGCAAACCGACGAGCAGCAACGCCGCAAATTCAACGGACACGAACACGACCTGAACCCAGTTCGCGACGGAAAGGCCGGCCCAGACCGTCAGCGCGAGTCCGACGGCGAGGGCGAGGGCAAAGGCGAACCAGTGCCACGCCTTTTCCAAAAGCTTGCCCAGGACATATTCGAGCGTCGCGCCGCGTTCGCGGGCCGCGCCCGCGCGCCTGAGGCCGCGCACATGGATCCAGCCGAGAATGAGAATGATCGGAAGGACTGCGAGCGCCTGCGCGGTGTTGTTGTCGAGCGTGAGGGAACCGAGCGTCACCACGTTCTGCTGCGGCCGCCCGTGAAACGTGATGAGGTTGTCGAGCGCCATCGCGTGGACGAACACGCTGGCAATCAGCCCGTTCACCGGCGTGAAGGAACGATCCTGCACGCCCGAGAGCGAGGCGCCGTAGAAGACGATATGGTTCTTCGCCAGTCGCGCGATGTCGGCGTCGTCGCGCCCCTCGATAAGCGACTCCGCCGGGATGACGCTCGTGTATGGACATGCCGAACGCACGCTTGCCGGATCGAAAAAAGCGAGCCACATTCGCGCCGACCAGCCGATATCCTGGTGCTCCGCGCAGGCGTGGACGGCGCCATTCTCGTCGGTGACGCTCATCCACTTCGCGTTGAAGGGATTGGCGCGCGTTCCCCACACCAGTTCCATCAATCCCCGGAGAGGCGCGAGGGGCTGCTGCGGATAGAGGTCTCTGTACACCGCGAGGGCAAGCGACAGGCATGGTGCCCTGTTCCGGGCGCCGGCACCAAGACAGCTGCCCGACACCGGATACTGCCGGACGATTCCCTGGTTGACGAGAATGCCCGGATCGAGCACCCGCACGCCGGTCGCGAGGAGTTCGCGCCGGAGCGGCGGTGCGCCGGCGGGCACATCGGTCGCGCCGACCAGATAAAGCGGTACGCCCGCCTTTCTGTAGCGTCCGATCTCGTCCACCAGTTCGGAAATGGTGTCGTCCTTCCGCGGATCGACGAACATCACGTCAACGACCACCGCGCGAGGCTTTTCGGCAAGCAACGCGTCGAGCCCCCGCGCCTGCGCGCCGTAGCTCCACGGCCAGGGCATGCCGAGGCTGCGCAACGACGCATCATCGACCAGAGCGACGGATACCTGCTCGCGGCCGGTCTCGGGATAGAGATACGGACCATCGATCAGCAGGTCGGCGATATCCTGCGTGTAGCGCTGGGTGAGGTCGCTGAAACCGAACGGGTTGAGGATGATCTGGACAGCGGCGAAGCCGAAAAGAAGGATCACGACGAACCAGTAGGGCACCCGCCGCCTGAGCGACTGCATATGCTCGCGGTCCGGCCGGCGCGCCCGCTCCGCCGCGCGCAGCAGGTAATCGCCGCTGAAATGGCGTGGCAACCCGAATCCCCTTCGACAGGCCTATAGTATCTAAAATCTGTCATACGCCCGCGCAAGCACCGGCATTTGCCTCCCCCGCGCATGCATTGCGCGGGGGAGGAAACCCCTCAGTCGAACAGTGCCGGTTCGCGCAGACGCAGCGTCTGTATCAGGAGGAGCGTTTTCATGTCGGCAATGCGGGCGTTGTCTGCCATGGCTGCAAGTTGCGACAGCGGCAATTCCTCCGCGGTTATGTTCTCGTGTTCCGAGGCATGGCCGCCGCCTTTGCCCTTGCGGTCTTCAGCCCGATAATACGCGAAGAAGAGATGCATCCGTTCGGTCGAAATGCCGGGCATGGTCCATACCGACGCCACGTGCTGCGCCGCAGCCACCTGCAATCCCGTCTCTTCCATAAGCTCGCGCCGGATCGCGTGCGCGGGATCTTCGTCCCTGTCGACAAGACCAGCCGGGCATTCGAGGAGATCGCTGTCGCCGCCCGTCCCGGCAACCGGTGCGCGGAACTGGCGGGCCAGCGTCGCGACTTTGCGATCACGGTCGACGGCAAGGACGCACACGCCCGCGCCGTGGTCTTCCATCAATCGCTCGAATGTCTGTCCGTCGCGTTCGATTGTTGCGAGCGAAATCGTCGCCCAACCCTTGTACACCGGGCGGACGTTCACAATTTTCGACGGCATATTCCTGCCTCATCTCTTCTGTCGTACAGCTTGCCTCCTCCGCGGAGCAACAGCGCAGCGGGGGAGGCGAATCTGACATCAGTGGTTCTTCTTGAACGCCTTGATGCCTTTTTCGACCAGGGCCCTTGCGCCCTTCGGCGTGGACGTGCCGACGCAGCGGAATTCCTTGTCTTCCAGCTTGTTGTACTGTTCGAAAAACGCGATCAGCTGATCCAGGCTGCCCGGACCGAGGTCGTCGAGCGCCTTGACGTCGGCCAGGGTTCGGCTGTGGTCGGCGACGGCGATGAGCCGGTCGTTCCTTTCCCATTTGCCGTTTTTCTCCCGTTGCTCGGCTTCGATGCCGGCGATCAACCGCACCTTCACGAGCGCGCCCATCGCTGCCGGAAAGTCGAGCACAACGAGAATATCCACCGGATCGCCATCGTCGGCGAGCGTCGAGGGAACGAATCCGAAATCGAGCGGAAAGCTCATTCCTTCCGGCAAGGTCTTCTTCAGCTGGAAGCAGGCCAGATCGGGATCGTAGTCGAATTTGTGGTGGCTGCCTTTGGGCGTCTCGATTACGGCGTGGCAACAGTCACCTTTCCTGTCGAAAGCCGGAATTTTGATCAGGTTGTGAGACATCACTCCGCCTTCGGATCATGCGCGCGCATTGCAAGGCCTTTTGCTACCTCGTGTTGCACACGAATTGCGAACGCGATTTGCAGTTCCCGGTTCCGTACGGGAACCGCGGTACACGTTACCGCGAGAACTTTTCCGACAGGATGATCGACGAAACCGTCCGCGCGACACCGTGGGCCTTGCCGATGCGATCGAGCGCCGCGTCCATGCGCTGGGGCGTTTCGGCTTCGACGATCGCCATCATGTCGTAGGCGCCCGACACCGCGGAGAGCGCGCGCACTTCGGGCATCCGTTTCAGTTCCGCGCCGATCCGGTCGGCCTGCCTCGGATCGGCGGCAATCATCACCACCGCCCTGAGCTTCCGCGCTTCGGTTTCCTCGGAGAGCAGCGTGGTGTAGCCCCGAATCACGCCCTCGCGCTCGAGCCGCGCGATTCGCTCCTGCACCGTCGAGCGCGCGAGCCCGAGCTTACGCGCCAGCGACGCCACCGGCTCACGCGCATTGGCCCTGAGGAGCGCGATCAGCCTGGTGTCGGTATCCTGCGTCGGCAAAACGCCGGCCCTTCCGTCGATTCGCCGGATGGTAGCGCAATTTCCGGCGCTTTGCCGTCTCCCCTCCGGCGGCACCAGGGGTTATCTCCCGGGGAGCGGTCAGGAACGGAGTGGATCATGAAAAGCGTGGCACTTGTCGGCGGCGGGAAAATCGGCACCGCAATTGCGGAGCTGCTGGGCGGGAGCGGCGATTACCGGGTGACGGTGTTCGATCGCGACCAGTCAAGCCTCGAGCGCATGCCGCGACGAAACGTGGAAACGCGGGTCGCCGAGATCGCCGATGCGCGGGAATTCGCGCGCGCGCTCGATGGCCAGGACGTGGTCCTCTCGGCCACGCCTTTTTCGCTCACCACCACGGTTGCCGAAGCCGCGAAGCGCGCCGGCGCGCACTATCTCGACCTGACCGAAGACGTCGAAAGCACGCGCACGATCCGGCGGCTCGCCGAAGGCGCGGACACCGCCTTCATCCCGCAATGCGGGCTTGCGCCGGGCTTCATTTCCATCGCCGCCTACGACCTCGCGAAGAAATTCGACAAGCTCCGGGACGTACAGATGCGGGTGGGTGCGCTGCCGGTGTTTCCGACCAATGCGCTCAAGTACAACCTCACCTGGTCGACCGACGGGCTGATCAATGAATACTGCAACCCGTGCGAATCGGTTCGCGACGGCCATCGCAGCGAAGTGCCGGCGCTGGAAGAGCTCGAGGCCTTCTCGCTCGACGGCATCACCTATGAGGCGTTCAACACTTCGGGCGGCCTCGGCACGCTGTGCGACACGCTGGAAGGCAAAGTGGAGAACCTGAACTACAAGACGGTGCGCTATCCCGGGCACCGCGACATCGTCAAGATGCTGGTGCGCGACCTGCGCCTCGGTCTGCGGCGAGAGTTGATGAAGGATGTGCTCGAGACCGCCATTCCCATCACCTATCAGGACGTGGTGCTGATTTTCGTCACCGTATCGGGCTGGATGGACGGGCGGCTGACGCAGGAGAGCTACGCGAAGAAGATCTACAGCCAGACCGTGGGCGACCGGCTGATGAGCGCGATCCAGATCACGACCGCCGCCGGGATCTGCGCGATGTGCGACCTGCTTGTCGACGGCAAGCTGCCGCAAAAGGGTTTCGTGCGCCAGGAGGAAGCGAAACTCGGCGACTTCCTCGCCAACCGCTTCGGCCGCTACTACGCCAGAGGAATTTAGTTGCACACTGTCCTCACCCTGAGCCTGTCGAAGGGTGAGGATGTTCGACCGGGCCGCCTCATCCTTCGACAGGCTCAGGATGAGGTGAAGGAGAAAGCGAAATGAACGCGCGGGACATTCTCTCATCCTTGGGTGTCGATGCCGGCAAGGGCGATCACGCCGTCCATTCGCCCATTGACGGCGCGGAGATCGGGCGCGTCGCGTTCGACGATGCGAACTCGATCGAGGCGAAGATTGCCGCGAGTGCCGAAGCATTCCGGAAATGGCGCGATGTGCCGGCGCCCAAGCGGGGCGAACTTGTACGCCTGCTCGGCGAGGAGCTGCGCGCCAACAAGGACGCGCTCGGGCGGCTCGTGACCATCGAAAACGGCAAGATCCTGCAGGAGGGCCTTGGCGAAGTGCAGGAGATGATCGACATCTGCGATTTCGCGGTGGGTCTCTCGCGCCAGCTGTACGGTTTGACGATCGCCTCCGAACGTCCCGGCCATCGCATGATGGAGCAGTGGCATCCGGCCGGCCCCCTCGCCGTGATTTCCGCCTTCAATTTTCCGGTCGCTGTGTGGTCATGGAATGCGGCCCTTGCCTTCGTCTGCGGCGACTCCGTGATCTGGAAGCCCTCGGAGAAAACGCCGCTCACCGCACTCGCAACCCAGGCGCTGTTCGAGCGCGCGGCAAAACGCTTCGGCGACGCACCGCACGCGCTCTCGCAGGTTCTGCTCGGCGCACGCGAAGCGGGCGAGGCGCTCGCCCGTGACCGGCGCATTCCGGTGGTGAGCGCGACCGGTTCGACCGCCATGGGCAGGGCGCTTGGCCCCGTGGTCGCATCGCGCTTTGGCCGCTCCATCCTCGAACTCGGCGGCAACAACGCGATGATCGTCTGTCCGTCGGCCAAACTCGATCTGGCGCTCCGCGCCATCCTGTTCGCGGCCGTCGGTACGGCCGGCCAGCGTTGTACGACGTTGCGCCGCCTGTTCGTCCATGAGTCGGTCTACGACCGGCTGCTCGAGGCGCTGAAAGCGGCCTATGCGCGGCTTGCGATCGGCGATCCGCTCGCGGGAGGCACGCTGGTCGGGCCGCTTATCGACGGACGGAGCTTCGAGGCAATGCAGAAGGCGATTGCCGAAGCGCGCGACGAAGGCGGCAGGATCACCGGCGGCACGCGCACGCTCGAGGACAGATTTCCGCACGCCCACTATGTGAAGCCCGCCATCGCGGAAATGCCGTCGCAGAGCGCGATCGTCGCCCGCGAGACATTCGCGCCCATTCTGTACGTGATGCGCTACCGCGACTTCGCCGATGCGCTCGCGCTTCACAATGCTGTGCCGCAGGGGCTTTCGTCCTGCATCTTCACCCAGGACATGGCGGAAGCGGAGCGTTTCGTCGCCGCCTCGGGTTCCGATTGCGGCATCGCCAACGTCAATATCGGCCCTTCCGGCGCGGAGATCGGCGGCGCCTTCGGTGGCGAGAAGGAGACCGGCGGCGGACGCGAATCCGGATCGGATTCCTGGAAGGCGTACATGCGGCGGCAGACCGCCACCGTCAACTATTCCGACGCGCTCCCGCTTGCGCAGGGCATTCGTTTCGACCTGTAGGAGGTCATACTTTGCTGTTCCAGCCCGGTCTCACGCGGAGACGAGGAAAGAAATTAACCACTTATTAAGCATGTGCTTCGTTCCGGCCGTTCCTGCGTTAACGTCGCGCACGGGGAATGGCCGAGGCCGGAATGCCAAAGAACATCGCGCAATGGACGGGGTTCGCGGTCACCGTGATCATCGTGCTGGGCCGCGACGCAGATGTCTTAACGGCCGTTCCCTTTGGCATCGCCGCCGGCATGCTGGCGACCCTCTTCCAGCAGGCCATGCGTTTGCAGCTGCGGCCCGTGCGGTTGTCGTCGCTACCCCTCATCCGCCTCCCCCGGCTTTACAGCCGGGGTCGGCACCTTCTCCCGCAAGGGGAGAAGGAACGCATCGCAGAGCGTTGTACAATTGCGGCGGAAAATTCCCCTCTCCCCTTGCCCGCCTTCGCCAGAGCTTCGGCGGGTAAATTGCATACGTTGGTCCGCCGAAGCCTCGGTGCAGGCGGATGGGAGAGGGTGCGCCGGGCGGATCCCGGCGCGGGTGAGGGGTTCCGTCCAAAACCGCAACGGCCCTTGCCGGGAGACAAATCCTTTCCTCGCCTTTAGTCTCGTTTTCATGCCACGGGTTCCGTTCATTCCCCGCGCGTCGCTTGCGCTCAGCCTCCTGCTCCGTGCGTACAGAACGCCCGTGTGTTTCGGCACCAACGCCATCGTCGAGTTGACGAACGGACGCGTCGTGCTGGTCCGACACCGCTACATGCCGGGCCTGTGCTTTCCCGGAGGTGGCGTCGATCCCGGCGAAGCGCCGTCCGGCGCGGTGATCCGCGAACTCGAGGAAGAAATCGGATTGCAGCGTTACGATGCGCTTATGCTTTTTGGCCTTTACGCACGCAAGGTGGGCTGGACGACCAATCACATCGCGCTCTATCGCTGCACAAACGCCGTGATCGACTTCAGACCCAACATCGAAATTTCCGAAATCGCCGAAGTCGATCCGCGCGATCCTCCGCCCGACACCTCGCCCGCCACGTGCCGCCGCCTCGCCGAGTACACCGGCAACGCTCCAATTGGCACGATGTGGTAAGGAAGGCCTGAGCCTTTTTTCCTTTTCCTGGATCGCGTCGCAGCCGGAGACGGCCGGCGCGGCAACGCCGTCGTGCGCACGAGATTCCCATCATCACGGCCGGATTCCGTACGCGGCGTATGTCGTCTCGATACTTCCGTCAATTGCCTTTGCGGCGGCCATGTCGGCATCACCGGCACGCTTATTGCCGGAACGAAGCTCGGCGACACCGCGGGCATAAAGAGAACCCGGGTTCTTGCCGATTTTGAGGCTCGCATCGAAATCGCTGATGGCTTGACGAATTTGCCCGGTCTTCAATTCGATGACGCCCCGGCTGTCCAGCGCCGCCGCGTCATGGGCATTGATCTGCAAGGCCTTGTTGCAGTCCGCCAGGGCCAACGCATAGTCCTTGCCCGCAACGGCGCGCGACCAACAGCGATTGTTCAACGCCAGCGGATCGTTCGGATTCAATCCGAGCGCTCCGGTATTGTCGGCGATTGCCAGATCGTGCTGCCCCAGATGCTCATGAGCAATCCCCCGATAAATGAACGCCAGGGCGCTCGGCTTCAGTGCAATGGCCCTGGTCTCGTCCGCGACGGCGAGCGCATATTTCCCCTCGTCCTTGTACACACCGCCCCGGTACACGTAGGCGCGCATGTCCGTGGGGTTCAGCTGGATGGCGCGGGTTTCATCCGCGATGGCCAGCGTCTCGTGCCCGCTGTGATAGTGCGCCAGCCCACGGATGAGGTAACTGTACGCATTGCCGGGGTTCAGCGATATCGCCCTCGTTTCGTCGGCAATGGCTTTATCGTACTTCGATTCGTTTTCATACGCTGTGCCGCGCGCGGCAAAAGGCGCGAATGATCCGGAGGACAGACCGATCGCGCGTGTTTCGTCCGCTATGGCCGATGCGTTATTCCCCTTCCGCAAATATCCGGCGCCGCGGCGAAACAGGGCAACAAAAACTGCCCGCCTGGTTGCGTGTGGCGAGTTTATGACCGCAGTGCATCCAGCCATGCGGAGATCGGCTTGTGGACTGTTGCACCGTTGCCAATCGGGATCGCCGACGGGAAGATCGGAAAGCCAGCCGCCTCGCATGATTCCGCCGATCACAAAGGCGGCCGTGAGTGCGGCGATCGAAGCCCAGACGATTGCCCGCCGCCACGCGCCGGGTGTCGTCCCCCCGATTTTGTCTTCCCTTTCCGACATCTGTTGCCCCCGGAATATTGGCTCGCGCCCGCGCGACGCTAGATCGGGTCCCAACCGAAGACGGAGGTGGTGGCGCCAAGGTCGAAGAAGCTGGGCTTCAGCGCCGGCATGGCGTGTTCGGCGATCGTCTCCGGCGACCAGCCCTCGACCTTGCCGATGGCCCGGATCGGCCGCGGCTGCGACATCAGAAAGATCTCGTTGCCCCGCGCGGCGAAAATCTGTCCGGAAACGTCTTTTGTCGCCGGGGATGCGAGTGCCACGGCCAGCTGCGCCACCTGGTCGGCGCGCATCATGTTCTTCATTCGCTCGACCCGCTTCGCCGAAGCCTCGTCCTTTATCGGGATCGTCGCGATCATGCGCGTCCATGCAAATGGCGCGATCACGTTCGAGCGTACGTTCTTCTGCGCGCCCTCCATGGCGATGATGCGCGAGAGACCGGCGATCCCCATCTTCGCCGCCGCGTAATTCGCCTGACCGACATTGCCGATCAATCCGCTCGTCGACGTGAACAGAACGAACGAGCCTTCGCTCTGTTCGCGGAAATGCGCGATTGCGGCGCGGCACACGTTGTAGCTGCCATGCAGATGCACCTCGATCACCGCGTCCCAGTCGTGATCGGTCATTTTGTGGAACATGGTGTCGCGCAGAATGCCCGCGGGACTGATGATCGCGTGCAGGCCTTTGAAACTGTCCATCGCCTGCTCGATCATGCGCTTCACGCCGTCGCGGCTGGTCACGCTGTCGGAATTGGACACCGCCTCGCCGCCGGCACGCCGGATTTCCTGCGCCACCACCTCCGCCGGTCCGGCCGACCCCTCGTCGCCACCGCCAACCCCGCCGCCCAAATCGTTCGCCACCACCCGCGCGCCCTCTTTCGCGGCGAGCAGCGCGCATTCCCTGCCGATGCCGTTCGCGGCCCCGGTGACAAGCACGACCTTTCCGTCCAGCACGCCCATCAGGTATGTCCCCAATTTTCGTCAAACAAGAATTGCATGATGGGCATTGAAGAGGCAAACCTCTGCAGTGCAGATATTTGATCCACCCTGCCCTTGAGGGAGGGTCGAAAATCGCGTGCGCGTCTGCGCGCGAGATTTTCGGGGAGGGGTTGTCCCGCAACCGTAGCCCCTCCCCGAAATTCGCTCTCCGCACGCGTGCGGCTTGCAAATTTCGACCCTCCCTCGAGGGGGGAATGTTATAATTCGCAAACCCAGCCTCTAATCCTTGAACTTAGGGCGTGGAGACATTTCGATTGAGGGGTTAACGCCAACGCTCGTGTTCAAGGCGCCCAAACCGCCGCCTCGCCGCTTTGGCCCTTTGGTTTTCTTGGCCGCTTTTCGTTTGGCTGCCTTTCGCTTCTTAACTGCCATGTCACGCTCCCAATCGTTCAGCCAGCCGGGAAAGGCGTTCAGCGCGCTTCCGGGCTTCCCTTGCCAGCTTAGTTTCCCACCCTCCCGGTGGGTTTCTGTGAGCCTTTGCGGCTTCGTCTAGGCGGGCTTGCCTGACGGTCGCTTCCGAGACGCCAAGGACGACGGCGATCTGTTCTCGCGTCATACCTTCCATGAGTTCTTCGGTTGCCTTTTTGAAGTCCATTTGTATGCCACTCCGTTGACAACGCACCTACTGTATGCCATATAGGTTACAAGTTCAAGGGCAGACGGTTATGGCGAGCGTTCTCACAGAAAAGTACTTTTACGACGAAGCGGCAGCTTTCGCGAAGCTTGAGGAAATCCGTTGGCCGGATGGTCCGACTTGCCCGCATTGCGGCGCGGTTGACCGTATCAATCGACTCCAAGGGGTGAAGGATCGCCGCGGTCGCGTTCGGCTCGGTCTGTGGAAATGCTACCATTGCCGCGGCCAATTCACCGTTCGCAAAGGAACGGTTTTCGAGGCCAGCCATATCAAGCTGCACGAATGGTTTCAGGCTTCGCATCTTATGTGCTCCAGCAAGAAAGGTGTTTCGGCGAACCAGCTTCACCGCACGCTCGGCTGCACACTCAAGACCGGCTGGTTCGTGTCGATGCATCTGCGCGAAGCCATGCGGGATGGGCGCCTTCCGCTGCTTGGCGGCGAGGGAAAAATCCTTGAAGCAGATACTACGTACGTAGGCGGTCGCGAAAAAAATAAACATATGAAAAAGCGCGTGGCTGGCAACATCGGCGGCGCGGGTAAGGAAATTGTCCACGCCCTTGTAGAGCGCAACGGCAACGTGCGGTCGCATCATATTCCCAGCGTTAGCGGCGAAACGCTGCGACCGCTCCTGTTCGGGAACGCCAGCCTGAAGTCGCGGCTTATGACGGACACCGCTGGCGGCTACTTGCATCTTGGCCGCAAGTTCGCAGGTCACGAAATGGTGGACCACGGCGCGCTAGAATATGTACGCTACATTGAAGATGCCGATCCAATTCATTCGAATACGGTTGAAGGTGTGTTCAGCATCCTTAAGCGTGGTATCATCGGTACATATCATCACGTAAGCCGTAAGCATCTTCACCGCTACCTTGCCGAATTTGATTTTCGGTACAACAATCGCGTTGCCTTGGGTGTGAATGACAATGCCCGCACGGTTGCGCTGCTCAAGGGCGCGGAAGGCAAGCGGTTGACGTACCGGGTCGTTGGTAAAGTCGCCTGAGCCCTACCGCGTTCCGAAACAGCTTCAATTCAAATTCATGCGGAAACGTCGCCCGGACTCTTGACAGAGGGACTCCCAAGTGTGCGATTCTTTCGCTGTGGTGAGCCGGGAACACCCGGGCTGAGAGTACGAGAGATATTCTTGGCGTCCGACAGGATGGTTGCCAATGACGAGGCGACCTAGAACACCTCCGGATCAGACGGGCCGGCCACCACATTCTTCCTGTACGGCGGCGTGATATCCCAGTGCAACTTGTCCTGCCATAGTTGGTACGGATATCCGTATGATGTAAAGATGTGCTGCTGATCCTTATCCAATTTCGCGGCCTTGAAATTGGGAAGCAACTTAACACCATAGCCACTGAAACGGCCGCCTACGTCGGGAAAACGCCCCATGCGCGGCTCTAGAATTTTCGCGCAGAGGTTGTCGCAACGCGGAATGTCCCGCTTATCGCAGGCTTGGAAAAAAGAACTGGCCACGATATCTGCCATTTGCAGCCCGGGAACCCGCTGATGCGGGCGGACACGAAGCAAATGTTGGCTAAGCGTATCCCATTGTAGATCGCCCCACGGCAAGAACAAGCTATCGCTTTGACTCTGGCTTTGTATCCAGTCGTAATACTCGCCCATCTCGTGAACGCTCAACCCGCCGCGCTGGCTGTAAACAAGTTTTACTTTCTTGACCTCGTGATAATCTGCTAGTGATTTTACACGTACAAAATGAGTTACGCGTTCCAAGATTACTCTCGTCATCCACGCGTAGAACCAATCCACCGTAAGTTTTCTGTGTGCGAACACGGGACGTGGGTTTATGTAGCCCCGCATGTTTTTCTTATTGGAGCACACAACGAAACAACGAATCGGGAGTGGTAGAAGTGCGCTCGCAGCGACAACCTTGTTCCGAATGGACAATTTTCTGAAATGCACATCAGTCTTGTTCGTGCTTCCTACGCGACGGAGAACTGTCTTGATCCACGCGTCGGTAGAGCGTTCTGCCGATACAGGAATCACCACGGCGGAAACGATGAGCCATTCCGCGCTCCCCGGATTATCAAGCGGCTTTACCCGATCAAGTCCGGGGTCGCCAGCTTCGTCAATGTATGCTACGTAATGGTACTCTGGTTCGAAAGCGTCACTGGTCATGCCAAAAAAGCCCCCCGCCAAACGCCCAATTCAACGCTCGGAAGGGGACGATTTCAAGAGTGTTGCCCGCCGTCTAGGCTGTGACGATGATAAGGAACGGTTTGAGAAGCGGCTGGCACAGATGGTACGAGCTAAGGCGAAAAAGGGGATAGGAAATGAGAAGCTGGCTGTGTGCAGCGGGGCTGCTCGGCGCCCTTAGTGCAAGCGCTCCGGTTGATGCAAAAGCAACGTACATAACCTTTGCGCCTTCCGGGGCAGATAGAACCTTTGCTCGAAGCATCAACAGCAGCGGGACTATTGCTGGCAGTTACGAAGACAGCATCGGCAGCCATGGGTATTTCCGAACGGCGGGTGGTACCATTACGACGTTTGATGCGGGCTCGTCTCCCGGAACGCAGGCATCTAGTATCAACGATAGTGGTACGATTACGGGAATCTACTATGATGACTCGGGTCAGCATGGCTTCGTGCGAGACGCAGGCGGTGCAATGACGATTTTTGATCTGTCAGGATCGACTTCCGTAACTCCGCAGAGCGTAAACAGAGGTGGCACGATTACCGGAACGTACTATGCCGACCAAAATCACGGTTTCATACGATCTCCCGATGGGACCATTACAACGTTCGATCCCGTTGGCTCCCGCGATACCGTAGCGTATGGGATCAACGATAAGGGTTTCGTTGCCGGGTCTTGGAGCGACACTGCAACACACGGCTATGTACGGACCCCTGATGGAACAGTCACGAGTTTTGACCCCGCTGGGTCAGATTACACGTTTGCTGTCGGCATCAATAACAGCGGCACAATCGTCGGATATTTTATGAGTGAAGGCTATATGCATGGTTTCCTGAGAACGGCGGATGGCACGATAACGAAATTCAATGCTGGCACTTATATTTTCGTCACGGGGATCAATCAGAAGGGCGACGCCGTAGGATATGGGGATAACGGTCGCCGGGATCACGGTTTCGAGAGGCGGACTAGCGGTGCAATCACGAAATTCAGTGTTCCGGGACCGCCCGACACGTTGCCTTATGCCATCAACAAGAGTGGATGGATCACGGGGGAATGGGAGAACAAGCAGGGAGAGCACGGCGCCTTCTTACGGACGCCGTAGGCCTTGACCTACCTATGGCCATTGGGTTTGCGAAGTATAACATTCCCCTCGAGGGGAGGGTGGAACGTACAATGCGCCTCGGACGACAGCGATGTGGGAAATAAGGGCAGAAGAACCGGGTGACGCCGAAGCTGTCGAGGCGCTCGTGGCACGAAGCTTTGGCCCGGGGCGCTACGCCAAATCGGCCTATCGCCTGCGCGAAGGCGTCGCGCCGGAGGCGGGGTTGAGCTTTGTCGCCCTCGAAGACGGTGCGCTGAAAGGTTCGGTGCGCTTCTGGCCGATCGCCGTCGGCGACCAGCGCGCGCTGCTGCTTGGGCCGCTCGCCGTCGAAACAAGGGAGCGCGGCCGCGGCATCGGCCTCGCGCTCATGCAAAGGGGAATTGACGAGGCGCGCGCGCTCGGCCATCGCGCGATTCTTCTCGTCGGCGATGTGCCGTATTATTCGCGCGCGGGCTTTGCTCTCGTTCCCGAAGGCTCTGTGACATTTCCGGGCCCGGTCGATCCGGCACGCATTCTGGCGCTTGGATTATCGGCCGGCGCATTCGAACGGCTTCGCGGTCCCATTCGCCGCGCCCGCATCGACGATCCCGTCTGTGCCGACGGCGCGCCGCTGGCGTAGCTGTACAACCATGCCCCGGAACTTTCCTCTTCCGTGCGAAGCATGGGGAGGGGACCGCCGCGATCATGCAGTGTGAGGGAACGGACAACTTCACCGCGACTCCATGCGCCAGGCGATGAGGATGGAGCCAAGAACAAGGATGAGCGCGAACCACACCGGCAGAAGCGGCGCCTGCTCGATTTGGGTGACACGATAGGCGCCGTTGGCGCGCAGGCCGATCCAGCCGGAGCCCGACGTGGAACGCCCTCGCTCCACGCGCCGGATTTGCGGTACACCGCGATCCGCCAGCCAGGTGATGGACCCGCCGCTCGCCCGTGCAAGCGGCGCGAGAATGGCACCCGTGGCCCGCATGTCGGCGACTTCCTTCGGATTGAGCGGGCCGCTCGCCGCCACCGCGCTGAGCGTGCCGTCGGTCGCACGATACAGGCCCAACTGGTTCGCCTTTGCGCTGGCGCGCCAAAGGCCTGGTTCGGATTCGGTCAATTGCAGGGACAGCTTGCGCCCCGACGGGTAAGTCAGCGTCACCGGCTTTGCGGTCTTCGCCAGCGTCTGCCGTTCGATGGTGATAGCGCCGTTCGCGATCGTTGCGGACAGCCGTTCGTCTTCCAGCTCCGGTTCCTTCATCAACCAGTGCGCAAGCCGTCTGAGCAGTTCGGCCTGCGGGCCGCCACCTTCATAACCGCGCGCCCACAGCCATCCCTGATCGGAGAGAACCTGCGCAACGCGGCCTTTGCCCTCGCGGTTGAGCACGAGGAGCGGCCGGTTGTCAGGGCCCGACATGAGTGTTTCGCCGGCGATATTGTTCGCGGCGATGGCGCGGAACCAGCGACCCCACGTTGCCGGTTTGCTCCCGTCGTTTGCACCGCTTAAGCCCCGCGTAACCGGATGGGCTTCGCCGGCAGGCGTCAGCGTCGGCCGGAACGGCTCTTCGACGACCTGGCCGGTCGGCTGCGCCGGCAAGACAGCGGCAAGCGGGGTATGGAAGATGCTTGTCGGCGACGCGAATTCCGGGCCGGAAGAAACGAGCAGCGCGCCGCCGTCCTGTACGTAACGGGCGATGTTCTCGAAATACGTCATCGGCAGGATGCCGAGCTCGGCGTAACGATCGAAGATGACGAGATCGAAATTGTCGAGCTTCTCCACGAACAATTCGTGGGTGGGAAACGCGATCAGCGACATCTGGTCGATCGGCGTCGAATCCTGCTTGTCGGGCGGCCGCAGGATCGTGAAATGCACAAGGTCGACCGAGGGATCGGCCTTGAGCAGCGAACGCCACACACGTTCGCCGGCATGGGGCTGGCCCGAAATCAGCAGCACGCGCAGGCGGTCGCGCACGCCATAGACCGTCACCACGGCGCGGTTGTTGGCGAGGGTGAGTTCAGCCGGGCCGGGCCGCGCCGCTATTTCGAGCACGTTCTCGCCTTCGTGGCCGATCGGAATGTGCAGCGTCACATTGCGTCCCGTGGGCACAAAACGACTTCCTGCGTCGACGCCGCCGACGCGCAGGCCGATCTGTGCCGCCCCGCCCGCGGGCGCGCCGAAATCGTCGACGCGGATCACCACGTCCGCCGGCTGGCCGACGATGGCGTAACGTGCAGCGCTGACGACGGTGAGCTTGCGGTCGCGCTCGTCGTGCCGTCCCACGATCAGGGCGTGAAAGGGCGCGCGCAACGAAGCGCCGCTGACCGTGTCCGCGTCATGAACCTCGCCGTCGGTGATGGCGATGGCACCGGCCACGCGATCCGGCGGCGCATCGCCAAGAGCCGAGGTCACGGCCGACATGAGCCGTGTCCCCGAATCTTCGTTGGCGGGAGACGTCACCTCGGCGCGGCGGATCTCCAGCGTCCTGTCGGCGGCAATGCGTTTCGCAAGTTCTACCGCCGCCCTGTCCGCGTCGGCCCGGCGATGATCGAGGTTCATGCTCGCGGAATGATCGACGACGAGCGCGACAATGTCGGGCAGCGGTTCCCGCTTTTCGCGGACGATCAGCGGATTGGCGAGCACGATGCAGCCGATGGCGAACGCCGCAGCGCGGGCGATCGCGCCGCGCGCCCGCCGCCACAGGGCATAACCGCTGAGTGCTGCCGCAACGGCGGCGATCAGTACGATCCAGCCAATCGCGACATGGGGCGCAAAATCGATCGAGAGATGCATGACTGGTTAGCGAAGTTGCGCGCGAAGACGCGGAGACGCGGAATGCGTACAATATCTGGCCTCCCACGCGGAGCAACAGCGGAGCGGGGGAGGTGGTGCGAAGCACCGGAGGGGGCGCCTGGTGGCGCCATTTAATGACCCCCTCCCCTGCTTCGCAGGACCTCCCCCGCGCAGTGCGTGCGCGGGGGAGGCAAGTGCGTACATTCTTTCTGCCCGCATCTTTAATGTCCCAGGCGTTCGAGCAGCGCCGGCGCGTGGACCTGGTCGGTCTTGTAGTTGCCCGTCAGCGCGTACATCACGACATTGATGCCGAAGCGAAACGCCAGTTCGCGCTGCTCGTCGCCGCCGGGCGACACGTCGGCAAGCTGCCGCCCCTGACCGTCGATCGCCCACGCGGCCGCCCAGTCGTTTCCGCCGATGATCACGGGCGAAACGCCGTCGCCGCCGCGCGCGGGTCCCGAACCGGGCCCGGCCGGCGGCAGCGACTCGATCCAGACCTTTCCCCCATCCCAGCGTCCGGGAAAATCCTGGATCAGATAAAACGTCTTGGTCAGCACGTGATCCGAGGGCACCGGCTCGAGCGGCGGCATGTCGAGCCTGCCGATGAGGCGCTTCAGCGTCTGCTCGCCCGGCGAATTGGCCCCGCGTACACTCCCAAGCGTGAGGTCGCGGGTATCGAAGAGGATCGTACCGCCGTTTCTCATGTAATCGGCGACCTTGCTCAAGGCGCGCGGCGAAAGATTTGGCTCGCGCGGATCCATGGGCCAGTAAAGCAGCGGGAAAAAACTCAGATCGTCCTTGTCGAGGTTGACGCCCACAGGGTCCTGGGGCTCGTACGAGGTGCGCGCCTTGAGCGCCAGCCCCAAGCCGTACAGCCCCGCGCGGCTCATGTCGTCGACCTCCGGAATTCCGGTGATCACGTAGGCGAGCCGCGTGTCGAGCGCCGCTTTCATGTCGAAGGCGTCGTCGGCACGCGCGGCGAACGGATGGACGATCGCGAATGCAATCACGAGAACGGCCGCCCGCCGCAATGCGGGCGCCGGCGCATAGCCGCGCAGCCACAGGGAAATGCAGATATCCGCGAGCAGCACGAGCAGCGCAATGACAAGAAGGGGCGCCTCGAGCGCGCGCGCAGGCGATGCCGAATAGGCATTGAGCGCGGTGTGCGCGAGGCGAAGCGGCGTCAGAACCGTGTGCTCGTTCGCCGCATTCAGCGCGACTTCCGCGCCGGGGCGCCCATAAAGTCCTGGGGGATGTTGCGGCGACGGCGAAATTCGTCCGATGTCGCGGCCATGCAACGGCAGCGCGTCCGCAGGGGCTTTGACGAGATGACCGAACCCGTCGAGTGCTTCCGATATCGGCAGGATCGCGGCGGCGTCGTTTGCCAATTGCGCGGGCCGTGCGCCGCCGGCGAGGTCCAACAGACGATGCAGCATGTCGACGTACAGACCCGAAAGCGGCAGCGTCGACCAGGCGGAATTGGCGGTGACGTGGAAAAGCACGATCCAGCCTTTGCCGCGTTGCGCGCCGGTGACGAGCGGCGTGCCGTCCGCAAGCCGGGCCCAGGTCCGTTCCGAAAGTTCGACCGACGGTTCGGCGAGAATTTGCCGCGACACCGTGACTTCCGAGGGCACGGACAGACCGCGGAACGGACTCCCTTCGGGAAACGGCGCGAGATGCTGCGGCTGGCTCCAGGCAAGCGCGCCTCCGAGGAACCGTCCGCCAACGCGCAGCTTCACCGGCACGAGATCGTCCACCGCCCTGGTCATGCGGTCGCCGGCAAAGCGTACGAGGATACCGCCCTCCTCGACAAACTGCGCGACGCGGTCGTGATCGGCGCCCGCAATGGTGCCAATATCGGCGAGCACAAGGGCGGAGACGTTGCGGGACAGCGCGTCGCCGATCGTCCCCTTCTGTACGTCCGCAAAGGGCGCGAAAGCGCGTGAAAGATACCAGCTCTGGGACAGCAACGGCTGTTCGTCTTCGGCGTTCCGCGCCGCAACGATCTCGACGGCGCGCCGTTTTTCTCCGTTGCCCAGGAGCTGCACGGCACCGGCGGAATCGACATTCCCGATCGCGACGCGTCTGGTGTCGTTGCGGATTTCGAGC
>DATGGN010000134.1:0-17512 GCA_035308485.1 Rhizomicrobium sp.
ATGCCGTTTGTTGACGAGGTCGCCTCCAGGGACGGCGTGTCGCTGCAACCTGTGGCGAGCCAGTACCACCCGGGTGCCAGAGTGATGGATTGACCGGTAATCTCTTGCGCACCCGGCGAACTGTCGGCGACATAGCCCGCATCTACGAGTAGACTACCCGGCGCGCCGGAATTGTTATTGTAAATGCCCAGTTCGCAGTGCCCCGAGCCGACCGTTGTCACATCGATGCTGATCTTTGTGAACGTCGTCGCCACACCAACGTAGAACGGTTCGGCGTAAAGCTTATTCGCCGCCATCGCGAGCGTTAGGGTTTGCGTCATGGGCGACGTGTAGTAGCGACCGATAACGTATCCTGGGTGGAAGGCACCGCTCGGAGAAACCTGACAATTTCCGTACGTTATATTAATGACGCCTAACCCGGAGCCGCAACCGACATTCAATCGGCGCGGGCGGCGCTGACGACGGTGGCGGCCGATCACATTGTCATCGGCTATAACACGGGAGTAGCTTCGGAAACGGATTACGTCCTGTGCATCGGCAACTGAGCCGCTGCGCGGGCCAAGGGGAGGCTTCGATGATGGAAATCAGGCATGGTGGCTTGCACGGCGGCTGGTCCCGAGCAGTATTCGGGATAGCGCTGATATTGGTCGGTGCGCAGCAGCCGTTCTGTACCTCGGTCGCAGCTCATCCGCTCTCCACCGTTTACAGCTTCTGCACGAAGGGCGGCTGCAGGGACGGAGCCAATGGTGAGGGTCTGTCGGCCGATCCATCCGGCAACCTGTACGGCGTAACGGCGGGACCTGGAGGAAAAAGCCCCGGGGGAACCGTCTACGAGCTGACGGGCGGAAAGAGATTCAGGCTGCTCTATCGCTTTTGCCTGCACAAGGATTGCAGCGACGGCGATTCACCTCTTGGTTCTCCCATCATCGATGTGAACGGCAATGTGTACGGCACGACCATAGAGGGTGGTGCGAATGGCCGGGGGGTCGTCTTCGAGATCGCGGCCGACGGCACGTATCACAAGCTCTACGATTTCTGTTCGCAGGGCGGAAACAGCTGCACCGATGGCGCCATTCCGTTCGGCGGACTCGCCTATGCCGGCGCGCAGACGGGTGCCCTCTATGACGGCGTTTCACCGCTTTATGGCGTCACGGAGGCCGGCGGTTCCCAGGGCTATACCGGCGTTGTGTATATGCTGACGCGGGACGGCGATTCCTGGTCCGAGACCGTCCTCTACGCCTTCTGCCCGCGCGGCGGACATTGCACCGACGGGTCTTACCCGAACGGCATGCTCTGGCCTGACGCCGGCGGCAACCTCTTCGGCGTGACGTCGGAGGGCGGCGCAAATCGAACGTCCGATTTTCCGGCCGGGGGAGGGACGGTCTTCGAACTGACGCCGAACGGGAATGCCTGGACGGAATCGGTCCTATACAGTTTTTGCGCGCAGTCGCGATGCGCCGACGGGGCCTTTCCGGACGGCTCGCTGTTCCAGGACGCATCCGGAACATTGTATGGGGGCACCGGGGGCGGAGGCTATCGCTGTACGCGCGCGGGACTCCAACAGACCTGCGGCGTGGTTTTCAGTCTCGCATCGAGCGGGGGAGGCTGGCTGGAGACGGTTTTGCACGCCTTCTGCGAGAAAACCGATTGTCCGGACGGCGCCTTCGCCAGGGGACCGCTCGTCATCGACCCGGCCGGTGATCTGTTGGGCGCAACACTCGCGGGCGGGGGTAACGATAGCGACGTGATGGGCATCGGCGGCGGCGTGCTCTTCGAATTGAGCGGAACGACGTACAAGATCTTGCACCGCTTCTGTTCGCTGGGGAATTGCGCCGACGGCGAATACCCGGAAGCCGGCGTGATCCTGAGCAACGGCACTCTCTACGGCGCGACTTTCTTCGGCGGCATCAAGAACGCCGGCTCCGTGTTCAAGCTGAAGCCGTAGCCCGGATTCGTCGTCGGGACGGTCGTCGCGCCCAGGCCCGGTCGAAACGGGAGTGATCGTTTCGACAATTCGGGAAATAGACTTCACCTCCCGCAATTCGCGGTTCATAAAATGGGGGTTGTGCGACCGTGTACGTACATTTGCCTCCGTTGCGGAGCAAAGCGGAGCGGGGAAGGTGGCGGGCGCGAAACAGCGAGCCGGAGGGGGCGGTTGAATGCCGACACCAGGCGGCCCCCTCCGCCCAGCCAATAAAGCGGCTCAGGAACCGGTACGGCTCATCGTCGGAGCCGGTTTACAGCCTGGGCAACTCCCCCGCGCCATGCACCCGCTACGCCGGCGTCTGCGCGGCGGGTGCGCGGGGGAGGCAAGCCAAAGGGCAGGCGTCGCCCCATCAGTAAAAGAACTGCTGCAGCTGGTTGAAGCCGTTGGGACCGCTGAACACCCAGCCCATGCGCTTGCCCGGGTTTAGAACGGGCGCGGGCTCGCCGAGGGCAAGGTTGAAGCCCGTGATCGATTCCACCAGATTGCCGGCCTCGTCGTACACCACGATCGCGCTGCCCTGGCTGCCGTCGCAATAGAATTGATCGGCGACGAGGAACAGCCTGTTGACCGGATCGACGGCGATGCCGGACCCGCTGTTCGTCTGGTCGGTGTCGGTTGTACAGGGAAGCTGGGTGAAGGCGATGCCGGTCTGCTTCTTCAGATTGTAGAACTCGACCTGCGAGTTCAACTCGGTCGTGGTCGCGGCGACGCCGGTATCGGGATCGACGGCAAGCCCGTTCACGGAGCCGGCGTGGTAGAATCCGTTGTTGTAGCCGTTGAACTGCGATGCCTTGCCGGTGGTCAGATCGACGAGCACGTTGACGGGCGCTTCCCCGCCGACCGTGCCGGCGTCGGGCGACAGCGCGAACACGGCCGCGTTGTCTGCGGTGTACTGGCCAAGCTGCGGTCCATCGCAGAGGCAGAACAGATTCGCATCGAGCGCGATGACGTTGCTGAACGTGTTGGCCGCAACGTCGGAAACGATCAATGTGGGCTGCTCGCCCGACTTCAGGCTTGTGAGGGCGAACAGGAGACTGGTCTGCGTATTCTGATCGGTCGACATCGCCTCGGAGATGAGGCCCTTGAGGGGCGGCGTCCAGCTGCCGGTGAACCTGTTGGCGGTGACGGGATTGATGAGCTTGTAATACCGGTGAGGATACAGCTTCCCCTTCGGCACCTTTTCGACCTCGATCAGCCCGACATCGCCGCCCGCGATCCCGTCGACGACATAGTCGCTGTCGGGCCCCAGATACTTGCCGAACGATTTCCTGATCTTGCCGCTGTCCTGGTCGAAGGTTTCGACATCGGCGGCGGTGGCCAGCACGCCGTCGTCCCCATTTTGATCAATGTCGAAACCGAAAATCTGGCCGCCGCTCTTGCTGGTCAGGACTTTGCCGAGGCCGACGGTGCCCGGTGCTTTTGCCGCGGCGGTTGCCGACACCGCGCTTGCGCCCGAGGGGTGAAGGCAGGCGATGAAAGCCATCGCCGCTGCAATGAAATGGCTGCGCGCGACGCCGTTGCAGAATCGTGACATGACCAACCCTCGGTTTCCGGCTTTTCCCTCTCTCGACCAGACGGCGGATCGCTGCTGTTTATTCCCGGGAGATTTGGTTTGAAATGCGTCCCGGGACCGCGGGCGTGCCTGGACAAAAGGTTCACGCCGAGGCGCGGAGGCGCGGAGCAAATTAACCGCCAAGGCGCCAAGGCGCAAAGGTTTGGCGCCTGCATCAAAGGGGCTATTGCACGCCGACCCGGTTTCGCCTGAGGCTTCGCCGGACGAGTGTACCAGTCGTCCAAAGCTGCGGAGCAACGAAGGAGGAAGGCGCGCGACAACACTTCGTCACCCGTACCAGACCCTTGGCGTCTTTGCGTCTTGGCGGTTCAACTTTATTTTCCGCGCCTCCGCGTGAACACTCTTTCTATGGCGCCATCGGCAATGCTTGCCAATTCTGTTGGCGTCGGGTCGTCGCGATCGGCTAAATGTCCATGTTCGTATCAGCACATCGCACATGACCACAGGCACCGCAGACCTATCGCCCTTCGCTTTCGACAACAGCTACGCGCGGCTGCCGGACCGGTTTTTCGTGCGGCAGCCGCCGGTTCCGGTCGGCACGCCGCGTCTCATTCGGCTCAATCGTGCACTCGCCCGCCAACTCGGCCTCGATGCCGACCAGCTTGCGACAGCGGAAGGCGTGGCGTTTCTTGCGGGCAACCGCGTTCCCGAAGGCGGCGAGCCGCTCGCCATGGCCTACGCAGGCCACCAGTTCGGCGGCTTCGTGCCGCAACTCGGTGACGGCCGCGCGATTCTGCTCGGCGAGGTGATCGATCGCGACGGCGTACGCCGCGATATCCAGTTGAAGGGCGCCGGGCGAACGCCGTTCTCGCGCGACGGCGACGGACGCGCCGCGCTCGGCCCGGTTCTGCGCGAATACATCGTCAGCGAAGCGATGGCGGCGCTCGGCATCCCGACCACCAGAGCACTTGCGGCGGTGATGACGGGCGAGACGGTCTGGCGCGAAACACCGATGCCCGGCGCCATTCTCACGCGCGTCGCCTCGAGCCACGTTCGCGTCGGTACGTTTCAGTTCTTCGCCAGCCGGGGCGATGGCGAGGCAGTCCGCCGGCTTGCGGATTACGTTATCGCACGCCACTACCCGGCAGCGCGGGAGAGCGAAAACCCCTATCTGGCGCTGGCCGAGGGCGTGAGCACGCGGCAGGCCGAACTCGTCGCGCAATGGCTGCTCGTCGGCTTCATTCACGGGGTGATGAACACCGACAACATGTCGATCGCGGGGGAGACCATCGATTTCGGCCCCTGCGCCTTCATGGACGACTATCACCCGAGCACGGTGTACAGTTCCATCGACACGACGGGCCGCTACGCCTACGGCAACCAGCCGCACATCGCGCAATGGAATTTCGCGCGCTTTGCCGAAACGATCCTGCCGCTGCTCGGCAACAGCGAGGCGACGGCGGTCGCGTCGGCAGACGAAGCAATCGCCGCCTTCGCCGGCAGGTTTGAAACGGCTTATGCAGCGGGCTTGAGACGAAAGCTCGGTTTGTCGACGGCTTTGCCGGACGACCTGGCGCTGGCGCAGGATCTCCTCAAGCGCATGGCTGACAACCGTGCCGATTTCACCCTGACCTTCCGCGGGCTGTGCGACGCCGCCGACAATGGTGAAGCAGCCGACGCGGTGCGAGGCCTGTTTGCGGAACCGGGTGCATTCGACGATTGGGCATCACGATGGCGCCATCGCCTCGCCCGGGAAAATGTGGATGCGACGGCGCGCCGGGCAATCATGCGCGCCGCCAATCCCCTCTTCATTCCGCGCAACCACCTGGTCGAGGAAGCGATTGCCGGCGCCGTGAGCGCCAATGATTTCACGCGTTTCGACAGCCTGCTCGCGGTGCTGTCGCGGCCCTTCGACGATCAACCCGGCTTCGAGCGTTACGCCGATCCGCCGCGGCCGGACCAGGTTGTCTATCAGACCTTCTGCGGCACCTAGGCGCGCTGCGCGGAAGCGCGCCTGTGCCTGTTTTCCCCAACTCAGGCCGGGGAGCGTCTGGACAAAGAGTTCATGCGGCGACGCGGAGCAAATTAACCGCCAAGGCGCAAAGGCGCAAAGGTATGCGCCTGTCTCGAAGATTGCTATTGCGCGCTGACCCGGCTTTGCCTGAGGTTTCGCCGGGCGAGTGTACAAGTCATCCGAAGCTGCGGAGCAGCGACGGAAAAAGACGCGCGACAAACCCATCGCGCCGTACGGGACGCTTGGCGGCTTTGCGTCTTGGCGGTTCAACCTTTTCTCCTCCGCGTCTCCGCGGTCACAGCAGCAGAAGGAGCAATCGCGGTCTATTTCCGCCAGACGCTCGCAAGCCAGGGTTGCCGTTCGCGCGGCAGCCCGGCCGGGCGATAGTAGTGATCGAGCTCGCAAAATCCCGCGTCGCGCAGATATCGCCGCCAGCTTTCGAGATCGTGATAGACGCAATAGCGCCCGTGGTACCAGCCTTCCTCATCCAGCCCGCGCGGGTTCGAGCTGAACAGAACGCCGCGTGGCTTGAGCGCCGTCCTCAGCTCCGCGAGCACGCGCGGCAATTCGCGGCTCGGCACGTGAAACAGCGAGGCGTTGGCGAAGATGCCGTCAAAACGGTTGTCAGGCAGATCGAGCGCGAGGAAATTCTGCTCCCACACCTCGAAGCCTTCTCCGCGCGCCATCGCAACGAATCGCGCGGAGCCTTCGAGACCCACAGGTGCGTGACCGAGCGCGGCAAACGTTTTGAGGTCCCGCCCCGGCCCGCAACCGAAATCGAGCACGGCCGCGGGCGCTGGCTGCCCGATATGCTTCAGCAGCGCCGCAACGTTCTGGCTGACGTCGTGATCCTGTGTACCCTCGCGGAATTGCTCGGCGTTGTTGTTGTAGTGTTGCAGCGTGCGGGCGGCGATATGGTCCAGCGCATGCGGGTCCGGGTTCACGGCCGACAGGTTACCGGGCACAATCGTTCGCCTCAACGAAAACACGGGTCGTGTCGTGGCGACAGCGGTTTTGGATGTTCAAAGTCGGATTGGCCTCAGGACTCTTCAGTCAGAATTTAACCACCAGGGCCACTTCCGGGAACCGCGGGCGGGATTCGATCAAAGTACGCCGCGATGGTACGGCATTCATTAACCCATTACAAACCTGTAATACGTACGTTTCCCCGCGCCACAACAAACGCGGATTGAAATTCATGCGCGCAGCAACCCGTCATCGCCGCAAAGTGTGGAACGAAAACATGCTCGCGCGTACCGGACATTGGGCGGTGGTCGCGTTCTTCTCGTCTGCCATCGTCGCGGGCGTGGTTGCCCTCCTGATGCGATAGAGCGCCCGCGCCGCTCCGCATTCGCAGGCCGCGCATTCGCAGGCCGCTCGCGCAGCCCGGCTACCGCAAACCGGGCGAAGGAGTCCGCTCGACCGCGCTCGCCGACGCTGTTACCGATTGCCCACAATGGGCCTGGAAAAAATCGGCTGCCGATTGCGCGTCCCGTCTTGGATTGCCCCCAATTTCGCCCGACATCATCAGCTTTATGACGACGTCGCGCATGGCGTCGTGAAAGGCTTCGCCGTCGGCGTCACCGCAGAGCCTTCCGCTGTCGGCGCGCAAGCGCAAGGCTGCAACGATTTTTGACGCACCGTCGGAGAGCGGGCTTGCGGCGGGGGCCTGCGGCATCGGGTGCGCCGTGGCGACGGGATAGGCCGTCGCGAACACGAGTGAAAGGACCGCACACGCACAGCCTACCGCAAGCGTGAATTGCATGATTGTCGATCCCTCAGGCTGTCGGCGCGGCAAATCGCCAAAATAACGGGTTGATCCACGGGAGGTTCCAACATTTGCGAAAGCACGGAGTCGCATCATCTCGGGCGGCTCCGGGCGCGATCGACAGCGACTCCCGCGGACGAGGCTCCGCTTGACACAACCGTATTGGTATTGTATACAACCGAATAACAGCATGTTGCCGAAAAACGCGCCCACTCCCGGAGGTGACGTGACGCTCTGTCATGCCCTTTGTCCCGCAACCGCCGCAGCTTGGTCGTGCGGATTCACCTCGCTCCAGGGGAGTGGAAATGGCGAGGGGTTCGGTGGTTTTGCCTGCTCTCCATGTTCCCTGGTGCAGGGAAAAAAGCAGGGAAAAATAAAAAGGGGGGTGTGCGATTGTGTACAGAAGTTGAGGCGGAAAGTGCGATGCTCCCCCGGGACCGCGGGCGTCCTCGCCCGCATCCGGCGAGACGGCCTCAATGGCCGTCGAGGCGGCCCTTTCATGTCGCGCTTCGCGCGATGCGGGCGAGGACGCCCGCGGTCCCGGGGAAGATTACAAATGTACAGGTGAATTCCCTGCTTCAGGGAATTCCTCAGGCAATTTCGAAAAAAAGTGCACCCGTGCCCCGGAAAGGTCAGCAATTACAGAACCTTATTCCATGGTGGCCTTGGACAGCAGGGAATTTTTCAGGGAACGCTCACAAGAGTCGCCGTCAATCCTGCCGTTTCACGCGGAGAGGAGGAACCGCCGCCACTTACCTCCGGGCGGGTTGCCGAAGGTGGGACTTGTTGCCAGAATTCACGGCGAAACCGAGCCCGAGGCGCGGCCTTGCGGTGAGTGCGGCATCGAACGAGCGGAAATTCTGGACGGACGTGCTCGGCCGGATCCGGCGGCGCACCCGCGACGACCAGGACGCCGAGGACCTGCTGCACACCGCCTGGCTCCGCCTCTTTGCCTACCGCGCGGAGCACGAGGTCCGCGAACCGGCCGCCTTCCTCGTCCAGACGGCCGCGAACCTGGCGGTGGACAGGCACAGGCAGGGCAAGCGGCTCGCCAGGGAACCTCTCGAGAGTTTCGAGGGAGGCCTCGAAGATGCCGCGCCCCTCCAGGATGAGGTTTTGGCCGCCCGCGAACGTCTAAGGAGAGTTCAGGCCGGACTTGGACGATTGCCGCCGCGCACGCGGCAGGTGTTCGTGATGCACAAGGTCGAGGGGATGAAATTGCGGGAGATCGCAGCAGCGCTCGGTATCACGCAAAGTGCCGTCGAAAAGCACGTTGCCAAGGCCGTCCTGTTCCTGACCGAATGGACCGAAGGCTGGTGATGCAGGCGACAAGCGGGGTCGCTCCGGAGACCAAGGCAGAAGCGGCGGCGTGGCTCGTCCGGCTGCACGCCGACAACCGTTCCGAAGCCGACGAGCGGGCGTTTCGGCTCTGGATTGCCGCGAAGCCGGAAAATGCCCGTGCCTTCGAGGCCGTGACCACGCTGTGGGATACGGCAGACGGTCTGCGCGCCGTCATGTCCAAACCGGCGCGCGGCCGGTTTCCCCTTCGCCGGCGAACGCTCCTCGCCGGCGGTGCAGCGCTGGCCGCGGCCAGTGCCGCCTTTGCCGTCTGGGATGTCGCCTATGCCGGCGTGTTCGAAACCGACGTGGGCGAACAGAAGCATGTCACGCTGAGCGACGGCACGGAAGCGTTTCTCGATACCGATACGCGCATTCGCGAACGGTACAGCGCCGCCTTGCGCATCGTCGAACTCGAACGCGGGCGGGCGGATTTTCGCGTGAAGCCGGATTCGCACCGCCCGTTCGTGGTGGAAGCGCTGGAGCATCGCATCCTCGCCGATCGCACCACGCTCGATGTCCGCCGCGACGGAAGCCGCGTGTCCATCGTCCTGTTGCAGGGGCAGGCGACGGTGCTCGCAAAACCGCAGGCGGCGGCGCAGCGCGTTATCCTGACCCGCGGCGAACGCGCGATCCTGGCGCCGGACATTGTCCTTCACATCGACCGTCCCAATCTCACGCCGTTGATCGCATGGCAGTCGGGACAGGCGATTTTCGAGAGCAACACGCTTGCCGCCGCGGTCGCCGAAATGAACCGCTATTCGACCGTCCGGCTGGTCGCCGACGATCCGCTGGTGGCGAGGATGAAGCTGAGCGGCGTCTACCGCGTCGGCGACAATGAAGCGTTCGCGCATTCGGTTTCGCAACTGCTGCCGGTGACGATCGAGCGCTATCCCGATCACATTGCTTTCGTTCGTGACGAATCCCGCACGCCGGAGGGGTGAGGTTCGAGGCGCCGGCAATCGTCCAGGTATTTGGGGAGTGAGAAGGGGAATTCGGGGATGTCGGAGCGGCGTTTGGGCCGCCTCGGGCGCGCGCTTGCCGGAGGGGCTGCCATTGCGGCGCTGTGTACGGGTTTTGCGCGCGCGCAGGCGATCGATATTTCCGTACCGCCGCAACCGTTGTCCCAGACGCTGAAGGACATTTCGCGCCAGACCGGCGAAAACATCCTCTTCACGCCCGAGGCCGTGGCCGGATTGCGGGCGCCGGCGCTCAGCGGAAAAATGACCCCCGAAGACGCGGTAACGCGCGCGCTCGCCGGCACGGGCCTGGAGGCCGCGCCGGACGGCAGCGGCGGGCTCGTCGTTCAGAAAATACGCCAAAAAAAAGTCTCGGCCGCCTTGAGCAGCGAGGCGGCAGAACCCGTTGAAACCGTCATCGTCACCGGCTCGCGCATCCCCCAGACGGACATCGCCGCAAGCCCCAGTCCCGTCGTTGTCATCGGCCGGTCCGAAATCCAGTTCGAGGGCACAACCGACGTCACCACCCTGATCAACAGCCTGCCGATGGTGTTCGGATCGCAGAACGAGAACATCTCGAACGGCGCCAGCGGTACGGACAACGTCAACCTGCGCGACCTGGGCGTTTCGCGCACGCTCGTGCTTATCGACGGCTCGCGCCTCATGCCGGGCGACCCGATCGACCCGGCCGCCGATATCAACGTCGTCCCCGCGGCGCTCGTCGATCACATCGAGATACTGACCGGCGGCGCGTCGGCGGTGTACGGATCGGACGCGATGGCGGGCGTGGTGAACTTCATCATGCGCCGCAACTTCGAAGGCATCGAGGTGGACGGTACGTACTCCATTACCCAGAACGACAACGACACCTCGCGCTGGCGCGATCTCATACAGAACCAGATCGACCTCGGCTTTCCCGGGTTCGCCATGCCGGCGAAGAACGTCTGGAACGGACAGACCGAAGACGCGACCCTGATCATGGGCGTCAATTCGGATAACGGCAAAGGCAACGTCAGCGCGTTTCTCGGCTACCGCAGCATGGCGGCGGTGCTCGAGTCCTCGCGCGAGTATTCCGAATGTACGCTTTCGTCGACGGGCCCGCAGGACATCTGCCAGGGTTCCCCGAATTACAACTGGTGGCTGTCGCTCGACAACGCCTATGCCGGAGCGTCGTATTCCTATTTCCAGACCGGCGACGGCAAGCCCGGCAGCGGCCGGTTCGTGCCGTTCACGGACGGTCCCGCCCAGAATTACAATTTCGCCTCCACCAACTACTTCCAGCGGCCGGACACGCGCTACACCGGCGGTTTCTTCGCGCATTACGACGTCGACAACAGGCTAAAGCTGTATGCCGACCTGATGATCATGAACGACGATACCGTCGCGCAGATTGCCCCGTCCGGTATTTTCTTCGGGTCGGGTATCGGTCCCGACGATACGGTCTACGTCAACTGCAGCAACCCGTTCATGACAGCGCAGGAGAACTATCTCCTGTGCGGACAGCTGCCGGGCGATGCACAGACCACCATGAACGGCAGAACGTTCTGGAACGGCGCCGGCAACGGTTCGGGCGGCGATCCCGACGGCGCCGCCGGGCAGGCAAACCTATACATTGGGCGACGCGATCTCGAAGGCGGCCCGCGCCGGTCGGAGCTCCGCCATACGGCCTACCGGATGAAGATCGGCGCGAGCGGCGCTCTCGGTGCGGGTTGGACGTACAATATTTATGCGCAGGAAGGCTATACCCTGTACCAGAACGTCGAGACGGGCCAGTTCTCGACCTCGCGCGTACAGAATGCGCTCGAGGTCGATCCTCTCACCGGCCAGTGTTACGCCGCCGAGACGGGAACGGCACCCGGCTGCGTGCCGCTCGATATCTTCAACGGCATCGGCTCGATCACTCCGGCCATGCAGAAATACGTGGCCGCGGCAGCCCTGCAGCAGGGCTGGACGCAGGAGCAGATCGTCAGCGGCTCGACGACCGGCGATCTCGGCGAATGGGGGCTGAAATCGCCCTGGGCGCGCGATGCGGCGCTCGCCGTGCTCGGGGCCGAATACCGTCAGGAAACACTGGCCTTCTCCCCCGACGAGGAATTCCAGACCGGCGATATCGAGGGAAGCGGAGCCCCGCTCCTTGCCGTTCCCGCCGCGGGCTTCGATGTCGCGGAAGGCTTCACCGAACTCCAGCTTCCGCTGGTACAGAATGCGCTGGCGATCAAGAACCTCGCGTTGAAGGGCGGGTACAGGTTTTCAGCGTACAGCCGCGCCGGCGATACGAATACGTGGTACGGCGCGGCCGAGTGGCAGCCGATCGACGACTTTCGTCTCCGCGCGAGCATGCAGCACGCAGTGCGCGCGCCGAACGTGGTCGAACTGTTCACGCCACCGCAAATCTTTCCGGGACTTGATTCGACTTTCCCCGACGGGGACCCCTGCGCCATCATAACCACGGGCCAGTGTGCCAAAGTGCCGAACGCCGGAACAAAATTGCTCGAATGTCCGGCGGCTGCCTGCAACGAGCAGATCGGCGGCAATCCGTTTCTGAAGCCGGAGACCTCCAACACCAGGACCGCCGGATTCGTTCTCACGCCGTCGTTCCTCGACAGTTTCACCGCAACCGTCGACTGGTGGAACATCGACGTCGCGCAATACATCTCCACCATTCCAACCCAGGAAATCCTCAACCGGTGCTACGGCGCGAGCGCCACGCCCAACAGCGTCGCCTTCTTCTGTCCGTTCGTGCACCGGGCCCCGAACGGCATACTGTACGGACCGGGTTATGTGAGCGACGTCTCCGTCAACACCGGTTATCTGAAAACAAGAGGCGTCGATTTCAGCCTGAACTGGGAAGCGGATACGGCGGATCTGTTTGGCGCCCATGAGGGCACGCTGACCTTCAACCTGATCGGCACATGGCTCGACACGCTGGTGAACGATGCCGTTCCCGCAACGCCGCTCACCGGCGGGCTGGCGGCGCACAGCAGCTACAATTGCGCCGGGCTGTTCGGCAATATCTGCGGCGACGCGCCGAAATGGCGGCACAAGCTCAGGGTCACCTGGGCGACGCCCTTCGACGTACAGCTTTCGCTGCAGTGGCGCTACACCGGCGCCGTGTCGCTCGATGCCGACACGTCCTCCCGCCTGGCCGGCGGTGGACCGGGCTTTACCCAATGCGGGAATTTCACGGTGGCGGGACTGGGCGATTGCGCGGATGCCCACATCAGTTCGTACAGCTATTTCGATCTGTCCGGGGCCTGGACGATCCGCGACGGCGTCGAGCTCCGCGCCGGGGTGAACAATATCTTCGATATCGAGCCGCCGGTCCTGGCGGAGTTCGCCGTTCCGACCACCACGGGCAACGGCAACACCCTGACCGGCGGGTACGACGTGCTCGGCCGCACGCTGTTCTGCTCGGTGACCCTGAAATATTGAAGAAGAACGGACCCGGATGCGCTTTTCTCAACTTCTCATGATTGCGATTCTTCTTGCCGCCAGCGTACAGGCGTCGTCCGTGCGGCCGCCGAGCGCGCCAGAACATCCGGTTATCGACGACTATTTCGGTACAAGGGTCGCCGATCCCTACCGCTGGATGGAGAATTCGCAAGACCCCGCGTTGCGCAAATGGGTCGAAGCCGAGAACCGGCTTACCGAATCCTGGCTCGCGAAGATTCCCCTTCGGCGCCTGATGGCAAGCCGGCTGAAAGCGATCTGGAATTATCCGGATCAGTCAACGCCCGAGCAGGTTCTGGGGCCGCGCCTGTTCTTCGAGCGCAATACCGGACTGCAGAATCAATCCATTCAATACGTCCGGGACTCCGCGTCCGCCGGGCCGCGCGTCCTCGTCGATCCGAATGTGATCTCGCCTGACGGGTCGCTGGCATTCGCACAGGGCGCGCCCTCTCCGGACGGCAAGCTTCTCGCCTACGCGCTCTCGCCGGCGGGCGGCGACTGGATGACGGTTCATGTGCGCGACGTTGCAACCGGCAAGGATCTGACCGATGTTCTCGACTGGCTGAAGTTCTCCTATGTCGCATGGACCAATGACGACAGGGGTTTTTTCTACGAGCGCTACCCGGCTCCGCCAAAAGGCAAGGAAATCTCCCAGCAGGACGTCCGGCAGTCATTGTACTACCACAGGCTCGGTACGCCGCAGTCCGTCGATCGCCTGATCTACGCCCGCTCAGACCGGCCGGATTGGTACATCACGGCCGATATCAGCGAGGACGGCCGCACCCTGTTCGTCGTTCTCAACAGGGGCACGGCTCCCGAGAACGAGCTGTATGTCGCGGATTTGGGTGACCCGCTGAAGCCGAACGTCGCGGCGCCGCTGAAGGCGCTCTACGTCAAAAACAACGCGATGTACAGTCCTATCGACGTGAGGAACGGCGAGCTCTACCTCGAGACCGATCTGGGCGCGCCGCGCCGGCGGATCGTGGCGGCGAAACTCGACGGACCGGAACCGGCGCGGTGGCGGACGGTCGTGCCGGAAGGAAAAGGGGTCATTGAAAGTGTCGGTTTCGCCGGCGGGTACCTCGCGGTGGACACGATGACGGATGCGGTGAGCCGGTTCGAGCTGTACGACACCGACGGCAGACTCGCCCGCAGAATCGCATTGCCGGAACCGGGGACTGTGCTGGGTTTCAGCGGTCTCCAGGGCTCCGACGTCCTCTATTACGGCTTCGGCTCGTTTCTCTGGCCGACCAGCAGCTACCGCTACGACCTGCGGACCGGAAAGACGGAAACGGTCTTTCAGCCCGAGATGAAATTCGATCCGGCGAAATTCGAAACGCGGGAGGTTTTCTATCCGTCGAAGGACGGCACGATGGTGCCGATGTTCATCCTGGCGGCAAAGAGCGTGAAACTCGACGGTTCGCATCCCGCCATACTTCTCGGCTATGGCGGCTTCGGCGATACGTACAGGCCCTTTTTCAAGCGGATCTATGCGGCCTGGCTGGAATCGGGCGGCATATACGCCATCGCCAACATTCGCGGCGGCGACACCTATGGCGACGCGTGGCACCGGGCCGGAATGCTGGGCAGGAAACAGAACACGTTCGACGATTTCGCCTGGGCCGCGAAGTACCTGATCGAAAAGGGCTACACCTCCGCAAAGCATCTCGGAATTCAGGGGAAGTCCAATGGCGGGTTGCTGATCGGCGCCTCGATAACCCAGAATCCGGCGCTGTTCGGCGCGGCCCACATCGACCGCGGTGTTCTGGACATGCTCCGTTACCAGCGTTTTTCCAGCGGCCCCGGCGTCGTGCCTGAGTATGGATCATCCGATGATCCCCGCGCCTTCAAATGGCTGTACGCGTATTCGCCGCTCCAGAATGTCAGGCAGGGCACCTGTTATCCGCCGACGCTGATCACGACCTCGTGGGATGACGACCGTGTCGTTCCCATGCACTCGTTCAAGTTTGCTGCGACGCTGCAACGGGCCCAGGCTTGCGCCAATCCTGTACTCCTGATGACGATGGAAGCAACAGCCCACAGTTACATGCCAACCGACAAAGCCATCGCCCAGACCGCGGATGTCCTGGCGTTCGAAGGGTACAATCTCGGAATGACGTCCGCTTCGAATTCGCAAACGCAGTAGACGTTTCCCGGAGGTATTCCATTCATGCGCGATGTGTTCGTTCTGCTGTTTGCGTCCCTCGCATTGCTCTCCGCGCGGGCGCAAGGCGCAGATCGCCCGCCGGTGGCGCCGATCCATGCGGTTGTCGACGATTATTTCGGCACGAAGGTTAGCGACCCCTACCGCTGGATGGAGAACGCGCAGGATCCCGTCCTGCGCAAATGGGTTGATGCCGAGAACCGGTTTACGGAAGCCTATGTGGCCGGGATTCCCCTCCGCTCCTGGATGGCAAAGCGGCTGACCGAGCTGTGGAATTTTCCAACCGAGACCATGCCGCAACAAGTGCGCGGGCCACGCGTCTTCTTTCGTCGCAACAGCGGGTTGCAGAACCAGTCGGTACTCTACGTACAGGACTCTCCGTCCGCCAAACCGCGCGTGCTCGTCGACCCGAATGTCCTGTCGCCGGACGGTTCGGTCGCTCTTACCTGGTATTGGCCGTCTCCCGACGGGAAACTTCTCGCTTACGGCCTTTCGCCGGGCGGCGCCGACTGGACGACCGTTCATGTGGTGGATGCCGCAACGGGCAAACCGCTGTCGGACGTGGTGCGCTGGCTGAACGGGTCCAATGTCTCATGGACGAACGACGATCGGGGATTTTTCTATTGCCGTTTTCCTCAGCCGAGGCGGGGCAACGAGATCAGCCAGGAACTCGTCAATGAAAGCCTTTCCTACCACGTCCTCAGGACGCCCCAGGCGGCGGACCGGCGCATCTTTGCCCTTCCGGACCGCCCGCACTGGCTTATCGAGGGCAGCGTCAGCGAGGACGGCCGTTACCTGTTCCTGTACCTCGCCAACGGCTCCGCACCGCACAACGAGCTGTACGTAGCCGACCTGGGCGATCCCGCCAGGCCGAACGTCGCAGCGCCGGCGAAGCCGGTGTATGTCGGGGACGACGCCTATTACGAGCCCATCGATGTGCGGGATGGCGTTCTCTACCTTCAGACCACACTTGGCGCTCCGCGCTGGCGCATCGTGGCGGCGAAGCTTTCGAATCCCGAACCCGGCCATTGGCGCACGGTGGTTCCGGAAGGGAAAGGCGTGTTGCAGTTCGTCAGCTTCGCGGGCCGCTATATTGCCGTAAACAGGATAGTCGATGCCGCGGGCCGGCTCGATCTGTACGGTACCGACGGCAAACCTGCCGGCTCGGTGACGCTGCCCGGCGTGGGGTCGATCACCGACCTGGGCGGTCTGCAAGGCTCCGGCGTTCTGTACTACAGCTTCAGTTCGTTCATCTCCCCGGCGAGTGTCTACCGCTACGACCTGCAGACCCGAAAAACAGAAACGGTGTTCCGGCCCGACCTGAAATTCGATTCGTCGAAATACAAGACGCGGGAGGTGTTCTACCCGTCGAAAGACGGCACGATGGTGCCGATGTTCATTCTGGCCGCCAAAAATCTGCGGCACGACGGAAGTCATCCGACGATGCTGTACGGGTATGGCGGATTCGACGCCACGATCCCGCACCTGTTCAAACCCGTCTATCCCGTCTGGCTCGAACTTGGCGGCATCCTTGCCGTGCCAAATATCCGCGGCGGCGATACCTATGGCGAAACGTGGCACCGGGCGGGAATGCTCGACAAGAAACAGAACACGTTCGACGATTTCGCCTGGGCGGCAAAATACCTGATCGAGAAAGGTTATACCTCCACGAGGCACCTTGGCATCGAGGGACGCTCGAACGGCGGTCTTCTGGTCGGCGCGTCGATAACCGAGCATCCGGAGCTTTTCCGCGCCGCCTATATCGAGCATGGCAATCTCGACATGCTGCGGTACCAGCACTTTTCCGGCGGCGCGATGGTGATTCCCGAATACGGGTCCTCCGATGATCCGAAGGCCTTCAAATGGCTTTACGCCTATTCGCCGCTGCAAAATATCCGCAAAGGGACGTGCTATCCCGCGACGCTGATCACGACCTCCTGGGACGACGACCGGGTCGTGCCGATGCATGGGTTCAAATTCGCGGCCGCGATGCAGAGCGCTCAGGGCTGCGCCAATCCCGTGCTCCTTCGTACGAGCGGTGCGACCGCGCACAGCTACATGCCGACGGACCAGAACATCGCGCAGACCTCGGACGTCTGGGCGTTCGAAGGGTACAATCTGAGGATGACGTCCGCTTCGATTCCGCATATTCCCTAGGCTCTCGGAGGGCGAGTTCATGCGCCGGATTCTTCCTGCATTGTTTGCCTGCCTCTGGTTGACCGGGGCGGCTGTGGCGGCAACGGACCATCCGCCGGTCGCGCCGGAACGGCCGGTCACCGACGAGTACTTCGGTACGAAGGTTGTCGATCCCTATCGCTG
>DATGGN010000135.1:0-2732 GCA_035308485.1 Rhizomicrobium sp.
GGCATCGTCCTTAGTGAGCAAGCTCTTGGAAACCTGCTACCAAAGCGCACCCATAGCTCTAACATACCAACGGCATTGCAGTTCGTGGTGTAGTGGGTACATGAAATTCATGTAGATGAAAAACGACGGGGCGTTATAGAAACAACGGGCCGCGCCCATGACAGTCTGGCGCTTACGCCAAATGCGACGACCTCAGCTTTCCGCGCTGTTGAGAGCAATTCCCGGAGTGATTGCTGCCAGCCAGAGCCAGCTATTCGCGCCGACCGCGCCTAGCGGAGGGGCGACACCACCGAGGAATATGATTCGTGTACTAAATGAAGGAGGACAACATTGACGACCTGCCGCGGCATCTCTTGCGCAAATCCACGCCGACGTGCCATCAGTGGCGCGGTCGCACTAGGCCTTTGGAGCTTGCTCCCGGGCGCTTTGGCCACGGGTGCAGATGCTTCGAAGCCTTCCGGCGACACGCTGGCGGATCGGCTCGCGGCTTACGCCGATGGGCTGCGCTACGAAGATCTGGACCCCGCGACCATTGAACAGGTCAAGTCGCATCTCATCGACACGATCGGCTGTGGAATCGCGGCGTTCGACGAAAGACCGGTTCGCATCTGCCGCGAGGTCGCTCAAGGCGCTGGCGCCGGTGGCGCAACCATCATCGGCACCGGGCGACTCACCACACCTGATCTTGCGTCCTTCGCCAACGGAGCCGCCTTCCGCTACTACGATTTGAATGATTCTTATGTCGCGCGTTTCGCGGGCCATCCCAGCGACCATATCGCCGCATGCCTGGCGGTCGCGGAGTCGGAGCGGGCGAGCGCACCGGATCTCATCACCGCAATTGTGCTCGCCTACGAGATCAACTGCCGAATGATCGATGCCTTCGACATAAGTAAGCGGGGCTGGGATGTGCCGGTGATGAGCCTGCCAGCGGTCGCGCTTGCGGCCGGCAAGCTAATGAAGCTACCTCCAGACCGTCTCGCGCAGGCCATCAGTCTTGCCATCAACGATCATATTCCGCTGGCCCAGACCCGGGTTCAGGCGCTGTCGGATTGGAAGGGACTTGCCGACGCGGAAGCCGACCGAAATGCGGTATTCGCGGCCCTGCTTGCGCGCGCCGGCCTGACCGGCCCTGCACCGATCTTCGAAGGAAATTCGGGCTTCTTTAAGCAAATCGCCGAGCCCGCCAACATCGACGTCAGAGCTTTCGGCCGGCGTGGGGTACCGTTCCGGATCCATCAATGCGGGATGAAAGCCTATCCAGCGGTGGTTTATGCGCAGACCGCGATAGCGGCCGGCATCGAGGTTGCCAGGGAAGTGGGTTCTCTGGATCGCGTCGCTGCAATCGAAATTGCGACGACGAGCCGCGGATACCAGCGTGCCGGGAGCGAGCCGGAGAAATGGACGCCGCATACGCGAGAAACCGCCGACCACAGTCTGCCGTACACCACGGCGCGGGCGATGTTCGATGGCGATATTACGAACGACAGCTATGCGCCGCAGAAGCTGAACGAACCGCGCATCCTCGCCTTCATGCGCAAGATCACGGTAAAGGAAGATCCTGTCCTCACGGCGCGCGTTGGGACGAAGGTCCCTACTCGCGTGACCGCGATCCTGGCGGACGGGCAGCGCGTGTCACGCGAACTCGACGACGTGCCGGGATTTGCCGGACGACCCATGAATAGGGCCGAAGTCGAGCGTAAGTTTCGCGGCAACGTTGGCGATCGCTGGCCCAAGGAACGTACCGCCACCATCCTTCAAGCGCTGTGGTCTATCGATCAAGCGGAGGATGTACGCACCCTGCTTGGGATGCTTTCTCTACGGCCGGGCGCCTGACTGCCGAAAGCCGCCCGTCACTTCCCGATCGGCTCCAGCCCGGCCTGTCGTATGGCGGAGCGAACCTGCTCCGACGAGAGGAACTGAATCAGCCGCTTGCCGGCCTCCGGCTCCTTCGCGCCCCGCACCACGGCGGCCGAAAAGGTTTGGACGAAGTCGAGTCCCGCCGGAATCGCTCCCGCGGACGCCACGCCGGACGCGTTCAGGATCTCGCTCAGCGGCATGACGCTCAGGTCCGCTTCCCCGGCGGCCACCATCGCGGTCGAATCGGTTCCCCGCGCCGTCACCTTGACCTTCACCTTGTCGGCGATGCCGAGCCGCGGGAACAGGTCCTGGACGAGGTAGATTCCGCCGGTGCTGCCGGGAAACGCGACGGTCTTCGCATCCAGCAGCGTGCGCTTGAATGCCTCGACGGTGCTGACGTCGGGTTTCGTGGCGCCGGCGCGCACCGCCACGGCGAGCCCCACTTTCGCCAGATCGACATCGGTGCCAGCGACAATGCGGTTCGCCGCGATCAGTTCGTTCAGCCCTTCCCTGGAGAGAATCACCACGTCCGCGGGCACGCCGCGCGCCAGTTGCGCGCCGATCGTCTGCGGTCCGTTGCCTTGAGACGCGCCCGACCCGGTCGTGACGCGAAGGCCGCTCGCGCGCTCGAACTCCGGCAGCAGCTTCTTGTAGGCACCGCTGAACCCGCCGGAGATCATCACATTCAACTGCGCCAACGCCAGCGTCGGCCACATGAGAACGGTCGCCGCAACCGACGGCGTCATTCCCTTCGACTTGATCACCGCGGCGGCTTCGGGGCTCCTGAGATAGTCGATGAACGCCTTCGCCGCTTCGGCTTCCTTCGCACCAGCCGACACCGCCGCTGTATACACCACTTCCATCTGCACTTCCGG
>DATGGN010000136.1:0-7191 GCA_035308485.1 Rhizomicrobium sp.
CCCGGCGGGGAAATCGCCGGGGTCGTGAAGGCGACCGGCGAAGGCGTGACCTCGCCGAAACCGGGGGACAGGGTCATCGCCTCGATCGGCACCGGTGGCTTCGCCGAAGAGGCGCTCGCCGATGCGGCCCGATGCATCCCCATGCCGGACGGTCTCGATTTCGACGTCGCGTCGTGCTTCTTCATCACCTATGGCACGTCCTGGCATGCGCTTCATGACCGCGCGCAACTGAAGCCGGGCGAGAACCTCGTGGTGCTTGGCGCGGCGGGCGGCGTCGGTCTTGCGGCGGTCGAGATCGGACACGCAATCGGCGCAAGGGTGATTGCGGGCGCATCGAGCGAAGAGAAGGTCGCGCTTGCGAAGCGCCACGGCGCGGACGACGGTTTCGTGTATCCGGCGGGGAAGCTCTCGAAGGAACAGCAGAAGGCATTTTCGGAACAGATCAAACAGGCGACAGGCGGCAACGGCGCCGATGTTCTGTACGATCCGGTCGGAAGCGATTACGCCGAACCCGCGCTTCGGGCGATGAATTGGAACGGGCGCTACCTCGTGGTCGGCTTCGCGGCGGGCGACATCCCGCGGGTGCCGCTCAACCTCACGCTGCTCAAGGGCTCGAGCATCGTGGGCGTGTTCTGGGGAGCATCGGTCGCGCGCAACCCGAAAAAAGGTCTCGCGGATCTCGCCGAGATCACGCGCCTGATCGCGGAGGGAAAACTCAGGCCACACATCTCGGCACGCATTCCGCTTTCCCGCGCCGGCGAAGCCATTCGCCTGCTCATGGACCGCAAGGCGCAGGGCAAGGTGGTCGTGGTGCCGTGACGGTCCCCTCACCCGTGCTGCGGAGTGTACGAACCGATCATTCTTGCACCCCTCTCCCTCAAGGGGAGAGGGGAATTCAGAGTGTTGCATCAGCAGCAGGCGGGAATGCCCCTGATGTGCTGCCGAGCTGCAACGAGAAAAAGTTGCCAAGCCCGCGCACAATGCCCCCTCTCCCCTTGAGGGAGAGGGCTGGCAGACCCGGTATCTCAAGCGCACCGGTGCGGGTGAGGGGTACAAAGAAAATCTCGAAATCAATTCTGGCAGTTTTCGGTTTGCTGGTCCTCGCCGCCTGGGCGCCGAAGCCGGCGCATCTTCACATCAAGTCCGTCGGAGTCATTGCCGCCCTCGGCGACACTTGCATGTTTGTGCATGTCCGCGATACGCCGTTTCAATGGATCGGCCCGCCGGAAGCCGGCTTCCTCGAAATCTCCGACTGGGGCCTCGACGACGAGGTCGCAAAACTGGTGGAGACCGCGCTCGGACCGCGTTACAACGTACAATCGATCCCGATCGAACATCAGGATTTCGACACCTGGTCCTATGCCTCGCTGACGCGGCGCGTCCGCGAGCTCCCGGTGCCCGTAACGCCCGTCGACGCCTATCTGCTGGTCTTGCGCGACTGGCACCCCGACGCGATCGGCGGGAGCGACCACCACCTCGTCGGCCTCGGGCTTTACCGCAATGACCTCGTGCATGGACGCGGGCGCTACGGCGAGTTTGCCGCGTACCGCCTCGTGCTCATGGAGCCGGATCGGGGAAAGGTCCTTGCATCGGTCCCGGGGATTTTGCTCACGGCAGAGTTTCCCACGCTGCCTGCCAAACCGACGCTGTGGCCGCGGACGCAGAACGACCTCACCGACCGCCAGCGGGAAACGCTTCGCGAGAACTTTCTTTCGCTGATGGTCAATTCGCTTCCTGTTACGCTGGAGTGGCTGGGGCTCGCGACGCCGTAGCATTTGCGCTCAAGCAACATCGTGGCACACGAGACAGAGTCGGGAGGAAATGCATGTCGATCCTGGGCTGGATATTTTTCGGGCTGATCGCCGGCTTCATCGCGAGCTACACCGTCAACCGGCGCGGCGAAGGCTGCCTGATGAACATCGCGCTGGGCCTTGTGGGCGCGCTGGTCGGCGGCTTCATCTTTCGCCAGCTCACGCATTTTGATGCGTTCCGCTTCAACCTGGTGTCGATGCTGATTGCGATCATCGGGGCGATCATCGTGATCCTGATCTATCACGCGCTCACCGGCCGCCGCGGCGTGCGATAGCCGCAGCGCCGCGCTTAAAAGAAGTTGGCACGCGGAGACGCGGAGTAAGATTCACAATGAGGCGGTGAGGCAGTGAGATAGTTGTTCCACGGCAAGCGTCGTGCGCATACCCGATGAGATTAAGGATCGCGCGCTTTGCGCGCGCAACAAATCGATTTTGTGCGATCTGGCCGCACGACGGCTATCTCACTGCCTCACTGTCTCATTGTAAATGGAGCGTCGTCACCGTTGCGACTTCGAAAGTCTTTTTTCTTCTCCGTGGCTCTGTGGCTCTTTCCGTGAAATTTATAACCAAACGCTACTCCGCGGCCGGGATGTAGATCTCCGAGCCCTTCGCGCGGAATTCCGCCGATTTCCGCTCCATGGCGGCGCGGATCTGCTCGGAAGACAGCGTATCGTTCGCCCCGCGCGCGGCGTCGCGAACTTCCTGCGAAATCTTCATCGAGCAGAATTTGGGCCCGCACATCGAGCAGAAATGCGCGACTTTCGCGCCGTCCGCCGGCAGCGTCTCGTCGTGAAACGCCTGCGCCGTCTCCGGATCGAGCGCGAGCGCGAACTGGTCGCGCCAGCGGAACTCGAAGCGCGCCTTGCTCATCGCGTCGTCCCAGATTCGCGCCGCCGGATGACCCTTGGCGAGATCGGCCGCATGCGCGGCGATCCGATAGGCGATAACGCCGGCTTTCACATCGTCGCGGTCGGGAAGACCGAGATGTTCTTTCGGCGTCACGTAGCAGAGCATCGCCGTGCCGAACCAGCCGATCATCGCGGCGCCGATCGCGCTCGTGATGTGATCGTAGCCGGGTGCTATGTCGGTCGTGAGCGGACCGAGGGTGTAGAACGGCGCCTCGTCGCAGGCGGCGAGCTGCCGCTCCATGTTCTCTTTGATCTTGTGCATCGGCACATGGCCGGGCCCTTCGATCATCACCTGGACGTCGTGTGCCTGCGCAATGCGATTCAATTCGCCGAGCGTCTCCAGTTCCGCAAACTGCGCGGCGTCATTCGCGTCCGCGATCGAGCCCGGACGCAAGCCGTCGCCCAGCGAGAACGAGACATCGTAGCGCGCCAGGATTTCGCAGATCTCCTCGAAATTCGTGTACAGGAAATTCTCGCGGTGATGGGCGAGGCACCATTTGGCGAGGATGGAGCCGCCGCGGCTCACGATTCCCGTCACGCGTTCCGCCGTCAGCGGAATGTGGGCAAGCCGTACGCCCGCATGAACGGTGAAATAATCGACGCCCTGTTCGCATTGCTCGATCAGCGTGTCGCGATAGATGTCCCAGGTCAGCTCTTCCGCAATGCCGCCGACCTTCTCGAGCGCCTGGTAGATCGGCACCGTACCGATCGGCACCGGCGCATTGCGCACGATCCATTCGCGAATGGTGTGGATGTGGCGGCCGGTCGAAAGGTCCATCACCGTGTCGGCGCCCCAGCGGATCGCCCAGACGAGCTTTTCGACTTCTTCCGCCACGCCCGAGGTGACGATGGAATTGCCGATATTGGCGTTCACTTTGGTCAAAAAGTTGCGGCCGATGATCATCGGCTCGGATTCGGGATGATTGATGTTCGCGGGGATGATCGCGCGGCCGCGCGCGACTTCATCCCTCACGAATTCCGGCGTGATCCCGTCGGGAATGGCGGCGCCGAAGCTTTCGCCGTCGCGGGCACTTGAACGGCCGAGATTTTCCCGCGCCGCAATGAATTTCATCTCGTCGGTAATGATGCCCTGGCGCGCGTAATGAAGCTGCGTGACGTTGCGGCCCGATTTCGCGCGCATCACCTGGCGCTTTCCGCGATCGAATTGAGGCACCGAAAGCAGTTCGCCGCGCTTCAGACCGTCGTCTTCGGGGCGCCGCGCCCTGCCCTCGCACGCCTCGACATCGCCGCGCGCGACGATCCAGCCATGCCGTCCCGGCGCCAGGCCCTTTTCAATGTCGATCGCACAGGCCTCGTCGGTGTACGGCCCCGAGGTATCGTACAGCCGTACCGGCGCCTCGCCGCCCGAGAGCGCGACTTCGCGGAACGGCACCCCGTCGACGTACAGTTTCCGCGAGCCGGGGAGCTGGCCTCGCGTGACCACGGCGTTGGTGACCGGTCTGGGATTCAAGAGCGGCTTGTTCATGGATTCCTCTCCCTCCGCCGGTCTTAACCGGATCAGGTTCTAAGGGACTCGCGGGTTCCCGCGATCTCAGCCCTCCTTCATGAGCTCCGGAGGGCACCCCCGGGACCGCCAATTCTGGCCCCGCCTTGCCTCAAGTCAAGGAAGAAATGGACAGGCGGGTGCGCGGGTCAGATGACAGTGGGGCATTCACTCTGGTCCAATAAAGCTGTTTCCTCGTCCCATGGCGCAACTCTCCGGACTCCGCTGTCGAGCGTTTTTCCCGACCGGCCCTTGACCACGGACAATGCCCGTAACAAGAATTTCTGGACACCAGGCAGGGGCCAGAACATGCATCGATCATTGGGGCTTGCATGCGCCGCGGCGGTGGCGGCGATCGTATTGCCGATCTCGCACGGTCTCGCCGACTCGTTGACCACGCTTGCCTCCTTCAGCGACGGCACCGACGGAGCAATGCCCCTTGCGCCGCTGGCGGCGGACAGCCACGGGCATCTGTACGGAACGACGTCGCAGGGCGCCAACGGCGCCGGCACGCTCTTCGAGGTGACGCCGGGTAAGAAGCTGAAGACGCTGTACGCTTTCTGCTCGCAGACCGGCTGCAAGGACGAAGCCTCCCCGCACGCGGGCCTGATCCTTGATTCGCAGGGCAACCTCTACGGAACGACCTACGGCGGCGGCGCGAACAGCAGCGGCACTGTTTTCGAAGCGACGCCGAAAGGCGTGGAGACCGTGCTCTACAGCTTCTGTTCGGTGGTGAAGAACGGCCACTGCGGCGACGGAAGCGCGCCGCTCGGCGGCGTGACCATGGACTCGGCCGGCAACCTTTACGGGACCACGGCCAGCGGCGGCGACAACGATTTCGGCGCGGTTTTTGAAGTGGCCTTCAACGGCAAGAAAGGAACCTGGACCGAAAAAACCCTCTACAGCTTTTGTCCGGAGAGCGGTTGTGCCGACGGTCAGGCGCCGGCGGCCGGGGTAATCATGGACAAGGCGGGAAATCTGTACGGCACGACGCAGCTCGGCGGCGCCTTCGGGCAGGGCGCGGTTTTCGAGATCAATGCGCGCCACAAGAAGGAAACGGTGCTCTACAGCTTCTGCGCCCAATCCGGTTGCGCCGATGGCGCAGAGCCTTACGCCGGCGTCATCATGGACAAATCCGGAAACCTCTACGGGACCACGAAATACGGCGGCAATCCCAACTGCGGCAATGGCGGCGGCACGGTTTTCGAACTGGGCAACAAGAGCCAGGAAAGCGTGCTCTACGCCTTTTGTTCCGTCGAAGCCGACGCCGACGGCAGCTATCCCGAAGCCGGTCTGGTCGCCGACAAGAAAGGCAACCTGTACGGCACCACGACGACCGGCGGCAGTTCCAGCCAGGGCGTGGTGTTCGAGCTTGCTGGCACGACGGAAACCGTATTGTACAGCTTTTGCTCGACCACCGGCTGTCCCGAGTTTCCCACCGCCGGCGTGATCATGAACAAGGCAGGCGATCTCTTCGGCACGACGAGTTCCGGCGGCACCGACGGCTACGGCACGGTGTTCGAACTCACCCCGTGAAATCTCGACCCTCTGTGCGACAGGCAGGACGGCGGGAAAGATCGGCGCAAACCGGCTAAGCCTCTTCTCTTCTTTCTTCGGAAAAAGCGCGAAGCTCCTCGACCACCGCTTTCACTGCGGCGGCGACGATCTTTTCGCCCGCTTCCGGATTGGCCTGGCTCGGATCGGAACCGATGCGTCCGTCCGGAAACCGTCGGCGGTAGTCCGCCGCGTCGTTGATCGGACCAAACGGCGCGATCTTCGGCTCGAGCTTCGCCTGCTTCTGCGCCTCGGGATAGGCGTAATACGTCACCGAAACTTCCGACGGCGTCGCATGATGGCCTTCGCCGACCGGGAACAATTGCCGGCAGATGTCGGCGACGCGCGGCAATTCCCACCAGTTTCGCATTTTGCACAACAGCCGGCTGCCTTGCGCCTCTGCAAGGCTTGCGGCGTGATAGATCTCCGAAAATGCCGCCGTCATCGTGGCGATGTTGCCGCCGTGTCCGTTCAGCCAGTACAGCCGCTCAAAGCCATGATGCGAAAGCGAACGCGCCCAGTCGACCATCGCCGCGATCATGGTCGAAGGCCGCAGCGTCATCGTTCCCGGAAACGCCATGTGGTGCTGCGCCTGACCGACATTGAACGTCGGGGCGACCATGATCTGCGCTTCTGCGCCGGCGCGACGCCCGATCACTTCGGCGCAGATTGCGTCGGTGCCGATAAGGCCGGTCGGCCCGTGCTGCTCCGTCGAGCCGATCGGGATGAGAATCGTCTTTGATTTTTCAAGATAGGCCTCGACTTCCGGCCACGAACAGAGATGAAGTTGCATGAAGACGGTTCCTCTTTCGTCGGAGACTCGACGGGCATTCACACGAACGCCATCGACGCCTTTTAAACCCGGCAGCACTCGCGTATGTCTAGAACAATAAAGACCGGGGGTCAGGCATGAACAGGCTGACGATTTCGTTGCTGACGCTCGTGGCATCCGCGCTGGCGTTGCCGGCCGCTGCCCAGGAGTCCGTGCTCTACAGTTTCAATCCCCAACCGGACGGCAATCCGCAAGGCCGGCTGCTTCTCGACAAGAGTTCCCTGTTCGGGATCACGGAGGGGCTGGGAGGCTCCGACGGAACTGTCTTTGAACTCAAGCAATCCGGCGGCTCGTGGACCGAATCGACCCCCGTGACCTTCGACGGCACCAACGGTGCCTATCCGGCGGCGGGCCTGATCGCCGACTCCAGCGGCAATCTTTACGGCACCACCAGTTCGGCCGGGACCTATAACGGCGGCACGCTTTTCGAGCTGACCAAATCCAAAGGCGGCTGGACCCAGCAGACCCTCTGGTATTTCGGCAATACCGCGATCCACGACGGCGTCTCTCCGCTTTGCGATCTCATCATGGATTCGACGGGCGCGATCTACGGGACCACCGAGCAGGGCGGCACCAGCAACA
>DATGGN010000137.1:0-26848 GCA_035308485.1 Rhizomicrobium sp.
CGCGTGTCGGCGACAAAAACTTTGGAGATATCTCCAGACATAGGGACGGTCCTGGTTACATGAGTCACTTGAGCAGCGACTCTCCACAACCATCCTCAAATCACCCCATGCTGCACAAGGCGGCCGAAACCGGACGCTTACCTGTGGGCAATATCAATGCGATTGGAAACCTCTTCGGCACTCTATTGTATCGTGCTCATCTCATTTCTCTGCCAGACGGAAGGCAGCCCTTCGGCTGATGCCAAGGCAACGTACACGACATTTGATCCTTCGGGATCGATCAGCACTTTTCCAACCAGCGTCAGCGGCAGCGGTACGATTGCAGGCTATTACGGCGACGATGTTGGTGCGCACGGGTTCGTCCGAGCACCGGACGGGACGATTACAACGTTTGATGCGGGCCAATATCCCGACACGGAGGCATGGGGAATCAACGATAGCGGCGAAACTACCGGGGATTATGATGACGGTTCCAGCCAGCACGGCTTCGTGCGAGATGCTGACGGCACGATCACGATTTTTGATCCACCGGGATCAATCGACACCGGCGCGAATGGCATAAACCTAGGGGGCACTATTACCGGCGCTTACGAAGACAATACGGGTCTTGTTCACGGTTTCTTGCGGGCGCCCGATGGAAGCTTCACCACGTTCGGACCCGCCGGCTCAACCAGCAGCGGCGCAGCTGCCATCAATGACAAAGGCGACATTGCCGGTGTTTGGTTCGACAACGCAAATGTGGAGCATGGGTTTGAGCGGGCACGCAATGGAACGATCACGAGCTTCGACCCTCCTGGATCGACTCACACCGAAGTCGTAGGTATCAATAAGGGCGGGACAATTGCGGGACAGTACTACGATAACACTGGCAGGCACGGCTTCTTACGGGCGCCGGACGGGACGTTTACGACGTTTGCCATTGGGTCGGAGAAAGACACCGAGGTCACCGGAATCAACAAAAAGAACGCGACAGCAGGAGATTTCGGTCAGGCAAAAGGCCGCAGGACGAAAACGTACGGTTTCACCAGGCGGAGCAGCGGCGCTGTGACGGAGTTCGGGGTGCGGCATGCGTATGCGACCTTCCCCACAAGCATCAACGACCTGGGCTGGATTACCGGCGATTATGAAAAGCCTCAAGGGGCCTATCACGGCTTCCTGCGCACGCCGTAGCGTTTTGCGTAAGGTACTACCGGTAGGCCGCACTACGCGCGCTCAGCTTGATTGGAGTCATCTAGCGCTCCGGGATCGCCAATTCCAACGAACTCCACGTGCGGCGTGCGAGATTTCGCTCTTCATCACCTATGTCTTTTGGTCGGCTTCGCGGCTCTGGGCCGCAGCACTTAAGGCAAGCTGTCTTCACGTTCCTTTGGTCCACTTTCAAAACAGGCGCAGCGATCAGGTCGAGGATGGGCAGGAATTAGTTGCTGCAGCGTTGGCGGTTGTCAGCCCCTGTCCGTCAGCGTACGGTCCGCCGGATACTGTCCGGAATCGAACATGCCTCCTGCCTTCCCCAGCCCCGCCCGCATCCTGGTGGTGGACGACCAGGAGGACATCCTTCTCGCCGCCCGGCTCCTGCTGAAGCGGCATTTCCGTTCGGTCGAAACCCTGCGCGATCCGGCGCGGCTGCCCGACCTCGTCAGCCGCAATGCCTTCGACGTGCTCCTGCTCGACATGAACTTCGCCGTCGGCGCCGAACACGGCCGGGAAGGCCTGTCGGCGCTGGCGAAGGTGCTGGCGATCGATCCGCAGGCGGTCGTCGTTCTGGTGACGGCGCACAGCGACATCAATCTCGCCGTGACGGCGATGAAAAGCGGCGCCGCCGATTTCGTCATCAAGCCGTGGGAAAACGAACGGCTGCTGGCGACCCTGACGGCCGCCGCCAATCTTCGTCACTCGCGTCTCGAGGCCGCCGAACTGCGCGACCGCAATCGCGGGCTGGTGGCGGCGCTCCAGGCGGACTCGGAGATGATCGGTACAGCGCCGGCGATGCTGCGCGTGTTCGAGACCGTCCGGCGCGCCGCGCCCGCGGACGCAAACGTCCTGATCCTTGGCGAGAACGGCACCGGCAAGGAGCTCGTTGCGCGCGAACTGCACAGGCTCTCCCGCCGGGCGAACGAGGTTTTCCTGCGCGTCGATCTCGGCGCGCTGTCGCCCCAGCTTTTCGAGAGCGAGCTGTTCGGGCACAGGCGCGGCGCCTTCACCGATGCCAAGGAAGATCGCGTCGGTCTCATCCGGGCCGCTGCCGGCGGCACGCTGTTCCTCGACGAGATCGGCAACGTGCCGCTGCATCTCCAGGGCAAGCTCCTGACGGCGCTGGAGCGCCACGAAGTGGTACCGGTCGGCGCAAACAGGCCCGAGCCCATCGACGTCCGCATCATTTCCGCCACCAACCTTCCGCCGGAACGGCTGGCCGACGAGAACCTGTTCCGCCAGGATCTGCTCTACCGCATCAACACGGTCGAGATTGCGCTGCCCCCCTTGCGCGAACGGCGCGAAGACATTCCGCTTCTGCTCGAACACTTCGTGCGCTTCTATGCGCAGAAGTACAATTTCCCGGCCAAGCGGCTGAGCGCGGCCGCTCTTGCGCACCTTTGCGCCCATGACTGGCCCGGCAATGTGCGGGCGCTGCGCCATGCGGTGGAGCGGGCCGTCATCCTCAGCGGCGGCATGATCCTGGAAGCCGAGGATTTTCCCCTGAACGCCTCCCGGTTCTCCGCGCCAAAGACGCCGGATTCTTCGACCGTGACCCTCGACACCATGGAAAAATCCACGATCATGGGCGCGCTCGAGCGGACCAATCGCAACGTCTCGCAGGCCGCCAAAGCGCTGGGCCTGACGCGGGCTTCGCTTTACCGGCGGATGGAGAAGCATGGAATTTAGCCGCTTCCGCACCGGCATAGCGCTGAGGGCCGCAGGGCTGTTCATCACCCTGTTCCTCGCCACCTGGATGGCGACGCATACGCACTGGTACATCGGGACCACGCTGGTCGCGATAACGGCACTGGTACAGGTGGCGCTGTTCTACCGGTACGCGACGCAATCCGGCCGCGAGATGGCGCGCTTCCTCGACGCCGTCGCCTTCGACGACACCTCGCAGAGCTTCACCGGCCTCGCCGGCGATTCCGCCTTCCGCGAGCTCGGCGCGGCGATGACGCGGGTGCTCGACCGCCTGCAATCCAGCCGGACGCTTCGCGAAGAGCAGGCGCACTATCTCCAGACGCTGCTCGCCCATGTTCCGGTGGCGCTGATCACCATCGATGCCGATGGCAGCGTACAGTTGCTCAACATGGCGGCGCGCCGCCTGTTCGAGAGCCGGATCGCGCGCGTCGCCGAATTCGCGCGCCACGGCGAGGCTTTCGTCGCGGCGATGGAGGGCCTCAAGCCCGGCGCCAGCGCGATCCTCAGGATGGAGCGCGCGTCCGGGCCGCTGCAGCTGAAAGCGTCGGCGACCGATCTCACCATTCGCGGCGAGAAACAGCGCATCGTGTCGCTGCAGAACATCCAGAGCGAAATGAGCGCGCAGGAGCTCGCGGCGTGGCAGACCGTCATTCGTACCATGGCGCACGAAGTGATGAATTCCCTCACTCCGATATCCTCGCTCGCCGCCACGGCGAACGAACTCGTACGCGAAGCCCGCAGCTCGCTTCCCGCCGACGCGCCTGCGGCCCTCCCGCTCGCCGACGCGGGCGACGCGCTCGAAACGGTCGCACGGCGGAGCGAAGGCCTGCTGCACTTCGTACAGAACCATCGCCGGCTCACGAGGCGGCTGGTGACGCGGCCCGAGATCGCGCCGGTGCGCCGGCGCTTTGCCCATATCGCGCAGCTGTTTGCGGGCGAACTCGCGGCGCGCGACATCGCCTTCCACACCGTGGTCGAGCCGGAGACGCTGGAGGTCGAAGCCGACACCGAGCTGCTCGACCAGGCCCTCATCAACCTGGTGCGCAACGCGATCGAAGCGCTCGACCAGGAGCATGAGCGGACGATCGCGCTTTCGGCGCGGCGCGACTTCGACGGTCATCTCGTCATCGCCGTTTCCGACAGCGGTCCGGGGATTGCGCCCGCGCAGCGCGACAAGGTGTTCGTGCCTTTCTTCACCACCAAGCGCCAGGGCAGCGGCGTCGGCCTGACGCTGGTGCGCCAGATCGCGTCCCTTCATCACGCGACCGTCGATATCGGCGAGACGCCCGGCGGCGGCGCCACGGTCCGCCTGCGCTTCTGACGCCCGGTACGTTTGTACTGAATCAGCGCGGCCTGCGTATTGCGGATGGCGCGCCGTCGGCCTGACGCTGGCGGCCGGACCCGCCTTCTGCCGTCCACGCGGCCAGGATCGGGGCGCCGGCAATTTTCCATAACCGAAACGTCCAGGCTTCAACGAACCGACGACAAGTGCGATGATCGGAGGCACCCAACCCTGGCGCGCCCGGAGGAGATCAATGTCTCGCATCGCGATTGCATGGATGGGGCTCTCCGCGGCCCTCATCGCTTTGACGGCATCGCCCGCTTCGGCGGCGACGGAGCACGTGCTGTGGAGTTTCAAGAAACCGGACAGGGGGTATCCGCTGGGGCGCCTGCTTGTGCGGGGTGACGCGCTCTACGGCATGGACTCGGCCTTTGGCGATGGCGGCAATGGCGCGGTCTTCGCGCTGCACCAGGCCGACAACGCATGGACCGAGAAGACCCTCGTCAAGTTCGATGGCACCAACGGCTCGGAACCATTCGCCGGGCTGATGACGTCGTCCGGCACGCTCTATGGGACGACCGCCTATGGCGGCAGTTACAATTGCGGAATCGTCTTTTCGGCGCGCAAGCAGAAGGGTTCGTGGCGTCACCACACGCTTTGGTCGTTCGGCAAGGACAGCAGCGACGGCTGCAATCCGACAGCCGATCTCGTCATGGACAGTTCCGGCAATATCTTCGGCACGACAACCGGCGGCGGTGGCGGCGGGGGAAACTGCGGCGGTGGCTGCGGCACCGTTTTCGAGCTTTCGCCGCAAGTGGGCCGCGGCTGGAGCGAAACCGTACTCCATGTTTTCGAGGACGGGAGCGATGGCGCGGCGCCGCGCGCCGGCCTCTTCCTCGACAGGCAACGCAACCTGTTCGGCACGACATCGGCCGGGGGCGGCCGGAACTGCCTGGTCGGATGCGGAGTCGTGTATGAAGTTTCGCCGGACGGCGGCAAATGGAGTTTCAACACGATCCATACCTTCGAAGGGAACGACGGCGGGATGCCGTGGGGCGTCCTGATTGCGGGACCAAAGGGAACGCTCTACGGCACGACGACGACCGGCGGCACATTCGGCTACGGCGCCGTCTATTCGCTCGCGCCGTCCAACGGCAACTGGACCGAACATGTTTTGTACAGTTTCCAGAATCTCGACGACGGCGGAACCCCGCAGGCGGCGCTTACCCGGAGCGAGGGCGGCGTATTGTACGGAACCGCTTTCTCCGGCGGCCAGTCGGGCTGCACCGAAAACGTGGGTTGCGGCGTCGTCTTCCAGCTGACCCAGACCAAAGGAGCCTGGACCGAAAGCGTGCTCTACGCGTTCAGCGGCGGAAGCGACGGCGGCAACCCCGCCGCGGCGGTCAATCTGGACGGGGCCGGCAATCTTTACAGCACGAGCTACGCGGGCGGCGCGTACGGCAACGGCACGGTGTGGGAAGTCACGCCGTAGCTAAGCCTGACGGTCGGCACACATGGGGACGTACACGCCAGCAGCCGCGCATCGGTCCGAAGAGAAACAGAGGCGAATTCTGCGGTCGCCCACGCCGGCTTCCTCGCCGTGGAAGGCGCGCAGCCCCCGGCGCCCATCCGCTTGCGCAAAATGACCTATCGGGTCGGATCGCCGAAATGCCTGGGCAGGTGTGAACGGCAGCCCGGCCTCAGCCGCTGCGTGCCGTCGTCGATGGCGGTGATCGGCGGCGCACTGACAAACCAGTCGTCAAACCCGCCTCTGCCCGGCACGTCGTCCTTGATCGTGTTGTAGAAGTTCATGACCTCCGTGGCATTGGAGGTCGTTCCGTACCAGCGCAGAACGTTCCCGTCGACCACGAAATTGCCACCCCAGTAAGGGTCCCCTTGTGCTTGCCATGTCCCGCTGTCTGGGAAATCCTGGATGTTGCCGGTGTTGGTGAACGTCAGGCAGTACGAAGCCGTCTTCTCATGCGTCGGGCCGCTGAAGACGACGATGGTGTACTCGCCGCTGAACCCGGCTGAAGCCGGTGCAGCCGAAATCAGCGCCGCAGCGCCGAGCGCCGCGGAAGCGAACGCCGCATGTCTCGTTGGGCTCATCGACGCCCCAATGGTGAGTGCGCGGGGCTGCCGAAATGCTTTGGCTGGTGCGAACGGCAACCCGGTCTCAGCCGCTGCGTGCCGTCGTTTACTGCGGTGATCGGGGAGTTGCTCACGTTCCATTCGTCGAATCCGCCCATGCCCGGCACGTCGTTCTTGATCTTGTTGTATGCATTTGTCGCGGCGGTAGCTTCTTGCAACGTTCCGTACCAGCGCAGTGTCTTGCCATCGACGACAAAATTTCCCCCCCATCCCGAGAGCGTGCTGGAGGTCCACGTGCCGCTGTCCGGGAAGCCGAGAATGTTGCCGGTATTGGTGAAGGTGACGCATTCGGTCCCGGTCTTTTCATGCGTCGGTCCACTGTAGAAGACCATGGTGTACTCGCCGCTGAAACCAGCCAAAGCCGGTGCGGCCGAAATCAGCGCCAAAGCGCCGAGTGCCGCGGAAGCAAAAAGATTCATCGGTTTCTCCCCAAAAATGACGGACCGAACCGTTCCGCCGCCCCAAAGCAACCACGTCGCGCGTGTTTGAGCAAACACCATGCGGCTTCAATCGGCGCGCCTGCGCCAAGGGTGCGAAGAACGGCGGTATTCTATTCCCGGCAACCTGGCTTACGTGGGGGACCGCGTCCCGCGCCGCGGATGCTTCTGCCCTGCGCCGCTCAGGCGCCTTTCGCGCGTTTGGCGTCGGCGCACAGTTTGCGAAGCTGCTTTTGCAGCGACAGCGATCCGTCCAGCTGGTTGCGCGGATATCCTTCCGCCTGGAGCACCTCGCGGATTTCGCCAATGCCGCTGTAGTTGCCCGTGCGGGCAAGCTCGAAGGCGCGTTCCAGGGTCGTCGGTCGGGACATGCTCTATCTTTCAACGCATGGGCGCACGCATCTTTCAAACCAGTATCGACAGTCGGGAGCGCTCACCGCCGCCAGCCATGCCGGCAACGAGCCCGCCTGTTCGTGTGCAGGAGAACCCGGAAGGGCACGGGGACCATGCGCTATGGAAAATGCTCGATACCGTCTCCGAGCACGGCAACCCAGGAATGCTTTCGTTCTTCGTACACGGAATAGTGCGGCGGAGGGAATTTCGGATCGGCGAATGCGCCGACGGGCACGGCAATCACCCCCGGCATCCCGTCGGTGACATAGGCCACCGTGGAACCGCAGCGCGGGCAAAACCGGAAGGTCGCGCGCGCGCCGCTCTCGCCAACCACGGACCACGCGCTGAACGCGCCGGTCACTTCGACATGGTCTTCGGGCCAGCGGGCCTGGGCGGCAAAGGCGCTCCCGCTTCGCTTCTGGCAGTCCAGGCAATGACAGACCGACACGCGCACCGGGTCTCCCGTGCATTCCGCCCGCAACTGGCCACAGCGACAGGTTGCGATGCGAGCAGTCATCGGGTCCGGCTCCAGCTTGAATGTTGGCGGGCACCATATCCGGTTTCCGACGCCGCTGCGACTTTCTCGCTTGGCGCAACAACCCTGTTGAAACCCCGGGACTGTTACAGCGTGGAATTCACGGACCCGACACTGCGGGCCGCGACGATGCGGAAATATCGCGGGCCGCGATCGCCGGAAACGCCTCAGTGCAGGACGATGATCGTGGAGTCGTCTTCGCCTGTACGATCCGCGAGCAGCCGTTCCGCGATGAGCCGCCACGAGCTTGCAACCCGCATCCACCCCTGCTGGGTTGCACTGCCGTCCGTGGACTGGGCCGCCAGTTCCTCCGCCTCGCGGACCTTTTCCAAAATCAGATCGCGCATCCGTCATCTCCCTCTTTCGGGCGGTAACATTTGCTGATGCGCGAAAGTTCCATCCAACGGCGCGAACCCGCCCGAAGCCCGGGATCGACCTTCGACCCGATGACGACGCACGCGATTCGCCCGGCGCCGCCGCTTGCCCCAGCCCCTCGGCTTTGACCGGACGACGAATCCGGCCAATATTAATGGTTGACCAAGCGAAGCCGAACGTTCGCATTCGCGCCGGGGGCAAACGTGCTGGAGCGCATTTTCCAGGAACCGGGATTCCGCGTCTGTTGCCTCGGCGGAATCAAGCTCGTCGAGGTCGGAAGCGGCACCGACATGACGCCCACGAGCCGCAAGACGCGGGCCTTGATCGGGTATCTCTGCATTGTCGGGAAGCCGGTCGCGCGCGAGCGGCTCGCGTCGCTCTTGTGGGGCGATCGGGGGGACGAGCAGGCGCGGGCGAGCCTGCGGCAGGCGATCTACGAACTGCGCTCCCTGCTCGGGGGCGATCACCTCGTCAGAACGGAACGCGACACGGTCGCTGTCGGCGATGCCGTCGGCACCGATGTAGCGGCGATAACCGCGGCGGCGCAATCGGGCGATCTGGAGCAGCTGGCCGGCGCCCTCGCGGAATGGCGCGGCGACGTCCTTGAAGACCTTTCCTCCATCGATCCGTCCTTCGATGCCTGGCTCCAGGCCGAGCGCGTCCGCGTGCAGGAGCACCTCGTCGATGTGGCGGTCGCGGCCGTACAGGCCGGCATGGCGAAAGGCGAATTCGAGCCCGCGCGCAGGGTGGTCAATCTGCTTCAGCAGCGGGACGGTACCAACGAGGTCGTGTTGCGGCTCGGCCTCAGACTGGATCATCTGGCAGGGGATTCCGCCGCGCTCCACCGTCGCTACGAGCGCTTTCGCGAGCTGCTCAAGTCGGAACTCGGCGCCTCGCCGGCCGCGGAAACGCAGCAGCTTTTCCAGGAACTGGCCCGGACACCGTCTCGTCCCGCGCCGCTCCCGAGCGACGACCTTGCGGCACAGGACGTACAGGCGGAGAGCGATCGCGGCGCCGCGGCGCCCGCCTCCGCGCAATCGCCCGCCGCAGGCCATTCCGGTCCGGCCGTCCGTTCCGCGTTTCGCAGCGGCCGCCGAACCGCAGCAATCGCCGTTGCAGTGGCCCTCGCATTCCTCTGCGCTCTCGCCGGGGTCATCTGGGTCTCGTTGTACAAAGCCGCGCCGCCGCGGGAAGAACCGCTTCTTGCCGTGCTGCCGTTTCAGAGCCTGAGCGACGATCCGCAGTCGCAGTATTATTCCCGCGGGCTCCCCGACGACATCGAAAACCGGCTTTCGGGCACAGGCAAGCTGCGCGTTGCGCTCGCGCCCGCCGGGTTCCGCTCCGATCGCACGGGCGCGCCGCATGCACCCGCCGCCACACACGTCCTGAGCGGTTCGGTGGAACGCGTCGGCGGCCGGATACGGGTCATAGCCCAGCTGATGAGCATCGCGGACGACAGCGTCGTCTGGAGCCACGCCTACGACACGGGGACGGCGTCGGGACCGGCGCCGCGTCACGCGATTGCGGTGCAGATTGCCGCCGCGCTCGGCAAGCTGCTCGCGTCCGGTTCCTTCGGCGAACCGCCACGCGCGAACGCGGTGGCGTACGACCATTTTCTGAAAGGCCGGCGTCTGTACCTCGAGCGTTATCCGCGCGCCGCCATTGCCGAGCTGGAAGCATCCGTCCGCCTCGATCCGGCTTTTGCGAACGGGTGGGCGGCCCTGGCGGCGGCCCGCAGGCTTCTCGCCGCCGACATGCCTGTCGAAAACGGAAAGCCGTACAATCCTGCGCTGACGAGGGCCGCCGGCGATGCGGCACGGCGCGCACTGGCGCTCGAACCGCACAATGCGGAGGCGCTCGGCGTGCTCGCCATGCTCATGCCCGCGACACGCTTGCGCGAAATCGACAGCCAGCTGGAACGCGCGCTCCGGTTCGAACCGAACAACGCCCAGGTGCTGGCCTGGCACGGCGAGTTTCTCCTGTATGTAGGCCGCAATTACGAAGCGCTGAACGAACTGGCGCGCGCTTATGTGCTTGGCCCGGCAACACCATACGCCGCACCGGACCTTGCGCTCGCCTCGATGAAGGCGCGCCGATACGACGAAGGCAGGGAGGTCATGGATATCATCGACCGCGACCGGGACGACAGGCTGCGCAGCGCGTTTTTCGACCTGCACGTGAAATATTTTGCGTACGGCCATGACTGGTTCGGGCTCGCGACGTGGCTGAGCGCCCTGCCGGACCGCCTTTCGCTGCGCAAGGCCGCGTTCCTCCGCCTGTGCCGCGAAACCGCGCTCGCTCTTGCCACGCGCGACGTCGACAAATTCGATTCGTTGCGCGCCCGTTGGCGTGCCGAACCCGACATCGACGCCGACGTCGCTGTACAGTTCCTCACCGCCCTCGGCGATGACGATGGCGCGCTGCAGGTTGTGCAATCGGCGGTCCGGTCCCGGCGGAACCGCGAACCTTTGACGGACCCCGGGTGGGAGGCCCTCTTCGTTCCGGATCTGATCCCGCTGCGCCGCGACCCGCGCATTCCCGCGCTGTTCGCCGATTGGGGGTTGGCCGATTACTGGCGGACGACAAACCATTCGCCGGACTTCATGCGATGACGCCGGCCTCGTCGTCGACCGTCCCGTTTCAGCTCCGGAAGAGGAACACATCATGCGTGTCCATGTGATGGCACTGGCGGCCGCACTGGCGATGCCGGGATCTTCAGCCCTGAAGACACACAGGCCGGCCGCGGGACCATCGTCTCCAAGGACTCCGGCTGTGGCCGTAAGCGGCAGCTGCAGTTTCAAGACCACGGACGTTGCCGCGGCGGCGTCCTTCGACCAGAGCACGTCGACCCGATATGTCAATTTGCACGAAGGCGGTTCGATCACCTTCCGGCAAACCAGGATGGGCTGCGTGGCGGGCTCGTTTTTTGCCAACGCCGGCAACGCCGACGCTACCGATCACGTGTTGCTGCAGGTGCTCCTCGACGGGACCGCCTGCGCGCCGCTGACCGGCGGCTACATTTTCGCGAATTCCAGCGATGATTTCTCGTCGCATTCGGCCGGATTTTTCTGCGGCGCCAAAATAGCACCCGGCAAACATACGATTCAGGTTCAGTACGCCAGCGGCCTCGGCGGGGATTCGCAGCTTTTTCAACGCACGCTGCAGGTATCTCACGAGTGACGTGGGACATTTGGACATTCAGGCCGGCAGCAGACCCGGGTTTTTGCTCCGGATTTTTTCAGGAAGGGCACGCGCACAAAGGCGCGTGCCCATTCCGGTTCACTGGCTCTCGATGCGGGTTGCCGAGGCCGTGCCGTCGTGCTGGAAGGTGATGTTTCCGCCGAGGTCGTAATAGGTCACCTCGAAGGTGCCGCTGTAGCTGTCACCCGAAAGTGTCTCGGATTCGGTTTTGGTGAAATAGCCGTTTCGATTGTTCCCCCTGGTGTCGTACGTCCAGCCGGCCGCCGTGAGCGTGTACGTGCCGCGTCCGTCTGTCGACCAGTCGCCCATCAGGAGGTTGCCGGTCTTCGGCGCGAAATCGATCATCTGCCAGAGGGTTCCGCCCTTCTGCCATTGTATGTAACCGACATGCACCCCGCCGTCATAGCTTGCGAGCCATGTCCCGGCGATGGCGCTGGCTCCTCCAACTGCAGGCGCGTGCGACAGGTGCAAGGGCGTCGGCATTTTCTGTCCGGACGTTTCCCGGCTTGTGGAGGCGCCTGCGGCAGCGCTGCCGATCGCGCAAACGGCCGCGGCGGCCAGTAGAGCAACGGAATACTTCATGGGAAAGCTCCTCTCGATTTGAGGTGTCGACCATTCGACACCCGTCGCGAGCACCGCCGGACCCACGCGAGAGGCAGAGATCAGCCGTTCTCCGAACCGGTGTTTTCCGTCCCGAAGCCATTGGATAGAGTACCGCCCGTTCGAAGGATTTCGGGGATCGGGTGTGGGAGCGGTGTCGCCTCTCTGCTCTCGCGCGGACGCTGCAGGCCCGCGCGGGCATTTGGTACAGGAATCATGGGCGTGCGGAATGACCTGCAGCCGGTCAAATGCCGACCGGCGACCGATCATTGACGTTCCATCGCGATGAACCGGCCGCTGGACGTTTCCCGTGCGCTGCTGTCGGTCGATCTGGCCCGCGAACCGGAGTTTCGCATCGGCTCCCTGCGCGTCTGCCCGTCCCAGCGCCAGATCATGGCCGCGGGCCGGCAGGAGACCGTACAGCCCCGCGTCATGCAGGTGCTGGTCGCGCTGGCACGGGCTCAAGGCGCGGTGGTTTCGCGCGAGCAGCTCATCGAAAGTTGCTGGGACGGCGTGGTCGTCGGCGACGACGCGATCAACCGCAGCATCGCCAAGGTTCGCGAAATCGCGGAATTCGCAGGCACGCGGCACTTTACGGTCGAGACGATCGCGCGCGTCGGTTACCGGCTGAGCACGCCGGCTGCCGCAGAGGGGCAGATTTCCCCCCAAACGCAGGCTGGACCCGAATCACCTCCCCGCGCGGACGGCGTTCCCGCCGCGGCGGCGTCAACGCTTCGCCGGCACGGCTACGCAGCCATCGGCGCCGGAATCCTGGTCGCCGCCATTGCGGCGGCGCTGGTCGCGCGAATCTGGCTGCCCGTTTCCCGGGATATCGGGATTGCAGTCATCGCGAGCGGCGCTCCGATCCGGGACAGCCTCGCGGCAGAGCTCGAAAACATCGCAGGGGCTCGTGGCGGGCTTGCGTTCAGCAACGGGTCCGGGGCCGGCCCTGCGGACTTTGTACTTAACGTCGTCTTGCAGCGCTTCGGTGCCCGTCTGGAGGCGGATGCCGCCCTGACCAAACGCGGTTCGGAGGACCTGCTGTGGTCGTCGAGTCTCGTCGCGACCGATCCGGCCCTGCTTCGTCAGCGGGTGACCTACGCGGCGTTTCGCGTGCTCGCCTGCGCAACGGGCGCAAGCAATGACGTTCGGAAACTCGATGGCAGCCGGTTGAGGCTGCTTTTTTCAGCCTGCAATCGGCCAGACTTCGACGGTGCGGATGATCTGGCGATCGCGTTGTGGCGGAAAGTTGTACAGGCAGATCCCGGCAATGCCCGGGCGCTGGCGATGCTGGGCTTTGTCGAAGCCGGCTCGTCCGACGCATCGGAGGATGAAACTCCGTCGGTACTGGCGCGCCGCCGGATCGCGAGGAGCCATTTGCAGGCGGCTCTGGCCATGGATTCCAATATCGGCATCGCCTATGCCGCGGAGGAAAATCTGCTGCCGCGTTGGCGCTACGCCGATCGCCTCGATCTGCTGGACCGTGGAATTGCACACGATCCGGATTGCGCAGCGCTGCACGCCATGAAGGCTCAACTGCTGATGGACATCGGAAATGCGGAACAGGCCATCAACAGCACCAGAAGAGCGGTCGATCTCAATCCTGCTTCGACCCTGTTTCGCAACGGTCTCATTACCACGCTCGCCTATGCGGGCTATGCGACAACCGCAGCCGCTGAACTGAAAGATGCGGAGAGGATCTGGCCCGACTCGCCGATGATCGAGGATGCACGCGCGCGGTTCGATCTCCGCTTCGGCGATGCCAACAGGCTGCTGCGCGCGCTGGACAACGGAACCGCCATTCCGAACATGCCAACGCCATGGGAGTATTCGCTTCGAGATCTGCTTCTGGCGCGCGCGCAGCCGACCGCCACGAATATTTCGGCCGCAATCGACGCCGCCAGGCGCCTGGCGCAACACAATGACCCCCAAATTCCGCTGCAGAATCTGGTCTATCTGGGGGCCATCGATGAGGCTTATGGAATATTGAACAATCCACGGGCGCTGGTCCGGCTTCGTCACGGCGACACCGACATTCTTTTTCGCGCCTACATGCGCCCATTCCAGCGCGATCCACGGTTTCCGGTTCTCGCTCGCGAACTCGGCCTCCTCCAGTTCTGGCAAGCCTCCGGATTGTGGCCGGATTTTTGTGACGACAGACACCTTCCCTACGATTGCCGGCAGGAAGCACGGCGTCTGCACGCAACTCCGTTGCCCCGCCGTTCTTGACCAAGGCTGCTGCCTGTAGCGCGGGGGCGGTGCCGGACCGGGCGAGGCGGGATGTGCATCAAACTTCGCCATGCCTGTCGATTTGACGGCGCTTTGACGCCGCCTTGACGCTCTTCTGACGCGGCGGCAACGGCGGTGCTGCGATCTCTCCTCCACCAAACCGATCCAATCTTTCAAACGGAGGAGACATCATGCGTATTTATGCAACAGCACTCGCGGCGGCCATCGCGCTCTCGGCGAGCCCGCTATCGACGGCGGCGCACGCCGCTGCCGGATCGCTCTTGAGCGCGCCGCCCGCCACCACCGGAAGCTGCACCTTCAAGAAGACGGAATTTTCCGCTTCGGCACCCATTCAAACCACGACATCGACGAGCTTCGTCAACATGGGGGATGGAGGGTCGATTACCTTCCGGGAGGGCAAGACCGGCTGCGTTGCGGGCACGTTCTTCGCCAATATCGGCAATGAGACCACCAACGACAACGTGCATCTGCAGGTGCTGCTCGACAACAGCATCGAGTGCGCTCCGCTTACAACCGGCGACTACGTATTTGCCAATGCCGGCCTGGACCTCTCGTCGCACGCGGTCGGATTCTTCTGCGGCTCCAGCGTCGCCGCGGGCACACACACCGTCCAGGTACAGTGGTCCGCCGGCGAAGGCGGCACGGCCGAAATGTTCCAGCACATGCTCGAGGTAAGCCACAAATAGGGCCGGATGTTGCTGCTCGGCCGGCTTGCCGCAGAGGCGCCACGCTCGGAGGGAGTCCAAAGCTCCGCCGGGTGTGGCGCGCGGGCGCTCCCGACAGCTTGACGGTCAGCGGCAATGGCGCGCCGCCCTCATCGTCCCGCGAACACAGCAAGAGGAAAAGAAATGTCACGATATTCGGGGAATTCGATCGCAAAAATTTCCGTGGCCGGTCTCGCCCTGCTGCTCTGGGCAGGGGGCGCGCAGGCGAAGGGCTTCAAGGTCGTGTACAACTTCGCCGGCGGCACCGACAGCGCCGTCCCCGAAGCAGGACTGATCGAGGACACGGCCGGGAATTTCTACGGTACGACGACGAGCGGCGGCGCCGGCGCCGGAACCGTTTTCAAACTGGCACCCGACGGTAGCGAGACGGTGCTCTATTCCTTTACCGACCAGAGCGATGGCGGCATTCCCTACGGCAATCTGGTCCGGGACCAGAACGGCAACATCTACGGCACGACGAATTCGGGCGGCAGCTTTCCCTGCAATTGCGGCGTCATATTCAAGATCGATTCGTCTGAGCAGCAGACCGTGCTGCATGCTTTCCTCGGCGGCAGCGACGGCGCCTTTCCTTACGGCGGTGGCCTGATCGAGGACGCGCAGGGCAACCTTTATGGCGCCACTTATAACGGCGGCGGTGCGGACTGCTTCGACGGATGCGGCACCGTCTTCAAACTCGCGCCGGACGGCACCGAGACGGTGCTCCATGCCTTTGCAGGCGGCAGCGACGGCGCCAACCCGTGGTGGGGCCCCGTCATGGACAAGCACGGCAACCTGTACGGCGCGACCTATGCCGGCGGCGGAAGCGCGGTTTGCTCCGGCGGCTGCGGCACGGTCTACAAGATCGATTCCGCGGGAAACGAAAGCGTAATTTTTGCCTTCCCGGGGGGCAGCGGCGGCGCATTCCCCCAGACATCGCTGGTCATGGACAGGCAGGGCAATCTCTACGGCACCACCAGGTTCGGCGGGACAGCGAACGGCGGGACAGTGTTCAAGCTTGCGCCGGACGGCACGGAAACAGTCCTGCACTCGTTTCCAGGCGGCAGCGACGGCGCCTCGCCCTATGCCGGCCTGGTCAGGGACGGGAAGGGCAATCTGTACGGCACAACGCAGCAGGGCGGCAGCGCGGATGCCGGTGTCGTGTTCAAGGTCACCTCCACCGGCGCCGAAACGGTGCTGTACTCTTTCGGCGGCGGCACGGATGGCGACCAACCCGTAGCCCCTCTCCTCATCGGCGCCGACAAGAAACTCTACGGAACGGCATCGGAAGGGGGCACGAATGGCTTCGGTACAGTGTTCTCGCTGAAAAGATAGGTGCGGCCGCCGCGCCCTCCGGCGGACTTCAAATGGCGTCTGTTGCATTTTTGGCGCGCAAATCGGGTTGACAATGACCAATCGCGGGCGTATTTGCGCCGCCCTTCGGGGACATCGTGTCCGCAACCAAACGTCGAGTCGTGCAATGCGAGGTACAAAACGCATGCTGCGCCAGATAATGGCCCCAGGGCCATTCGAAGGCGCCTGCCCGGCTCACGGGAGAGATACCGCCTGAGCGGTATCGACCGTTCGCGTGATTGCGAACCCTCCCGAGCCCCGGCGCTCCGGAGGGTTTTTCTTTTCGGAAAGCGCGGGGCCCGGTTCGAAAGAATTCGCCGGCGAAAGCCGGAACGGGAGACCCGGATCCCGGGCTCGCGCGTACAGACGCGCGGGCCGAAGCGCGGGGCCTGCCGGAGGGAACGAGGCGCGAAGCCGGAGACCGATGGCAGGGCGAACCTTGAAGGGTTCGCTTCGGCGGCGCGCCCTGTTCGAAGAGCGCCGCGACGGAATTCGTTTTTGGATTTCGACGCGCGACGGACCTCGACCCTCCCCTTGAGGGAGGGTCGAAAATCGTAAGCGCAGCGCACGATTTTCGGGGAGGGGTCGTACTTTTGTCTCCAACGCCCCTCCCCGAAATTTGCTTCCCCGCACCAATGCGGGGTCGCAAATTTCGACCCTCCCTCAAGGGGAGGGTGGCTTTGTGTACACCGACTTGTTCTCTTGCCGCGGTTGCGCGGCTCAACGAGCGCTGGTGGTGAAGATTTCGGATACTTCGTACCTGGAAAAGCGGGTTCGAATGCCGGCCGGTTCCGTCTCGGTGGTGGAACCGGGAATGGGGGGGTGCCCGTCTTCGCCGGTCAGAGCCTGGTTTCGGATACCGCGGTAGGCTCTCCGCTGGAAATCGAAATCGGCCGGGCGGTGGATGTGCACGCAGAATATCGCGTGACCGATTCCGAAAAATACGGCAGCGGCGGGAAGGAACGTACGAGAAAGTCCTTCGTGGTGACGGTTGCCAACCACAAGCCGGTCCCGGTACGCTTCGAAGCGCGCCAGCCCATGGTCGATCGCGGTATGGAAATCATTTCCGAATCGCGCGCGCACATCGTGAAGTCCGGTTCCTTCGCATGGGACTTCGACGTCGCGCCGGACAGCAGCGCGACCCTCGCCTACACGCTCGAATACCCCGGCGGCTGACGGCACCGACGCGAGGGATCGGGCGGCGTGCCGTCGTGCCAACCCGCGGATAGCCGGCCTCCGGCACCCGGCCGACCAATAAAACCCCTGTTTTCAGGCAGAATCTGCGGTGATTGAATTTTTGCCGGCGGGGCGCTATGTTCGCGGCTACGCGAACGGCGTTCGTCAGTACGAAGGCGCACCTGTTGTTTTAATTCCCGTCGCTTGATGCGCCTGGACGAAATGGCCGGACCTACCTTCCCCTGAAGCTCGTTTCGCACCCGCCACGCATGTTGCGTGTGCAGGAACATTGTGATCGGGACAAAAATCAATGGCAACGGGAACTGTAAAGTTCTTCAACACCTCCAAGGGCTTTGGCTTCATTTCGCCGGAAGGCGGCGGCAAGGACGTGTTTGTGCATATTTCCGCCGTCGAAGCGGCCGGCCTGCGCAGCCTCAGCGAAGGCCAGCGCGTGACCTTCGACATTCAGCCGGATGCGCGCGGCAGCAAGGCTTCCAATCTGAAGCTGGCCTAAGTCGCCCGTTGCGGTGGCGGACGCGACCGGCGTTCGCCACCGTGACGGCGGCATTTATCTGTACGTTCACACGCTTGCAGCTTCGCCGCGTCGGCGACGCCAAGCGCGCCGGATCAACGCCTGGAGACAGCCCATTCGCAAGGCATCGATGACTGCGCCCGATCTGTCGCATGCAGACCGGGCCCACCTGCTCAACCTCATCCAGGTTCTCCTTCCGCACCCCGGCGGACTGCGGCGCTGGACTGTCATGCGTGCCGTACGCTCGCTGCACGAAAAGGCCGCGCGGGAAATTCCGCTCAAGCTGGAAGACGAAGTCGAGAAGGTGTTTCGCAGGCACGGCGGCGACGGTTCGGCAGGTGCCGGATCCGGCTCCAGAAGCGCGGATGATCGCGCCGCAAGATTGTTCACCCGGCCGAAAGACCGCGCCGGAGAAGTCTGGGCCGTGGACGCCGACATGGCGCGAGCCTGGCTCGGGACCATCGATCGCGCGGGCGCAGATTCATGAGAAAGAAAAAGAACGAAGTACCGCCGCCTTACGCAGCCCTGACCAGGGATGCCCGGTTTGCCGGTACATACGAAGTGCTGGTGCCGGCAGAGGGTCGCGCGAGGCCGTACCGCGTCCCGCTGCAATTCGCGACAAAGGAAAAGTCCGAAACCTGGATTCACAGCCAGGAAGGAAAAGAAACAATCAACCGGCTTGGCGAGGACGCCAAAAGCGACGGAAAGTAGTTACAGTCGCGCGACCGGTGAGCGGTCGACCGGCACAACAATCGAGGCGCAGAGTCCTCTTGTTGCGTTTGGGATTATCCTTAGGGCAATCACCATCGACGCCGTTTCCCCTCCGTCCAATTGTCACCATGGTGCGCGATGGTCGAATGACCGGGGCGAAGGAGCGCCCGCGCCGTGAAGCACGAACCCAAAGACCTTGTATTGCAGTCGCGTACCCTCTCGTTCGAGGCGTGGACAGTCTTGCGCGAACTCCGCGAAAAGAATGTCTCGGCGCAGCGTCAAATCCGGGCCGCCAAAAAGGCGATTGCCGACAGCCGGCTCACCTTGGACTTCTGCCGGCAGTCCCAGACGTTGCCCAGCCCGTGACGGGCGCCGGCGGAAGCCCGGCTATGGCGTGCGGGTGTAGCCCTTCAGGGCGCCCTCCCGCGTGCGGCTGTACAAGCCAGTGGTTGCGTCGTCGGTATTGACGCCTGTACAAGTCGCGTGCTTCCTGTTCCTCGGATAGTACCAGGTCGTGATCTTTCCCCCGGACGAGCGGAGGAAAGCCCAGAAGGTCAGTCCCTTGCTGCTCGCGAACTCGTAACTTCCGCAGACGTCGCCGTTGCTGTTCAGGCCGCCCACAAACGTCGTGGCGCCGTCGACCTGGAATGACGTGATGTTGCCCGATGCATCGCGCACGAAGCCGTGGTGGGAACCCTCCTGGTCCTGATACTCGCCCGCGATCGCACCGCTGTCATTGATGAAAAGCGCCTCGGGGTACAAGGAGTTCTGGGGGTCGATCGTGGTGACCTTCCCCTTCGCGGTGCGGACGAAGGCATGCTGCTTGTTGCCGCTGTCGTAATAATAGCCCGCCACGGTCTGACTGTCGTTGATGGCGGAACCGATCGTGGCCGTCGCGCCGGTGACATCGAAGGAGGTGGCGTTCTGGCACGTGCCCGTGCAGATGAAGCCGTGGGGGACATTGTTCGAATCGAGGTATTCGCCCGTGATGTCGCCGTTGGCGTCGATGCCGCCCGACGTGGTGCGGGTCGATCCCTTCGGATCGAAGGCGGTAGCCGTCCCGTTCGCGGTGTACACGAACCCGTGCGTCTGGCTGCTGGAATCATTCCAGCTGCCTGCGACGGTGCCGCTGTCGTTGATGCCGGCCACGAAGGTGTTGATCGAATTCTTGGGGTCGCAATAAGAGATTGTTCCACCGCCGGCCCAAACGAAGCAATGGCTCGTGTACCTGCTGTCCGTGTAAACGCCGGCGACCGTCCCGGCGCCATTGATGCCCGCCGGTTCGGTACCGGTGGCTCCGGGCACGTCGACCGCGGTATAGACCGGCTTCGCGAGCGCCGCCGCCTGGAAACACAGCACCGCGCACAGCGCGGTTGCTCCGGCCAGCGAGCCAGGGCGGCGCGTGAACATGATCCTCGTTTGTGCCGTCATGATTTCCCTCATTTAGACGTTCGGTTCGCGCGAGCCCGCGGCAGCCGATTTCGCCGACGGTCGATGATGCAAAAGCCAGATGACAGATACAAGACACCTTCGGCCTGCTTGCCTCTGGACAAAATGCCCGTATTGGCGTGAGAGTTACAAGATGACGCCGCCTCTCGAACGCGTTTTGGACAGACTATCGCCCGCCCTGCTTTGCGCCGCGTCGTGCCTGATCGTGCCGGCGCTGCCCGCCGCAGCAGCGTCATTCACCACCTTCGACGTGGGCGTTTATACATATCCGCACGGCATCAATGCCGGTGGAACCGTGACCGGGTTCTACGCCGATGCGGGCGGCGTCTTTCACGGCTTTGTCCGCGCCGCCGACGGAACCATCAGGGTCTTCGGTCCGAAAGGCGCGATGGCGACGGAACCCGTCGGGATCAACAGGAAGGGAACCATCACGGGCTCTTACTACGTCGAAGAAAACGTCTATCACGGCTTTGTACGAAGAGCGGGCGGAAAGATCACGAGCTTCGATCCCGCCGGCTCCATCGGCACCAATCCGCAGGCCATCGGCGATGACGGCTCGGTCACGGGTTTCTATGTCGACGCGGGCCAGATCCGGCATGGCTTCGTACGAACCGCCGACGGAACGCTGGCCGCGTTCGACCCGCCCAACTCGAAAGATACCGAACCGTACGGCATCAACGCCAATGGTGACGTCACCGGCTATTACGAAGACTCGAACGGAGTCCATGGATTTATCCGCAGCGCAAACGGAACCATCGCCAGCTTCGATGTCCCCGGCACGTCCTACACCTATCCCTTCGGCATCAACGGAAAGGATGTGACGGCCGGGTCGTACCGGAATGGCACGACGTACAGCGGCTTTGTCCGCGGAGCCGATGGCAAGACCAGATCGTTCGATCCTTCCGGCTCGCAGATGACGGAACCCCTGGCCGTCAACGCGACGCGCGCCATCACCGGTCTCTACATGTATAACGACCTCAACCACGGCTTCGTGCGCTCGCCGAAAGGAAAGATCACGCCGTTCGACCCGCCGAACTCGGAAGACACAGAACCGTACAGCATCAACGACGCCGGCGCGATCGCGGGTTACTACAGCGACGGCCACGGCACCCACGGCTTCATCCGCACGCCGTAAGCAGCAGCCTCGAACACCGCCCGATCGTGCCGGCGCAGAACCGGACGATGGACCGAAGTCCAATCGAGCCGCACAGGCGATCCCGCTATTTTCTGAAAGACCGAAGCAATCACTCCAGCGCGGGCGCAATCGCGCGGCAGGATAGCGCCGCTGCATCTGGCGGGAAATCAAAAGGATTGATGTCATGACCATGCGTGCACTCCGGTTGAACGGCGCCATTCTGCTCGCTGCAATCGCCCTCTGCGGAAGCGCGGCGGCGCAACAGCAGGCACCCCAGTCGATTGCGGGCGGCCTCGAGCGCGTGCAGGGTTCCAAAGTCGCGCTTGCCTACCTGCGCCCCGGGACCGACTGGACGAAGTACAGAACGATCCTGCTCAAGACGCTCGCGGTCCCGGCCAATGCCCGCAATGCCGCGCCGCCGGGCGCGGTTACCGAGTTCGGCGAAAGCTACATGCTGAACGACAGCGACGTGGCGCAATTGCAGAGCGCCTTTGCCCAGTCGATGCACAATGTTCTCGGAAACGCGGGTTATACATTCGTCACCACACCCCAATCCGACACGCTTATCGTGGCGCCGGAGATCAAACAGATCTATCTGAACGCCCCGACCGAAAGCTCCCGGCTGACCAATTCGAATCCCGGGATGACCCTGTCACAGGGCGGAGGCTCGATTACGATGGGCGCCGTTCTGGCCGATGGTACAACGCGGGTCGTGCTCGGCGAGGTTCTCGATCGCAAATACGGCTCGAACGTCTGGGGCGTGAACAACAGCGCCAGCAATCTCGGCGACGCCAGACAGGCATTCGACGGCTGGGCGAGCGATCTGAAAAACAAACTGCAGTCGGAATGATCCCCGGCCGTTGCGGCCTGAGGAAACTTCCGCGGTCATCGGATACCTACGCTACAGGGGTTTCGACGTGCCTTTCAGGGCGAAAATCAAATCCGGGCCGCCCGTCGAATGCGGCAACGAGACCGTAGACACAAGGAGAAGACAATCGCATTGTTTCGCGTCGTTCTTGACACAAAGGGGAGTTCCATGTCGCGTATCATCAGCAAAGGGTCCGTGTTCGTCCGCCTGCCGGCGGGGATCGTTTCAGCCGCGCTTGTTCTGGGCGTGGCGGGTTTCGGCTTTCCGGCCGCTGCCGGAACAACCAGGGAAGTCATCCTGGCAACGTCCGATCAGGCGTTGAGCTATTGCCAGTCCGGCAAGATGCCGGCGGGCACCGTCGCCTACATCGCCGGCGGGCCGGGGCTCGTGCAGTATGGGCCAGACCAGAACTGTGTACAGCAGGTGCCGACCAAGGTGAAGATCACGAAAGCCGTCCAGGTCGTCGGCACCCGCGTCTCGGAATGCAAGCTTGCGAGCGCCAAGGTGGCGGTTGCGTTCTGCAATAGCGGCAGCATGGGCGAATGGGACATCGATTACATCTCGGGCAAGGTCGGCAAGACGCTGAACGGGCCCGGCTATGGCTGCAACGTGAACTTCTCCACGAGCAGCATCGGCAACGCGGTTTGCAAATAGCGAAACGGGCCTGACGACGGCGGGGGCGGGGCCCCGCCGCAAGCCCGACACCGAACCTGTCGCGCCTGAGGGCGCGCGGTTTCGCACGTTCAGCAATTCGAAGACGGTCTGGCGCGCTTAATCCGCCGAACCGATTTCAGGCCGCGCTGAGCGCTGCGCCATCGGCCTCGCGTTGCGCCTGACGCTCCACTTCATCCGCGAGTGCCGCCCAGCCGGAAGCAATGCTGAGCCATGCGGCCCTCTGCTCGTCCGAGGCCGCGTTTTGCGCGTAACCCATCGTTACACGCGCGAGTTCCCGATAATGCGCGATGCGCTCTTCGGCTGAAAGCGCGTCAATCGGTTTGTCCATCGGCTACCCCGCACCGCATAACGCGGCCAAGACGCGTAACACCGGAAACCGGTGTTCGTTCCTGCCGGAAACGGAAGCGGCGGCGCAAATAACATTTCAGCGCGTTACGGGCATCGCCCATTCGCAACCAAAGATTGCGAACGGTCTGCCGGAAGATACCCTCGCCGAAGCCGGAGCGCGCGGGCATGGAGAAAATCGAAGGACCGGCTGCTGACGAATTCGGCGGGAAGGAGGGTTTCTACTCCTTCACCCGGAAAACGGTGCCGCAGCCCTCCTTGTTGTAACATCTCGTCTTTGCGCCATAATCGGCGGTGCTGTACAGGCGGCCCTTCCTGTCCATCAACAGGGCGGCATTCGGCTGCGAACCGTCCTTTCCGTTGGTGAAGGCGTGGAGCACGGTTTCCGTGCCGTCGGCAGCCAGCTTGAAAGCGGTGCCGAAGCCGTACGCCCCGCCCAGTCGCGTCGTGCCGTAGAGGTTTCCACCATTGTCCCGGATTACCGCCCCATAGGGATTGGAACCGTCGGCGCCACCGGTGAAGGAATAGAGCACCGTCTCCGTGCCGTCGGGCGCCAGCCTGAAGACGGTGCCGCATCCCGATCCAAAACAGCCCTGTCCGCCGCCCACGGTTGTACCGTAGAAATTTCCCGCCCTGTCCATGATGAGGCCGGCGAGCGGACCGGCGCCGTCTGCGCAACCCGTCTCGCTGCAGAAGGCGTACAGCGCCGTCAGGATGCCCTTGGGCGTGAGCGCGAAGACCGTTCCCCCGAGGCGGGCATTCTAGCGCAATTCGGGTCCAGGTACCGTGGCGTGGTCACGGCCCATGCCCGGGGGCGCGACAGCGCGACATCGTGCAAGACGATAACGTACATCGACGGCGGCGATGGGCCGGGCGAAGACCAGGGAAAACGTTGCCGCGTCACGCAAATCACGGAAATCAATCGACCGCGCCCGTCTCGCCGGCGCCGCGTTTTGCCGCATTCGGACGGCCGTGCCGCGGGAACCTTTTGACCTTGCCGCATGTTTTCTTCCCCAGCATCCGGAGAAAAGCTTCCATGTCGTTACGGTCAGACGGTGCCGAATTGGGGGTGGCTCTGAAGGAAGACGAGACGCCTTCGCAAGCCATAAAAGGACGTACCGCCAGAACAGGCTGGGCGCACATTGCAAAATCGTGGCGGCGGATCGCAGAGCGCATGATCGCCGCACGGACGAATGGCAGGCTTTCGACCTCCCTTAAGCCGACACCAGCCACGCCGATGCAGTACCAGCAGTCGTTCTACAGCCTGGGCTGATTGCCGCTTTCGAATCCGGTCCGCGCGCTTTCCGGACGCCCTCGCGACGTACAAACAAGCGGAGCAACGGAACAGAACGCCTGCTCCGGTCGCCCGATGCCTGTCTCTGAACCTTGCTAGGCGGCGTGCCTGGCCTGGGAGGCGCGCGCGTGCCTCTCCTCGATTCTCTGCGCCAGATGTTCCAGATACTCGATGAAGCCTTCGCGCCAGGCGCGGTCCTCGTCGGTTCCGAAGTTCGCCCAGTCGCGCAACCAGGCAATCTGAGCCTTGATTTCATGGAGTTGTTTCAAGTTTCCAAATCCCGAAACCTCGCGCCAATCATACTTCGCGGGAAGTGTTAAGAGTTCCCTACCGCGATAACAATTGTGTGGAAAACCGGGGTCGGAGGCCGTCGGGGGTGGCCTCCGCGCAACGTCCACTACAGCGCGTAGCCGAGCCTTAGCCAGATCATCCGGGCATTGAGGAGATAGAACGACTGGCTGCCGAATTCGCTCGCGCTGACGGGCGGGCGCACATTGGTGAGGTTGGTGCCCTCGAGCGACACCAGCCAGCGGTCGAAGCGGTAGCCCGCCGTGGCGGCGAGCGCCGCATAGCCGCTGACGAGCGCGGTGTTCTCCTCGTCGAGATAGCGCTCGCCCACGTAGTTCACCACGATGGTGCCGTTGAAGCCCTGCGGCGGTGTGTACAACAGCCCCGCCGAGGCGAGGATGTGCGGCGACAGCGTCAGCTGGTTGCCCGCGACGTTCACGGTGTTGACGCCGTCGAAGAAGTTGTACTGGCCGAAGGTGTCGTCGTGCCAGGCGAGGTTGGCGGCAAGCGACAGGTCGGGCATCAGCGCATAGCGCCCCTCGAGCTCGACGCCCTTCAGCTGCTCATGCGCCGCGTTGGTGAGAAAGCCGGTCGGCAGCGGCACAACGAGATTCTGGAAATTCTGCAGGAACGCGTCCACGTCGTAGCTGAGGCGCGCGCCGAGCAACGCACCCTTGATTCCCGCCTCGTAGCTCTGCGCGGTTTCCGGAAGCAGCACCGTCGGCTGGAAATCCGGGCCGAAATCCTGCGCCGCCGGTTTGAAGGCATTGCGGTAATCGGCGTAGGCGACCGCCTCGTCGCCGCCGTCCTGCCAGAGCCTGTAGCTCGCCCCGATCGTGCCCGCGGGGCGAAGGAGATTGCGGCTCGAGGTGATGCCGGTGAACGAGACGGGCGGAGTCGGAAAATAGTCCGTCGAATACTGGTGCTCGAACGTCTCGTTGAGGCGGAAGCCCGCGAGCACGTCGAGGCGGTCGTCCGGCTTCCAGTCCGCCTGCAGATACTGGCCGACGAACACGCGCGTGTCGTGCACGGTGCCGATTTCGTTCGTCGGCAGTTGCGTCGTGGGCGGCGGAACGACCGAGCCGTCGAGCGGCACGGTGTAGGCGCTGTTGGAGTTGAAGGAGCCCTGGTGGCCGAAACCGTACAGGAGATCGGCGCCCGCGATCAGCGTCAGGTGATCGATATCCTCGTTCGTGACGTGGGTGTCGAAATAGCCGTCGTTGACGAGGCGGTGCTGGTCCTGGGTGTCCACCGTGCCCGAGAGATCGGGGTGGAGGAAGCCCGCGATGTACGCAAGGTCGGAATGCGCGTAGGAGAGCAGCGTGTCCCATGTGCCGAGGCCGGTCGGTTGCGTCCAGCCGATATCGGCCTGGTATTTGTTCTCGGCGATCTCGGCGTTGGCGGGATTGAAATTCGCGTTCAGCGGAATCTGCGGCGCGAGCCCGGCGCCGATGCGCAGGATCGGGCTCGGCGGCGCGTCGTGTACAAAGGTGAGGTCGGTATCGAAGCGCAGCGTGCCCGGGCCGATATCGTCGGCGGCGCGATAGAGGAACTGTCCGTCGGAAACGTTTTCGCGCTTGTCGGCGAAACCTGTGCTCTGTCCGTCGAGCGCGAGCGACTGGCGGAACGTGTCGCTCCCGGGCAGCACGGTCGAGAGATCGCCGCGCGCCGACCCATGGGTGCCGCCGGCAAGATCGATGGTCTGCGCCGATTGCCCCGCCGGATAATGCAGATACTGTACGACGCCGACGAAGGATGTGGCGCCGAACATCACCGGCGCCGAGCCTTTGAGCACTTCGACACGCTCCATGTCGGTCAGGTCGAGCGTCGAGATGGCGGGATTGAAGGCGCCGCCCCAGGGGATCTGGTCGACCACGAGCAGGAAGGCGTCGAACTCATGCAGGCCCCAGAACGACGGCACCGCGCTCGACGGCCCGGCATCGCCGCCCGCCGGCGCTTCGACGCCGGGAACAAGCGCGAGCGCGTTCTGCATGTCCCAGGCGTCGCGGGCGCGGAGCTCCTGGCCGGAGACGACGGAGATCGCGGCCGGAACGCGGTCATTGGCCTCGGGCACGCGCGTCGCCGTGACGACCACCTGCTCGATCGGCGATTGCGTGCCCGGCTCCGTCTGCGCTGCGGCCGCGGTGGCCAGAAAGCACGCGAGGAACGCGCCCGGTGCGATCCGTCTTTGCATGAAAT
>DATGGN010000138.1:0-9324 GCA_035308485.1 Rhizomicrobium sp.
TTAGTTGTGGTGACCAAACCCTACGGGGATTCACGATGACCGACGCTGTGGATAAGTAGCCCGCCTCGCCTGGCTCACCCTGCCGGCCGCTTCGGCGGGCTACTTACCCACAGCTCCTACACCACTCGGGCGGACACGACCTCCAGGCTGATCCTTGCGGGTCGAACGTCGTGAACGTCGCGGCGGTGCCAACGCCACCAATTCCCACACAACAGCAAATGCTGGTGACGGAAACGCGTAGAATTGATGAAGGCATTCTTGGCTCCCCTGTTAAACGACGACCGGCACAGGTAGGTACCACGTTCTGCCAGTCGGAGAAATGGCTAAGCCGAATCGAATGCAGCCCTTATCGATCCGTGAGTCCGTGCCTTAACGATCATATGGCCGAAGAAACCGGTTACGCCATCATGCAGGTGCGCGCGACGCCATTTATCCCGCGCATAGAATTTCCGAAATTCAACGCGTTTTGCCCGTTGCAATACCTTCTCGACTGACAGCAACGGCAATCCGGATTCGGCACGCAGACGATTGCGTTCTTCGATCCCTGCAATGAACTGGCTCTTCTCCATTACGTAGGTCTCGTCAATCGGTCCAATTCAGTACCTTCCGCCCTTCCTTATCCGCGAATCCGCCTACGATGATGAGAATGAAATCCACGAGCGCCCAAATCCCAAGTCCGCCCAAGGTCACAAGCTGGAGCACACCTGTCCCAACTTTGCCGACATAGAAGCGGTGAACGCCGAAAATACCTAAAAAAAAGCACAATAGCAGCGCTGCGAGTCTGCTTTTCTCGCTGACGTTTGCCACCGCGTGTTTCTGCGGCGCGCCACACTTCGGGCAAGCAAGCGCTTCATCGGAAATGATGGCTCCGCAAGCGTGGCAGTATTGCTGACGCGGACCCAGTTGAGCCGCACTTACCGCAGGTTTTTCTGTTTGATCAGACATTTTGCCCTCCCCGGCTGGTGACCGCGAATTGTACGGCTTCACGCAAGGCAAAGCAAGCGCGGCGATCTCATGGCCGCGAAGGCAAGGCGGACGCATAAACGCTGAATTCCAGAAACGCCGACGCCGCCCCACTCAACCCTGCTTACACCTAACGACGATCTCAACCACTCACATCGTAATCCGCGCTGCCATGATCCGTTTCGACGTGCACCTTTACGACCTTATCGGCACATCCAGACGGGGTCCACGGTATAGGTGTTGCCCATTTTAAGTACATTAGATTGTATCCCCATACTGGCGGCTTTTTCGAGGGCGGCGGCAGGTACATCACAACCGAGTTCATTCGATCTGTTATTCAAGACAATCCGAGTCAGTTTTATCGTCGCGTTGTTCTGCGATGTGATGACAATCTTGCTTTTCATGCTGATAACAGGAGTTTCGCTATCACCACTGTATTCCGTACCTGTTTGAATCGGCTCCTGTTGCACCTGAATCGACAGTTGCGGATCGTCGCTAGTCGTACTCACTGAACTCTCGTGCTTCGTACCTGACACAGGAGAGAACCAATTCTGCAAAACTTAGTGCAAAACCGTGAGGCCGAATCCCGTTAAGTGCTTGAGCGGACGGCGGGAATCGAACCCGCATATACAGCTTGGGAAGCTGTCGTTCTACCACTGAACTACGCCCGCAATCCGACTTCTTTAGCACGCTAGCGGAGGGCGTATCTACAGCCCCCTTGCCGGCGCGTGGGCGCAGACGGAATCGAGCGGACAGGCGATGCAGCGCGGGTTATTGCGCTTGCAGAGCGCGCGGCCGTGCTCGCGGAGCAGCGTGTGGCACGCCATCAGCCAATCCCGCCCGCGCCCGGCATCCTTCGCGATTTTCCCGACTGCGGCCCTGTAGGTCGCGGCATAGGATGCGGCGAGGGGCACGAGACCGAGACGCACAAGAACGCGGAGCCCGTTCGAGTCGACGCTCGGACGCACGTCCAGACCGCAGAACAGAAGAATCCTGTCCGCGCCAGAATCGCCGATCGCCGGGAAACGCTTGAGAAAGGCGCGCGCCTTCGCCGGAGCCTGACCGCGCAGGTATCCGGAGAGATTGCCCTCGCAGTCCTGCGCGACCATTCCCGCGATCTCGCGCCACCGCTCGACGCGCGTTTCCGGATTCATTCCGCCTTTCCGCGCAATGGCGAGGAGGCGAGAATCGGATGCGGAAAGAATCGCGGCGGAATCGAATCCGATCGTTTCGCCGAATTCGGCGAACAATGCCGCGCGCCGATCGTCATCGATCAGATAGCCAATATTGTCCCACAGGATGTGCAGAAAGGGATCGGAGAGCGCCGGCTCCGCGGCGTACAGTTTCGCCAGCCGCGCGATGACGGCCGGCAATGCGATCTTTTCGGGCATACGGCGCCAGCCCAAGTCTGCCGGCACTGCTTAGCACTTTTTGGGAAAAGTGGCGCTCCGCCCACCAAGATTGGCGGAGAGGGCGCGGAGGATGCGGCAGGAAAGGTGGACCACGAAGGTCGCAAAGGATGACACGAAGAAGACCGCGCGCCCACGGCGCGCAAGATTCTCTTCGTGTTACTTCGTGATCTTTGTGGTGAATCCCTTTTCCGCGTCCTCTGCGAAACCTCCGCGTACCCGGCGTTAGTCTTCAGGACGCGGCCTCGCGGCGCCTACAGGAACGAAAACGCGAGCCAGACGACGCCGATGGCGGTACAGCCGACGACGAAGCCGGCGACGCGCTCGCTCGCGCGGGTGAACACCTCCAGGAATTCGCTGTTGAGTTCGAAATCGTCCTCGACGAAAAGGCAGGCGCTGACGGCTGAGCCGGACGGTGCGGGGGGATTTTGTCTGGTTCCTGCCGTCTCGATCAAGGGGGTGCAAAGGACGGGTCGACCAATGCCCGGTTTTGCCGCCAGCGCCTTCTGGAACATGGGGGTGTCTCCATCCGCCAGTTCGCGCATTAAACACTACTAATTCCGTAGAGTCAATAGTTGATTAATGGCGGCCCGGCGGCATTCCTGCCATGATCAGGCGATGAGCCGAGCTTTCGTGCCCTTCGTGCCCTTCAGCAGCTCGCATATCGCCGTCATGGTCCTGACGGTCGCTATGCCGGCGGCGCTTGCCCTGATCGCGCTATGGCTGCGGAGCGCGCGATTCGCGCGCGCCGTATCGCTCGCCTTCGCCGCTGCGCTTATCGCAACCTGGATTCTCTGGTACTGGCTGATCGCGGCGCGTAGCTGGATCTCGCTGCAAACAACTCTGCCGATGGAACTTTGCGACTGGGCGGCGATCACGACCATCGCCACGCTCATATGGCCGAACCAGAAGAGCTATGAGCTTGCGTATTTCTGGGCACTCTCGGGAACGCTGCAGGCGCTCGTCACGCCCGAATTGTACTACGACTTTCCGGATCTCCGCTTCATCGTCTTCTTCGCGTTTCACGGCGGCACGATTGCGGCGGTGCTGTTTCTCACGCTCGCGCGGGCCATGCGGCCCTGGCCTTCCTCGCTGCCGCGCGTCATCGCGTGGTCGCTGGTCTATATGGTCTCGGCACTCGTGGTGAATTGGCTGTTCGGGACGAATTTTGGCTATCTGAACGCGAAGCCGACAAAACCCTCGCTGCTCGATGTGATGGGGCCGTGGCCGATCTATATATTCGAGCTCATCGGCCTTGGCATTTTGTATGTGTTCGTGCTTTACGCCCCGTTCTTTGCAGCGGACCGCTTCAGAAAGCGCCGTACCGCATAAAAAGCTACACTTTTCGGCCTCCGGCTGTTAGGTCTGACGCCGTCGTCTGCCGGATTCGGGGCTTCCGCGGGCCGGGTGCTGGAAAAATCAGGATGCTTTGGCAACGATGCTGGAATTCGAACGCGTAAACACGGCCCAGGTCGAGAACGAGCCCTTTCCCTTCACGATCATTCCCGGCGTCGTTTCCGAGCCGTTCCGCGCGCCCATCGAGGCCGATTATCCCGCCATTGCACGCTATGGAAGCTTTCCCCTGCCGTCGCTCTCCTACGGCCCGGCGTTCGCGCAGCTGATCGGAGAACTGACCGGCGACCGCATGCGCGGCATTGTCGAAAAGAAATTCGCAATTGATCTTTCCGATCGTCCGGTGATGGCGACTGTTCGCGGCCAATGCACCGCGCGCGACGGGAACATCCACACCGACAGCGCGACCAAGCTCATCACGATGCTGTTCTACACCAACCGTCCCCACGAATGTGCGAGCGCAAGACTGCGCCTTCTCCGTTCGCGGACGAATCTCGACGACTACGCCGCCGAAGTGCCTGCCGAAGAGAGTACGCTTGTCATCTTCAGGAACGGCCCGAATGCCTGGCACGGCTTTGCACCGTTTCACGGGCAGCGGCGCGTGATCCAGGTGAACTGGGTGACGGATGCAAGCGTGGTCGCTCGCGAACAGGCGCGCCACCGCGTCAGCGCCTTTTTCAAGCGCCTCGTCTCGCCAGGCCCCCATGCCGCTGCGCATTGAAACTTTTCGCAACGACGTCGGCGGCAGCGCCGTGTACAAGGCGCTGTCGCATCCGCTCGCCGCGCCGGCGGCACACACCCTGGTGGCCAAACTCGCCGCCGCGCAGTCGCTCGCCGTCTACGATCCTGACGGAATCGCGGCGTCGTTCGACCAGTTCTATCCGCTGACACGCGCGAACATCGCTTTCTATAGCGTACAGAATGTCGAACAGCTGGGGCGCAGGTTTCGCGAGCAGCCGGCCCGGCCAGTAACCGAGATCGCGTCCACGAATCCGGCCGCGGTTTTCGTCGCGAGTTTCGAGCCGGAACGGCGGCTCGCAGCCATCCGTCATCTCGTTCCCAAGGCCGCGGAAATTTTCTCCCTCGAGCCTTTGAAACTTCCGCCGGAACTGCAGACCGACAAGGCCCGCTATCTCTCCGCGCTCAATTTCGCCACCAATTTCGTCTTCTTCCGCGACGAAGCCGGTCACCACACGCGACTCACCACGGCGAACTACTGGACGCGGTACGGAGCCACGGAGGTCAGCCTGTGGTGTCGCCTGTTCGGGCGGGACGGCGAAACGCTCGCCACCTGGACCGAGAGCTGCGGCGCGCCGGAATCCTCGATCGTCATCGACAGCCGCGACGTGCGCGCGCGTTTCGGCCTTCCCGCTTTCACCGGCCAGCTGTTCGTGCACGCCGTCGGCGTTGCCGGGCACGACATCGTCAAATATGCGCTCGACACCTATGGGGACGACCGGAAGACGTTGTCGGCAACGCACGACGCGAATTCCTGGCCGGCCGATCTGTACGCCGGTCTGCCGGCGCCGGCCGCAGACGAAGACGTGATCCTCTGGCTGCAGAACAGCCATCCGAACGCCATTCCGCCACATGACTTCGGCTTCGCGCGGATGGGTTCGGAAGAAATTGTACGGATCGATCGGGCTGTTCCGCCTTTTGCGACGCGCGCGGTTCGCATGCGCGCTCTGCTCCCGTCGCTGTCGTGGCCGGATCAGATCGAAATCCATGCGGGCAAGCACGTGGTGCGGCCCCGCTACGAGGTCGTCGCGAACACCGGCCGCTCCCATATTGCCCATCCCAATGTCGAGCGCACCGACCTCGCGAATGATCCCGCGCTCGCGCGGCTTTCGGGCCTTGTCGGCAAGGGGCACATCCTTCCCGCGCCGCTCCTTCCCGGGGACCGCTACACGTCGGAAGTGCTGCCGACGCCGATGTCCACCGCGCAGCGCGAGCTTCCCCTGAAGGCGATCATATTCGATTGCGACGGCGAACGCGTGGCGGAGCACCGCTTCGGCCTCTTGCCGCGCGATCACCGTACGGCACTCGACGTGTCGACCGCTGCGACGGGGCTCGGGACGCCATACGGCCATTTCGAGCTCGTGTACGATTTCGATTCCGGTGCCGAAGCGGACGGCTGGCTGCACGCCCTCTTCCGCTACCGCAACCGGCAGAGCGGCCATGCCGCGGAGACGAGTTTCGGCTCGCACATGTTCAACCTGCCCCTCACCTATCGCGGCGAGCCGCAATCCTATGCCGGGCCGCCGCCCGGGCTTTCGACCCGGCTTTTTCTGCGCGTCGCGCCCAAACCCTGGACGACGTTCTGCCACCTCATCTATCCGGTGTCGGGGTCATGGCATCCGGAATCGCGAACGGTGCTCCTGCTCCGCAACGCAAACGGCAACGAGATTGCACACGCCGAGCTCCGGATACCCGCGTCGGGATCCCGGCTGTGGCGTGTACAGGACGTCTTCGACGAAACATCCCTCGCGGGCGCGGGCGCGCATCCTTACGTGATCGTGCGCGACGAGACGTGCAGACTCTTCGGCTATCACGGGGTCGAGGGCGGCGAAGGCGCGTTCAGCCTGGACCACATGTTCGGCTTCTAAAGCGGTGTCGGCGCGCTTCTCGAGCTGTTGGGTGGTAACCGACGGCAAAGCCGGCATGGAAAGCCAGTGCGTGGGACTGGCCGAGGCGCTCGGGCTCGAGCCGAGAATCTTTCGCATTGCGCTGCGCGAACCATGGCGCTCATTTGCGCCCCATCTGCGCATGGGGCTTGGCAAGGCGCTTGTCGGCAATCCCCTGGCGCCGCCGTGGCCCGATCTCGTGATCGCCACCGGGCGGCAAAGCGTCCCGGCCTCGCTCCTGCTTCGCCAGCGGAGCCCGCGGACGAAGCGGGTGCAAATCCAGAACCCCGCCATCAGCCCCCGCAATTTCGATCTGGTCATCGCGCCGATTCACGACGACCTGTGGGGGACGAACGTCATCCACACGATCGGCGCGCTCCATCGCGCGACGCCGGAGCGTCTGGCGAGCGAAGCGGCCGCTTTTGCGCCGAAGATTGCCGGGCTCCCCCATCCCCGCATCGGCGTCCTGATCGGCGGCGCAAGCGGCGCCTACAGTTTCGGCGCCGACCACGCGCGCGCGCTCGCGAAGGAATTGGTACAGCAGGCGACCGCGCTCGGCGGCAGCCTGCTCGTCACGCCGTCCCGCCGCACGGGCGCGGAAAACATCACGGTTCTGCGCGAGGCGATTTCCGGCGTGCCCGGATTTTTCTGGGACGGCGCGGGCGACAATCCCTATTTCGGCATTCTGGGCAGCGCGGATGTGCTCCTCGTGACCGCCGACTCCGTGAACATGATCACCGAAGCCTGCGCGTCCGGACGTCCCGTCTATGTGTACGAACTCTCGGGCGGCACGGAAAAATCGGCGCGCTTTCTCGAAGGGCTGTATCTGCGCGGCTATGCGCGCCCTTATCGCGGTTCGCTCGAACCGCTGCCCACCAATCGCCTGTACGAAATGATCCGCGTCGCCCGCGCCGTCGAAGCAATCCCCTGACAGAGAAGAAAAAAGATTTAACGCAGAGGTCGCGGAGGACTCGCAGAGGGCGCGGAGGCATCCTCAATGCACGGTGACGGCGAGCGGGCGTAAAGGACGCGTGGTTGCGCGCTGACGCGCGCGAAGCGCGCAATCATCCGGACAACGAAGCAGCAGAACCGGTAGGGGACCAAAACAACCCCCTCTGCGTCCTCTGTGCATCCTCCGCGCCCTCTGCGTTAAGCCTTTCTTTCTTAATGGCAATCGAGGCGGCGGTTCGCGAAAGTACACAATGCTTCCTGGACGCCGTCCTGCGTCATGACGTGAATGAGCCAGCGGTCGGGCTCGCGTTCGAAGAGCAGAAAACCATATCCAGGCAACGACAGGCCTGATGCAATTTTCAGCGCGCCGACGCTGCGGCCGGAAAGATCGTGCGGTGCGTGATCGAGCGTATCGCCACCCTCGCCGGCGATGATCTGCGGCGGCGCGCCCTTTTCGTAGTTGATCGCTTCGAAGGTGTGAATGTGTCCGGCGAGCAGCAGCGAAACATTGTCCGGAATGCCGCCCGGTTCCTGCGCTGCCATCATCGTACGATTGCCGCCCACCACGATCCCCAACCCCAATTCGACGATGCCCCAGATCGGCCGATGCATCACGAGCCATACGGGCGAAGGCATCCGGCCAACGGCCGAAAGGTCGGCGCGATAAACGGCGGCGAGATCGGACGACGCGTACGGATCGGGCGCGTGGGCGTCGTCCATCACGGCGAGGGTGATTCCTCCGAGAGGCACGGACCATGGCGAGACATGATCGCTGCACGGCGATTTGGGGTCGAAGGCCAGCGGACCAAGAAGCCTGAGCCAGCCTTCGCCGGAGCGCGAACACTCCTCGTGATTGCCGCGTACGAACACGAAGGGTGCGGCTGCTAGCAGCGGTGCGGCCGGCGTGAAAAAGTCTGCGGCCCAGGCTGGCCAGTCGTCGCCCGACGGACTCCCCGCGCAACCGGCATTCCCTGGCGGACACGCGTTTTCCCGATAGAGATAGTCGCCCACGTGAATGACCAGATCGGGTTTGAGTTTGGCTGCCGCTGCGGCAACAACGGGAAATGGCCACTGACGGGGATCGTTGCAGGACTGAACCGCCAGCGCTTTGATGCGGCACCCGGTGTCGCCGAAAACGACGATGCGATTCGCGCGTGGCCTTGGCAGGGGCAGCGCGTGCGCGAGGATCGTGGCCGTGGATGTCTTTGCCGGCAGCGTCGCCGCGCAAAGGGAATTCGGGAATGAGTCGCTGGGGCCCGCGCGGAGACGCATCGCCACCGCCTGCCCGTCGATCTGAATGGTGGGGCAGGACTTGCCCTCCACGACCGCGCGCGCTTCAGCGAGACCGCCCGGCGCCATCTGTACCCAGCTTGAAATCAGCTTCGGTGGCTCGGCGGCGGCGGCATGCGCCGAACCGCAGGCAAGCAAGGCGAGAAGGGCGACCGCGATTTGCCGCGTCATTGCACGGGGTCGTGGCGCCTGGCCCACTTCCGGCGCACGGCGTCGGTCCATTTGTACCGGCGAGCAAGCCAGATCAGGATCATGAGCGCGATGACGCCGGCAGCCGTGAAGCCCAGCTGCTCCCCATGCTTCACGCCAAGCGCTCTGACCGTCGCGCGAAAACTGGTGCCAATGAGAAGAAGCGCGGGCGCCCAGATGAGCGCAGACCCCACATTGGCGATCCAGAACTGGCGCCACGGCATCTCCATAATGCCCGCCACCAGGGGTATGGCGGCGCGAACCGGTCCGAAAAACCGGCCTATGAAGACGCTCGCCGTCCCATAGCGCTCGAAAAACCGATAGCCGCGCGGCAGAAAATCGGGATTGCGCACAAAATACCAGTGCTTCTCGAGATAGTGGCCGAACCGTCGTCCCAGCGAGAACGAGATGGCGTCGCCGAGTACTGCGCCGAGGATTCCGCCGATCATCAGCGGCCAGACGCTTACCACTCCATGCGGATTGAACGGCCAGCGCGCGAGCGTGCCCGCGATAACCATGATAGTCGTGCCCGGAAACAGAAAGCT
>DATGGN010000139.1:0-9592 GCA_035308485.1 Rhizomicrobium sp.
GCAGCGGCGGCGGCGGGAGCGCCTCGGCTTTCGGATTGATGAAGGTGTTGACGCCGATGATGGGCAGGCTCCCGTCATTCTTCTTCTGTTCGTAGAAGAGGCTTTCTTCCTGGATCTTGCCGCGCTGGTAGCCCGTCTCCATCGCGCCGAGCACGCCACCCCGTTCGGCGAGGCGCTCGAATTCCTTCAGCACCGCCTCTTCCACGAGGTCGGTCAGCTCGTCGATGATGAACGAACCCTGGTTCGGGTTCTCGTTCCTGGCGAGGCCCCATTCGCGGTTGATGATCTTCTGGATCGCCATGGCGCGGCGGACCGAATTCTCCGTCGGCGTGGTGTACGCCTCGTCGAAGGCGTTGGTGTGCAGGCTGTTGCAGTTGTCGTAGATGGCGATCAGCGCCTGCAGGGTTGTACGGATGTCGTTGAAATCCATCTCCTGCGCGTGGAGCGAACGGCCCGAGGTCTGGATGTGGTATTTGAGCTTCTGCGAGCGTTCGCCGGCGCCGTATTTGAAGCGCATGGCCACCGACCAGATGCGCCGCGCCACCCGGCCGATCACCGTGTATTCCGGGTCCATGCCGTTCGAGAAGAAGAACGACAGGTTCTGCGCGAAATCGTCGATCTTCATGCCGCGCGCGAGATAGGATTCGACGAAGGTGAAGCCGTTGGCGAGCGTGAAGGCGAGCTGCGAGATCGGGTTCGCGCCGGCTTCGGCGATGTGATAGCCGGAGATCGACACCGAGTAGAAATTCTTGACCTTGTGATGGACGAAATATTCCTGGATGTCGCCCATCATCTTGAGCGCGAACTCGGTCGAGAAGATGCAGGTGTTCTGGCCCTGGTCTTCCTTCAGGATGTCGGCCTGTACGGTGCCGCGCACGGTTTCGAGCGCGTGTGCGCGCACCTTTGACGCTTCTTCGGGCGAGGGCGCGCGGCCATGCTCGCTCGCGAATTTTTCCAGCTGCTGGTCGATGGCGGTGTTGAAGAACATCGCGAGGATCATCGGCGCCGGGCCGTTGATCGTCATCGAGACCGAGGTCGACGGCGCGCAGAGGTCGAAGCCCGCGTACAGCGCCTTCATGTCGTCGAGCGTGGCGATGGAGACGCCCGAATTGCCGACCTTGCCGTAGATGTCGGGCCGCTCATCGGGGTCCCAGCCGTACAGCGTTACCGAATCGAAGGCGGTCGAAAGGCGCTTCGCATCCGAGTCCTTGGAGAGGAATTTGAACCGCGCATTGGTGCGGAACGGGTCGCCTTCGCCGGCGAACATGCGGGTCGGGTCTTCGTTCTCGCGCTTGAAGGGAAACACGCCCGCCGTGTACGGGAAGGAGCCCGGCACGTTTTCCTTCAGCATCCAGCGCAGCAGCTCGCCGTGATCCTCGTAGCGCGGCAGCGCGACTTTGCGGATCTGCGTGCCCGACAGCGTCGTGCTGACCTGCCGCGTACGGATCTCTTTGTCGCGGACCTTGACGACGAAATCGTCGCCCGAATAGCGCGCTCTCTGCGCCGGCCAGTTCTCGATCAGCTTTTTCGCGCGCGGGTCCTGCAACGCTTCGCGTTCGGCGATCAGCGCATCGAGCGTCGCGCCGCTCACGCCGCTTTCCGCGAGCATTTTCTGCGAGGCCTTGAGCTGCTGAATCTCGCGGGTGATGCCGGCTTGTTCGGCGACGGTCGCGTGGTACTTGCGCACTTCTTCGGCGATCTCGCCCAGATAGCGCGAGCGGAGCGGCGGCACGATCGGCTGCCTGGGCGAGGGGACATGGCTCGCCCGGCGCTCGAACCGCGTCGCCGGCGCGGCGAAGCCTTTCTCGAGCAGGAGATCGCGGAGGCCGAGATAGAGCTGGGTCACGCCGTCGTCCTGGAAGCGCGCGGCGATGGCGCCGTACACCGGCATCGCGTCGGCCGGTTTGCCGAACGCGCCGCGGTTGCGCTGGACCTGTTTCCTCACATCGCGGAGCGCATCCTCGGCGCCGCGGCGGTCGAATTTGTTGATCGCGACGAGATCGGCGAAATCGAGCATGTCGATCTTTTCGAGCTGCGAAGCGGCGCCGAATTCGGGCGTCATTACGTACAGCGAAATGTCGGCCAGATCGGCGATGGCCGTGTTGCCCTGGCCGATGCCCGGCGTCTCGACGATCACGAGATCGAAGCCGGCGGCGCGGGCCGCCTCGACCGCGGCCGGCACGAAGTCCGGCACTTCGCTCCCGGAATCGCGCGTCGCGATCGAACGCATATAGATCTGCGGCGCGTTGATCGCGTTCATGCGGATGCGGTCGCCCAGAAGCGCGCCGCCGCCCTTGCGCTTCGAGGGATCGATCGCCAGCACCGCGATTTTGAAATCCTCGCTGTCGAGGCGGAAGCGGCGGATCAGCTCGTCGGAAAGCGACGACTTGCCCGAGCCTCCAGTGCCGGTGATGCCGAGAACCGGCATGCGGCGAGGGGACAGGATATCGTGTCCCGTGGGGGACACGATTTCCTGTCCCGAAAGCGACGCGAGCGTGCCCGCATCCACCGCGCCGTGCTCGAGGCGCGTCAGAAACCGCGCGAGCGGCCGCCAGCCCGGCGTGGACAGGGACAGGATATCGTGTCCCGGTGGGGACACGATATCCTGTCCCGACGCCTCATCCGCCGGATCGAAATCGGCGCGCGCCATCATGTCGTCGATCATGCCCTGGAGGCCCATGTGCTGGCCGTCTTCCGGGGCATAGATTCGCTCGACGCCGTAGGCCTGCAGCTCGGCGATTTCGTCCTTCGTGATCACGCCGCCGCCGCCGCCGAAAATCTTGATGCGGCCCGCGCCCCGCTCGTGCAGGAGGTCGACCGCGTATTTGAAATATTCGACATGGCCGCCCTGGTAGGAGCTGATGGCGATGCCCTGTACATCCTCCTGGATCGCGGCGGTGACGATCTCGTCGACCGAGCGGTTGTGGCCGAGATGGATCACCTCGGCGCCCGCGCCCTGCAGGATGCGGCGCATGATGTTGATGGCGGCGTCGTGGCCGTCGAACAGGCTGGTCGCGGTGATGAAGCGGACCTTGTTCGCGACCTTCGCGGCCTGCGCAGGCTTTGCCGCCTGCCGGTCCGCCTTCCCCCGCTTGGTGGCAATCTCGTTCATGAACGCAATATAGCGCTTTCCTCCCCCGCGCGAAGCCCCCGGCGCCTCGTTCCTCGGTTATGTCGCGATTTGTCTGCAAGCGGCTTCCCGGCACAATTCGGGCAAGCCTGTGGCGTCCGACCGCCGCAAGATTGGCACGCGGAGACGCGGAGGCGCGGAGACAGGTGCAGATTGAGACGGAGCGTCTGGACGCTATCACCGGGCAGATTGTTGATTCTGCGTACAAACTGCACTGCGGCTTGGGGCCCGGACTGCTCGAGACCGTCTACGAACTGGTGCTGGCAAGAGATCTCCGGAGGCGCGGATTGCGATGCGCAAGTCAGACGTCTGTCTCATTCGCGTATGATGGATTGCGCTTTGAGAACTGCTTCCGGATCGATCTGCTGGTCGAATCGTCGGTGATTGTCGAAGTCAAATCGGTGGAGAACCTGCTGCCCGTGCACAGCAAGCAGCTGCTTACCTATCTGCGGTTGATGGACCTGAGAGTAGGCCTACTCGTCAATTTCGGGGCTCCGACACTGAAGCAGGGCCTGCACCGCATCGTGAACAGGATGCCATCCTCCGCGTCTCCGCGTCTCCGCGTGAATCAGACTTTCTCGCCACCCGCCGCGCGTTGATCGGGCAGGAATTGGCACGCGGAGTCGCGGAGCCGCAGAGAAAAATCACAAAAAAATTGTCATGGCCCGCGAAAGCCGGCCACCCAGGTTGTACCGCACCAACGGGAGCAATCTGGGTGGCCCGGACGGTTACGTCCGCGCCGGGCCGTGACAAATTTAAATTTCTTGAAACTGAACAACTCCGCGTCTCCGCGTCTCCGCGTGAACCCCTTTTTTTGACCTAAAAGGCGGTGTCGGGCATGGACATGAGGGTGGAGGCGCCGGCGGTGGCGGCGGCGGCGAGGCTCGCCGCGCGCGGCAGGATCTGCTCGCCATAGAACCGCGCGGTCAGGATTTTGGCGCGCAGGAAATCCGGATCGATGCTGTCCCTACCGCCCGCCTTTCCCGCCGCGATATCCGCCTTGGCCGCGAGCGCCGCGCGCGCCATCAGCCAGCCGCCGGCGACGGTGCCCCACAGGCGGAGATAGTTCATCGCGCCGGCCGCCGCGTCGTGCGGATCCTGACGGCCGAGAATCCACGCCGTCGTCCGTTCGAGCGCGCCCAACCCGTCGCGGAGCGCGCTGCGCAGCACCGCGAGGTCCGGGCCCGCTTCCGCCAGTTCGCCGTCGACCGCGCGCATCGACTCGATGAACCGGTTCGCCGTCTCGCCGCCGTCGCGCGTCAGCTTCCGGCCGATCAGATCGTTGGCCTGGATGCCGTTGGTGCCTTCGTAGATCTCGGCGATCCGCGCGTCGCGCATGTACTGCGCGGCGCCCGTCTCCTCGATGTAGCCCATGCCGCCGTGCACCTGGACGCCGAGCGACGCCACTTCCGATCCCGTTTCCGTGCCCCAGCCCTTCACCACCGGCACGAGCAGGTCGGCGATCGCGGCCGCGTACGCCCGCGTCTCCGCATCGGGATGGCGTTTGGCGATATCGAGGCGGCCGGCCGCGAAATAGGCGAGCGCGCGCGCCGCTTCGGTGAGCGCCCGCATGGTCAGCAGCATGCGCCGCACATCGGGATGGCGGACGATGGCGGCCGGCTTCGCGCTGCCGTTCGCGGGTTCGCGCCCCTGTACACGCTCGCGCGCGAAGCGGCCCGCCTTCTGCAGCGCCCGCTCGGCCACGCCGATGCCCTCGAGCCCCACCGACAGCCGTGCATTGTTCATCGTCGTGAACATGTACGCGAGGCCCTTGTTCTCTTCGCCGACGAGGAAGCCGACCGCGCCGCCATTGTCGCCATAGGAGAGCACGGCCGTCGGGCTCGCATGGATGCCCATCTTCTCCTCGAGCGAGACGCAGCGGATGTCGTTGCGCGCGCCGGCGCTGCCGTCGTCCTTCACGAGGTATTTCGGCACCACGAAGAGCGAGATGCCTTTGACGCCCGGGGGCGCCGTGGGCGTGCGCGCGAGAACGAGATGGATGATGTTGTCGGTCAACTCGTGGTCGCCATAGGTGATGAAAATCTTTGTGCCCACGATCCGGTAGTGGTCGCCGTCGGGAATGGCGCGACAGCGCACGGCGGCGAGATCGGAGCCGGCCTGCGGCTCCGTCAGGTTCATCGTGCCGGTCCATTCGCCCGCGATCATCTTGGGCAGGAAGCGCTCTTTGAGCGCGGACGAGCCGTGATGGTTGATCGCCTCGATCGCCGCCTGCGTCAGCATCGGGCAGAGCGCGAACGCCATGCTGGCCGAGTGCCACAGCTCCTGCAGCGCCATCGCCACGAGCCAGGGCAGGCCCTGGCCGCCATATTCGTGATCAAAGGGGACGGAATTCCACCCGCCGTCGACAAAGGCGCGATACGCCTCGGTCCAGCCGTCGGGCGTGCGCACGACGCCGTTTTCGAGGCGGCTGCCCTGTTTGTCGCCGACGCGGTTGAGCGGGCCAAGCCGGCCCGCGGCGAATTTGCCGCCCTCTTCCAGGATGTGCGCGAGCAGGCTGTCGGAGAGCTCTTCGCCGCCCGGCAGGCGCGCGATCTCGTCGAACCCCGCGAGCCTCGTCGCGGCAAAACGCATGTCGGCGATGGGGGCGGTGTAGGTCATTGGGGACTCATCAAATGCCGCGCTTATGCGCTTCTACAAAAACCGAGAACGAATGCGAAAGAGTCTGCCTATGGCGAACTGAGCGCGAAGTCCGCGCCTTCAGGGTTATAGCACGGGATCCCACGCCAGGCGGTCTCGCCCCCCGGCAGCACCTTTTGACAGAACATCGTCACGGTCAGAAGAAATCCCGACATCGGATTTGTTGGAGCCATTTCGACAAAATTTCTTCGAAATTCATTTCTATTCGTCTTGATTTCTTCGAAATACCTGCCAATGTGCAGAAGCCGCCCGGATTCGACCCGAGCGGCTTCCGCTAACAGCGATCAACCCAGAAAGGACAAATCGCCATGGCAACCGTACTCCCCTCCCTCTCCGACGTCACCATCCCGCCCAACGTCCATATCGAGATAGCGTCCAGTATGGACGCCCTCATGACCGAGATCGGGCGTCGCTCGATGATGGGCTTCGCCGGGGAAGTGTTTTTCGGCACCGCTTTCCTTCAAGGCTCCAGGCTCCAATTTACGACCGCCATGCCAATGGCGAAGATGATTCAAGTTTCGAAGACGGATCGCTCCAAGAAGAAGGACGGGATCGTGGATGCCATCGAGCACTCGAATCGCCCGCACGAGGCAGGTCACGCCAAGCAGGTGCGCGACTACCTCGCCTCGACTGCCTGCATCGGTGAGAAATTCATCCTGCCATCGTTCACCTTCAACTACGGGGTAGGACTGGACGAAGAGTCGCCGGACGCCACGCTCATCCTCTTCGCCAGCGCCCATGATGGGGCAAATGCATGGCCGGGAATCTTGTGTCTCGCGCCGACCGCGAAGCTCGACACAACGGATGGTGCTCACCGTCGCTCGCAAATCGAGGCGATCTTCAACGATCCAAAGGTCTCGCAAGACTTCAAGGACGCGCTTAAGCGCAACGCAGTGGATGTGAAGATCGTGTTCGAAGCGAGCCGGTCAGACAGTCATCAGGATTTTGCGGACTGCGGCAAGGCCAAGGCTATTGCCAAGTCGTTGGTCACGACGTTCGACGTGCGCGACCGGCGCAACAATCGTAGCCGTGAATTGGTAAAAAACGTTCCCTTTTTGGCCTTTTATGTAGATGCGACGGCATCAAACGTAAACCTCTCCGCGAAGTCGCGAAAGGTCTGGTCGATGAGCGCCGTGCGCATGTTCGTTTCGCACATTGTCGACCACCACCACGACGACGAAGCCAGCGTGGAGGAGAAGACGCGCGCCGCCGAGACATTGTTCGAAGCGCTCGTGCGGCATCTGCCGCAACTGCGTGCCCTTGAGGGAGCCCGCAACGTTCGCGATCCCGAAGTCACCACGGGCTCGCTGCGGGAGAAGCGCGGCGGCGATGTGGCACTGCGCGGCATCGGCATGGCGATCTTCGCGCGGGCGTATCTCCACTGCATCGAACACGACATCGATTTCGACACCGTGGCAGCGAAGCTCGCCAAAATCGACTGGAACATCCTCGATTGTGAAAAAGACGAGTTGCCACAAGGCGACGAGTACCAGCGGGGGGTTCGCCAGCATGCGAAGCCGCTGTGGGCACACCTTCTTGTCGTCGGCGAATCGAAGTATCGGGTTTCGTCCTCGCAGGCGGACGCTGATGCGGCTTGGGACAAGATCAAGGCGCAGGTGCTCGTCGAGGAACGGCGGGCGGCTTAGGCGACCAGCCGTTACGCGACACCTAACCAAAGTGCAGCGCGCGCCATAGCGGCGCGCGCTTTTTTTTGCCCTTTTCAAGCCCTCTAGGCACAAAGAACAAAGAAAGAACTCGCGTCCCGTGCCATTCTGTGTCTTGCTGGTTATGAGCGGCAACGGGTGATTCGGCGCATGCCGGTCATGCGAACGGGAAATTCAGTGGCGGAATTGCACAGTCTGCGGAAGGCGCGCGGCGCGTTCTTCACGCCCCCGGAGATTTGTTCTTACATCGCCGAGTGGGCAATTCGCAGCGGTGACGATCACGTCCTTGAGCCATCGTGCGGCGAAGCCGCTTTCTTGCTTGAAGCTGCCAATCATCTGCGAAGGCGCGGTTCGCCAGATTTGTTTTTGCAAGGCCAGCTTCATGGCGTCGAAATTCACAGTGCATCCGCAGACGCCGCGCGCGCAGCGCTATCGGAAAGTGGGTACGAAGCATCAATCCGAATAGGTGACTTCTTTGACGAAGCGCCCAACCGCCAATTCGATGCGGTCATCGGCAACCCGCCATACGTTCGGTACCAGCAACATACGGGCGGCGCACGCACCAAGAGTCTTGAGGCGGCTTTGGCGGAGGGCGTTCGACTCAATGGTCTGGCGAGTTCATGGGCAGCTTTTGTGGTTCATGCCGCCCGCTTTTTGAAGCCGAATGGCAGATTGGGGCTTGTACTGCCCGCCGAGCTTCTGAGCGTGAACTACGCCGCACCTGTACGGCGATTCCTGTTACAGCGCTTTGGCCGCGTGCGTTTGGTGATGTTTGAGAACCTTGTGTTTCCCGGAGTCCTTGAAGAGGTCGTATTGTTATTGGCCGAGGGCAGCGGCGGCGCGAACTGCTTTGAAGTCTATCAGGCCCGTGACGTTGCGGGGCTCGTAGCAATCAATGCGAGTTCGTGGAAAGAACATCGCCCCGGAGACGGTGCGAAATGGACGCCGGCGCTACTCGACCCGTCAATCTTCGACCTCTATCAACGGCTGTGCAGCGGGGGTTTTGAGACGCTTGCGACGTGGGGGCAGACTTATTTGGGCGCGGTCACGGGCAACAATGACTTTTTTTCCTTGTCGCGCGAACAGGCAACCAAATGCGGATTAAAGCTCAGCGAGCTTGAGCGCATCTCGCCTCCAGGTTCACGTCATCTTCGCGGGCACCGCTTCACGGATGCAGCATGGGAAGCGATGGCGGAAAGCGGGGCGCGGTGTTTGCTGTTCTATCCCAAGCGCGCGCCCTCTGCGGCGGCTCAGCAATACATCGCCAAAGGTCAAGAAGCGAAAGTCGATGAAGCGTACAAATGCGCCGTGCGGTCACCTTGGTGGCGCGTTCCGCTTGTGGAAGTGCCGGACTTGTTTTTGACCTATATGAATCATGACCGCCCGCGACTAGTCACCAATCTCGCGGGCACGCATATTCTAAATTCCCTCTACGGCGTAAGCTTGCATCATGGCCGAACGGTATTGGGGAAGGAGCTCTTGCCCATCGCAAGTTTGAACAGCCTCACGTTGCTCGGTGCGGAAATGGTTGGCCGCGCATACGGGGGCGGCCTTCTGAAACTTGAGCCGCGTGAAGCCGATTTCCTACCCATGCCGTCAAAGGCGACACTTGAGCAATGCGGCGATGATCTAAGAGCCATCTCACCGCAGTTAGCCCCAGCACTTCGTCAAGGCGACGTGTCTCGCGCTGTAGAGATGGTGGACAGCATCGTCCTAAAGCGCGTTCTGAACATCACCGACGCGGACATCAAGGCACTGAGGGATGCTCGCGAAGTCTTCTTTGAGCGCCGCAAGGCGAGAGGGAAGGGAGACTGTGGCGCGAATAGATGATCTTGTCGAAAGCGGACTAAAGAGCCTGCCAGTCAAACCGCCCGACACGGCCAATGCCTCAACCAAGAAAAGATACAGCGAGCTTGCATCCCAAGTTCTTGCAGTCGCGTTTGCCGAAGAACTCAGAAAGCGGGGATTGAAAGGCACCCGACCCGCCCCGGCTGGCGAACTAGTACCCGGAATCAGAGCTGAGTGATACGTCGGTTTTTGAACTGGCGCTGAAAGACCCTTTTCTTCTTCCACGCGAACGGTTCGGCGTTTTCGTTGTAGGCAGCCACGAAGGCATCGATGTGCTCCTGCAATTGTTTGA
>DATGGN010000140.1:0-35331 GCA_035308485.1 Rhizomicrobium sp.
ATCTCTCGTCGGAAAGCTGCGACAAGGCACGCGCCGTGTCCGACAGCTCTGCAGCCCAGGATTGCTCGGCGCTTGAGCCGGGAATGCGTTCGGCCGCATCCTGATCCCAGGGTGCCTGCCGCCAGGCACGGCGGCGATCCGAGTAGAACTGATTGCGCAGGATGGTGAAAAGCCACGCCTTCAGGTTCGTGCCGGGCGCAAACATGTTGCGTGCCTGCCAAGCCTTAACCAGAGTTTCCTGGGCCAGATCGTCAGCGGTCTCCTGATTTCCGCACAGCGAGCGCGCGAACGCGCGCAGGAACGGAATGAGGTCGAGGAGATCGGCCTTGAACTGCGCATCGGGATCGCTCTTCGAGCGCGCGACAGCCCCTGTATTGGGTTGTGTTGCGGTCACGACCGGGCCACTCCGCCTTTGCTGTCATCCGACTCGTCAATCCGCTTCAGCAGATCGAGGAACTCATCGGGCACTGCCTCTTTCACCACACCGTCGAACATGCGCCGAATCTCGCGGCCAAGTGCCCGCTGCCGCGCGCGCACGCTGCGTGCCTTGTCGCGGTCCGTTTGATCTTTCTCCATCACGGAATCGATATTCCAACCCCGCTTTTGTGTCGCGGTTGCCACGTGTGCCACTCCCAAACTGCGAGTCATACAAGATTTAGCGCGGTCCGCCGCGTTCTTCCGGGTTCCGCCCAGATGCTCAAAACGTCAATTCCATCAATTGGTTCCAGGGAACGCGGGAACTCTTTATCCTTGTAAACCGTTTCCCGCCTTGCAGCATGAATCCGGGTCGAAGGGAGTTCGCAATGAATGTCACCCATGCGTTGGCGCCGCACCTGCCTTATCTTCGTCGTTACGCGCGCGCGCTGACGGGATCACAGGAGAGCGGAGACGCCTATGTGCGCGCGGCACTGACCGCCTTGCTGGCGGGAGAGCAGGTGCTCGATACGGATCTGTCGCCACGCGTCGCGCTCTACAAGCTTTTTCATCAAATCTGGTCGAGCCCGGCAACCCATTACGAGAGCGCCGCTTTGCCGGAGGAAAACAGCAACAACCCGGAGGGCCGGCTGCTGGCTCTCTCCGCTTCCCGTCGCGCAGCGTTACTTTTGACCGCCGTCGAGTCATTCAGCCTGGACGAAGCCGGCGCGATCCTTGGCGAAAATCCGGAAGAGGTCGAGCGCGCGATTCTGGACGCGCAGCGGGCAATCGAGACCGAGCTCGTTTCGCGCGTGCTGATCATCGAAGACGAGCCGATTATCGCACTCGATCTCGAGAACCTCGTCACAGAACTCGGCCACGAGGTGGTCGGTACAGCGGCGACACGTGATCAGGCGGTCAAGCTCGCCCTGTCGGCCCGCCCCGGCCTGATCCTCGCCGACATCAATCTCGGCGAGGGCGGATCCGGTATCGATGCGGTGAGCGAAATCCTCGACAGCTTCGATATCCCGGTGATCTTTGTCACGGCCTACCCCGAAAAACTCCTCACCGGCGAGCGACCCGAGCCGACCTATCTGATTGCCAAACCCTTCCTGCCCGAAACCGTGCAGGCGACCGTTGGCCAGGCTCTGTTTTTCCACCCCATCAAGCGCAAAGCGGCCTAGGAGGTTCTCACCATGGGTCTTTTCCGCCGGAAGAAGCGAGGCATGAAAAAGGTCGAGGCGCAGCTCGATGCGCTCCAGTCCGATTTGAATGACCTGCAGAAGGACGCGCGCGTGCTTGCGGGACATGTCGGCAGGGCGGCCGAAGGTGCAATCGACGCAGCGGAAGCCGCGTACAACGGTGCCGAGAAGTGGACGATCGCAAACATGCGCTCCATGCGCGGTACCGTGCGCAATCAGCCGCTGACAGCCGTCATTGTCTCTCTTGGAGCCGGCGCCGTTCTGGGCGCGCTTTTCCTCCGCCGATAAAGGAGGAGCAGGGCCGCCTGCAACGCCCGGAACAGCGGGAGTTGCCGCGCGTTCCTTTCCCGACCTTTAACGGGAAAATATTGCGCATGCTTGGTTGGGCCCTCGGCTTTCTGCTTCTCGCCATCGTGGCGGGCCTGTTGGGATTTTTTGCCCTTGCGGGCTTGGCAGCGACCATAGCCAAGGTCCTGCTGATCATTTTTCTCGTATTGCTTCTCGTCAGTGCTTTTTCCGGCGCGTTTCGACGCGGCGCACCTCCACCGCCCTAGCCGGCGGAAAAAATTCTGGTCAGTCCGCGATTTTTTTGCGCCGAATATGGCACGTGCATGCGGCCATACGGCGGGTTTTCCAAACTTAATCAGATACGTAATTCAACCATGCCCTCCCGCCACATTTCTTAAGAAAATTCTGGAACCGAGCAGGGGGTGATTCGTTCTATAAACCGAGCGGATGTCCGATCCGGTACGCCCCAGCCCCTTCGACACCCCGCATCGGGTGTCCGCTCCCTTCCCCCCTTCCCAAAGTAACCAGCGCAACGAACGCGCGCGCCTGAGCGCGTGGACCGGAACCGGCCCGCGCCGGGCATCGTTGGATTCCAGGGGCAGCGTCGTGGGAGTGGCCGATGAACGATCAAACGCCTCCCGAACAACCCCTTCCACCCAAGGCCGAGCACATGCCTCCGATCGACGCGCGGCAGGCACAAATGACGGGGCGGGTGCGATACGTCCTGGCGATCAGCCTCGTGCTGATCGTGGTCGCCCTGGCGATCATCTGGTTCATTTACGCCTAGACTAGTCCTTGGCGCGTTCGACGTAGGAGCCGTCGGCTGTCAGCACGACCACACGCGTGCCTGTGACGATGTGGGTCGGCACCATCGTACGCACACCGTTCGAAAGCGTAGCCGGCTTGAAAGAACCAGACGCCGTCTGTCCCTTGACGACGGGTTCCGTCTCGGTGATTTCAAGCGTCACGCGAGGCGGCAGTTCGATGGCGATGGGTGTACCGTTGAACAGGGAAAGCCGCACTTCCATGTTTTCGATCAGAAAGGGCGCGGCGTCGCCGATAATGCTTTCGGACACCGAAATCTGATCGAAGGTTTCGGGATCCATGAAAATGTAGTGATCCCCGTCGTGATAGAGATAGCTGTGCGTGCGCTCGTCGATGAATGCCTTCTCGAGCGTGTCAGTCGTCTTGTAGCGCTCGTTCACCTTCACCCCATCACTGATGCGGCGCATTTCGAGTTGCGTGACCGGCGTTCCCTTGCCGGGGTGAATGTTCTCGGCCGTAAGAACGACGTAGAGCTTTCCGTCCTTCTCGACGACGTTGCCCTTGCGGATGTTGCTTGCAATAACCGAAACCACCGAAACGACCTCTTTGCGCGGGAAGGCCGCGGGGTCATAGCAGCCGCTCGTGAACGGGCCAAGAGCCGATGCCGCCGGAAAGCTGGTGGAATCCCGGGAAACATGCCGATCGCAGCGCCAGCCTCAGGGCGCGCAATCGCATCAGGAAGGCGCTGCAACGCCATCTCGACGATGCCGGTTTTACCGAAGTCGAATGCGCCATCCTGCAACACTCGCCCGGGAATGAAGCGCATTTGCACGCCTTTGCTTCCGAATTCGTGGCCGCGAACGGCGCACGGCGGCCGCTCTATCTGCACACTTCGCCGGAATTTGCGTGCAAGAAGCTGCTGGCGGCCGGCGAGGAGCGGATTTTCGAATTCGCGCGCGTGTTCCGCAATCGCGAGCGGGGGACCCTGCACGCCCCGGAATTCACCATGCTCGAATGGTACCGCGCGCGCGAAAACTACGATGCTGTAATCCAGGACTGCCTCGATCTGCTCAAGCTCGCGACGCGCGCTGTGCCCTCGCAACTGCTCACATTTCGGGGCCGCATCTGCGATCCTTGCGGAGATGCACAACGCCTGACGGTCGACGAAGCATTTCAACGCCTCGCCGGCATCGACCTGCTCGCAACCCTGAATGCGAACGGCGAAGGCGATCGCGGTGCGCTGGCCGCCGCGGCCCGGGCGAAGGGAATGGAAACCGACATGGACGATTCGTGGTCCGATCTTTTCAGCAAAATTCTTGTTGCATGCGTAGAGCCACATCTTGGGATCGGGCGGCCCGTCGTTCTGTACGAGTATCCGCGGTGCGAAGCGGCGCTCGCCCGCGCCACGCCGCACGATCCGCGTGTCGCGGAACGCTTCGAGGTCTATGCCTGTGGCGTCGAACTCGCCAACGGCTTCGGAGAACTGACCGATTCCGTCGAGCAGCGACGCCGCTTCGAAGCGGAAATGGCGGAGAAAGCGCGCGTCTACGGCGAGCCCTATCCTCTCGACGAAGACTTCCTCGCCGCGCTCTCGCACATGCCGGCGGCAAGCGGTGTCGCTCTCGGCTTCGATCGCCTCGTCATGCTGGCGCTCGGCGCCCCCCGCATCGACGACGTCATCTGGACACCGCTGCCGCAGGACATCGGGTGAAGCGTCGCAAACAAACTCCTCATCCTGAGCTTGTCGAAGGATGAGGCCTCACCCTTCGACAGGCTCAGGGTGAGGCTCATGTTGGAAATGATTCTACTGTTGCGGCGGCGGTGGTGGCGGCGAGTTCTCGCCTGGCGGTGGTCCGCTGTCCTGCGGCTCGCCTGGTGGCGGTCCGTACGACCCCGCTCTTGCAGCCCGCTTTGCCAGTTTGCGGCACTTGTGCGGATGTCTCGCGCACCATTCGGGCGAAACGCCGGGAGGAGGTGGCGCGGCCATCGAAGCCGCACCGGCGGAATCCGGCCCGTATTCCGATCCTTGAGGCGGCGGTCCGTAGCCGCCGCCTTGCGACGGCGGAGGCCCGTAGCCTTCTGATGAAGGAGGTGGCCCTGCGCCCTCCTGCCCCGGAGGCGGGCCATATTGGCCTTGGGGCGGAGGACCGCTGTAACCGGGAGGCGGCCCCGATGCCGCGCCCGGCGGCGGGCCATAGTCTCCGGGGGGATAGTAATAGCAGCCGCCGAGCGTGATCGCCGCGCCGGCGAGCGCCACCGCTGCCAATGCCAATCGCATGATCTTCGTCCTCATTTTCGGAGAGGAGCCCATCCGCTCCCGAGTCTAGAGCCAACGCCCTGGCAGGCGCAAACGTTCAGCGGCTAGCCGATTGTCGGGCGCGGTACGACAGATTGATTTTCCGGAGCCCGCCTATTTCGTAGGAACTAACGCGTCCTCGACCGCTGCAGGATTCTTTCCAATGACCTTCAGGTAAGCGCGCGCAGCCGCGTCCGGCTCCTTACGACCCTGTTCCCAATCCCGGAGTGTGCCCAATGGTATTTGAAACTTGTCGGCAAACTCCTCTTGCGACATTCCAAGCGCCCGGCGAATCACAAACACCTGTGGCGTACGGCGCATCTTATGCTCTTTTTCGCGCGTGAGCGGTTGGGCGTCAGGATCACGATGTGCAGCACCATGCCGCTCTTCGTCGCTCATGGCATCGAAGCGGCTCCAGTCGTGTTTACTCCACTTCCTCGTGGTATCTCCGCCGCTCATACGGTTCGGCTCCGCGCGCAGAAATCACTCTCTTTCTTTCGTCTCTCCACGTGTAGACTACGAACAGTAATCGCGACTGCACCATGCCAACTACGACATAGCGCTCCTCGCCATAGTCTTCGGTCGTATCGAGCCATTCCAGCGCAAACGGGTCCTGAAATACTTCGCGTGCCGATTCGAATGAAACGCCGTGCTCCCTAAAATTTTGGGCGGCTTTGTTATCGTCCCACTCGAAGTCGCTATCCAACATACTACTGCTAAGCCGTAGGCGCGCCAAGAGGCACATCTTGACAAGCGCAACAATTTTTCCTAGGTATCGTACTTCAAAGACGCGACGAACATCAATACGTATATTCTGCGAATGAGCTATATTGAACCGCAAGATGTGGTATCCCCGCGGGCCCATTGGCATCTTTTTGACGTTATTCTTAACGAAGGAGAGGGAGGCTGCGCTTACGCGCTCGGCACTTGGGATGGAGAAAAACGAATTGGATTCAGATGGAACGGGAGCGCGGACACCGGCCGAATAGGGAATCCACAGAGCCGCGGACTGCCGACTTGGACTATGCTTGACTCCGCGCTTCATGGCGCCGTTGTCGAACTGCTGAAGCCTGAGACCCAAGTGCTCGCGAGACGATTTCTTGGTTTGCGCTCGACGACCGAATGGCAGGCTATCGTCGACAAGATGCGCAAGCTGCATCGAGACCGAATAGCGAGGATCGTCGCGAACAAGACCCCCGTGCCCATCGACGGTGGCGCGATTTTGGTTCTGCATGTCGTTCCGTTTTGCGCTGTGGACGGTAGTCCGCCAACATCCACCGAACTCTTGTTTCGCAATCCGGAGCGGTTTCCGCCAATTGGTAAGGACCGACCTACTGACAGCGCCGTGGACCACACAGGTTTGCTGACATGCTCAAGTGAGCTTTCAAAATCTCAACGTGCCTACGTACATGTCTCTCAATCAGGAGTCGTCGAATCCGTTGCCTCAAACGTAGGAGGTACTGATCAGTCAATTGATTTGGAAAAACTCACAAACTTCGTCGTGAAGTTTTCACAGAAATATTCGATTTCTCTGGCTGAAGCTGGATTTTCTCCCCCGACTGCCATTTTGGTCAGTCTTGTGGCGGCTAGTGGACTACGCCTCTTGCAACAACTCATACTTGGCGCATTTTCAGTAGACATGCCACAACGCACCTTGTCAGAGTCGACAATTCATTTTGGTGAGACAACAATTGAGGGCATTCCGTCGTCGCTGAACGAGACTGCTAAAGAACTGCGGCCCATACTAAACGTCTTGGCTAACGCGTCGGGGCTCGCGAGTTGCCCGTTCTTTGATGCAGACGGAAACTACACTTCAAAAATGAGGGTAGGGCTGTAACAGTCCGTCGCGCTGCGCTTCCGCTCAGGCGCGGTACGACAGATTGATTTTTTCCAGCGCAGCGGCGCCCGGGCAAAGTTCGCTTTCATCGAGTTGGTTGAGGGGCGTCGCAACCGTCTTCAGGTTCGCGTGAATGTCCTGCGGCTCCGCCTCGATGAACAGAAGACCGGTGACGATCTCGCCCGCCGCATGGCGCTCCTGCAGATAGCGCATCGCCGCCACACGGTCGTGCGGATCGTAGTCCGTGTGCAGCTTTGCAAGCTTCAGCACCGAACCGTCATGCTGGGTGACGGTTTCGACGGTTCCCGGGTCGTAATCGACGCTGATCGTTTCGCGCGGCGTGATGAAATCCAGCCGGTTCACGGCTTCGTTGTGCTCGCGCACATAATCGAAGCTCTTCGTGGACCCTGCGTGATTGTTGAACTGCACGCAGGGACTGATCACGTCGATGAAAGCACTTCCCCTGTGCGACATGGCGGCCTTGAGGAGCGGCACGAGCTGATTGCGGTCGCCCGAAAAGCTGCGCGCGACGAAGCCGGCCCCCAGAAGCAGCGCGAGGCCAACGAGATCAATCGGCGAGTCGCTGTTGAACCCGCCCACCTTGCTCTTCGAGCCGCGATCGGCTGTGGCGGAAAATTGTCCCTTGGTGAGACCGTAAACGCCATTGTTCTCGCAAATGTACACCATACTGATGTTGCGGCGCACGCAATGCGCGAACTGGCCAAGGCCGATGGAGGCGGAATCGCCGTCGCCGGAAACGCCCAGATAGATGAGATCGCGATTGGCGAGATTGGCGCCCGTCAGCACCGACGGCATGCGGCCATGTACGGCATTGAAGCCATGGCTGTTGCCGAGAAGGTAATCCGGAGTTTTCGACGAGCAACCGATGCCCGACATTTTGGCGACGCGATGCGGTTCGATATCGAGCTCGAAACAGGCCTGGATCAGCGCCGCGCTGATCGAATCGTGACCGCAGCCAGCGCAAAGCGTCGAGATCGAGCCCTCGTAGTCGCGATGGGTAAAGCCGAGGCTGTTGGTCGGCAATCCTGGATGGCGAAGCCTGGGTTTGACGATGTAGGTCATTCGGCGGCGTGCTTTCTCTGCGCAAGCATCATGCGTTCGGCGATGGCGCTCGCGATGAAGCGGGCGGTGATCGGCGTGCCATCGTAGTGAAGAATGGAAATAAACCGCGCGGGGTCGATGGCGCATTCGTTGACGAGCAGCTTCTGCAGCTGGGCATCGCGGTTCTGTTCGATCACGAACACCTGGTCGTGCGCATCGATGAAGGCCGACACCTCTTCCGAGAACGGAAATCCCCGCACGCGCAGTGTGTCGAGATGGATGGCTTCGGCTTCGAGCGCGACGAGCGCTTCGTCCATCGCGATGGTCGTGGAGCCGTAATAGATCGCGCCATAGCGTGTGGGCTCCTTGGCGGTGCCACGCAGCGGCTGCGGCACAAGGGTCTTGGCCGTGTCGAACTTGCGCAGAAGGCGCTGCATGTTGTCGACGTACACCCCACCCTCTTCGCTGTATTTGGCGAAACGGTCGTGCGACGAACCGCGGGTGAAATAGGCGCCCTTGGTCGGGTGCGTGCCGGGCAACGTTCGCCAGGGAACGGCATCGCCGTCAACGTCGAGATAGCGCCCGAACACCGTCCCGGCTTCCAGTTCCTCCGCGGTCATTACCTTGCCGCGGTCATAGCGGCGGCTGTTGTCCCATTTCAGCGGATCGCAGAGCCAATCATTCATGCCGATATCGAGATCGAGCATGACGAAGATCGGCGTCTGCAGCCGGTCCGCCAGATCGAACGACAGTGCCGCAAACTCGAAGGCTTCGGTCGGATCCTTGGGAAACAGCATGACATGTTTGGTGTCGCCGTGACTCGCGTAAGCGCACAGCAGAAGATCGGATTGCTGCGTGCGGGTCGGCATGCCTGTAGACGGACTGCCGCGCTGGATGTCGAAGATGACCGCCGGGATCTCGGCGTAATAGGCCAGGCCGAAGAATTCCTGCATCAGCGAAATGCCGGGGCCGGAGGTCGCGGTAAAGGCGCGGGCGCCGTTCCAGCTGGCGCCGATCACCATACCGATGGCGGCGATCTCGTCTTCCGCCTGCACAATGGCAAATTTGTTCTCTTTCGTTTGCGGATCGACACGCAGCCTGCGGCAATGCGCGTTGAACGCTTCCGCCAGCGAGGTGGATGGCGTGATCGGATACCAGGCCGCGACCGTAGCCCCGCCATAGACGCAGCCGAGCGCTGCCGCATCGTTGCCGGCGATGAAGATGCGGTCTCCCACGCCGCGCGCCGTCTCGACCCTCAAGCCGCAGGCGCCCGCAAGATGCTCCTGCGCATAATCGTAGCCGAGCCGGAACGCCTGGACGTTCGGAGCGATCAACTTGTCCTTGCCCTTGAACTGCGCCGCGATCGCGCTTTCCGCAACTTCGGGTTCGATTCCCATCAGCGAAGCGAGTGCGCCGACATACATGACGTTCTTGAACAGCTGCCGTTGCCGCGCCTCGGAGTAGGTGCGGTTGCAGATGGCTGTCAACGGCACGCCGATCGCGTTTACGTCTTCGCGAAACTTCGACGGCGGCAGCGGCTTGGTGGAATCGTAAAACAGGTAACCGCCGGGATCAATCGACGCCACGTCCTTGTCCCAGGTCTGCGGATTCATCGCGACCATGAAATCCACGCCACCGCGCCGCCCAAGCCAGCCTTGGCCCGAGACGCGAACCTCGTACCACGTCGGCAAACCCTGGATGTTCGAGGGAAAAATGTTACGCGTGCCGACCGGTACGCCCTTGCGCAGCACGCATTTCGCGAAAAGCTCGTTCGCGCTTGCCGAACCAGATCCGTTTACGTTGGCGAATTTGACGACGAAATCGTTCGTCGCTTCTATCGGCTGGGGCATGCCGGCGCCTGCGCAGTTTCAAGATAAAACTTCTTCATGTCCCAGGCGCCCGTCGGGCAGCGTTCGGCGCAAAGACCGCAGTGAAGACAGACATCCTCGTCCTTCACCATGACGCGGCCGGTCTTCAGCACATCGGAGACGTACAGATCCTGCGTGCGGTTGGGCGCAGGCGCGGTCAGCCGCTGGCGCAGATCGTCTTCGCTGCCGTTCGCCGTGAAGCTGATGCAGTCCATCGGGCAGATATCGACGCAGGCATCGCATTCGATGCAAATGGCGCGGTCGAACACCGTTTCGGCGTCACAATTGAGACAGCGCTGCGCCTCGAGATAGCCGAGCTTCGGATCGAAACCGAGCTCCACTTCAACCTTGACGTTGCGGAGCGTCACGTCCTTCGGCGCATGCGGAACTTTGTAGCGAAGGTCGAGCGATATGTCGTTATCGTAGCTCCACTCGTGAATGCCCATCTTCTGGCTCATCAGGTTGACGAGCGGCGGCGGGCGCACGCTCACGTCGTCCCCGTTGCACAGGAGATCGATCGATATCGCCGCCTCGTGGCCATGCGCCACGGCCCAGATGATGTTCTTCGGACCGAATGCCGAATCGCCGCCGAAGAACACCTTGGGGTTGGTGGACTGCATCGTGACCGGATCGACTTTCGGCATGTCCCAGCGGTCAAACTCGATGCCGATGTCGCGCTCGATCCAGGGAAAGGCGTTCTCCTGGCCAACTGCGACGAGCACGTCGTCGCATTCCATGACGACGTCGGGTTCGCCGGTCGGAACGAGCGTTCGCCGGCCCTTGGCGTCGTAGTCCGCCTTCACCTTTTCAAAGAGGACGCCAGCCAGTTTCCCGCCGGTGTGCAGGAATCGTTTCGGGACGAGGAAATTGAAAATCGGAATCCCCTCCCCCATGGCATCTTCCTTTTCCCACGGTGACGCCTTCATCTCCTCGAAGCCGGAGCGCACGACCACGCGCACATCTTCGCCGCCGAGGCGCCGCGATGTACGGCAGCAATCCATCGCGGTGTTGCCGCCGCCGAGCACGATGACGCGCCGGCCGATCTTCTCGATGTGACCGAAGGAAACGCTGGCCAGCCAGTCGATGCCGATATGGATATTCGCCGCCGCTTCTTCGCGTCCGGGAATCTCCAGGTTGCGTCCGCGCGGCGCGCCACAACCGACGAAGATCGCATCGTAATCTTCCCAGAGCAGCGCTTTCAGGCTGTCGACCTTCTGTCCCAGCCTCAGTTCCGGCTCGAGATTGAGGATATAGTTGCATTCCTCGTCCAGCACTGTTTCAGGCAGGCGGAACTTCGGGATCTGCGTTCGCATCATCCCGCCGGCAAGCCTGTCCTGGTCGTACAGAACACAGGTATAGCCGAGCGGCAGCAGATCGCGCGCGACGGTCAGGGACGCGGGTCCCGCGCCGATGAGCGCGATGCGTTTGCCGTTTTTCTCATGTGCGGGTCTCGGGAGGAGATCCCGGACGTCGTCCTTGTTGTCGGCAGCGACGCGCTTAAGCCGGCAGATTGCGACCGGTTCCTTCTCCACCCGTCCGCGGCGGCACGCCGGCTCGCACGGGCGGTCGCAGGTGCGGCCCAAAATTCCTGGAAAAACATTCGACTTCCAGTTGATCATGTAGGCGTCGGTGTAGCGCCCGGCAGCGATCAGTCGGATGTATTCCGGCACCGGCGTATGCGCGGGGCACGCCCATTGGCAATCGACGACCTTGTGGAAGTAATCGGGGTTGTCGGTGTTGGTCGGCGGCATGCCGGATTGGCGAGAAGGCTCAGGGACGTTCAATCCCTCGGCCGGAACAGCACTCATCTCTCTGAACAATCTCCATCGTGGCCCGCCTGTCGCGGCCGCATGCCCGGCGGGCGAGAGCTTTCTTGCGACGCCCTTTAGCCCCTGAATCAGGCGATATTAAGCTCCCGACGCGGGCGTGCAATTGCAGATTTTGGCCACAAATGCAAAAACCGCGGCCCCGGCTGCCATCCCCGCTATTGATTTGCATCGCAGGTTAAGGCCGCCTGAACCCTCTTCCCGCAATTTGCTGCGGGATCTGCCCACGGAGCCCCCGTTGGACATCGCTCTTTCCGACGAACACCGCGCCATCGACGAAAATGTCAGTCGCATCTGCGCGCGCTTTGGCGACGCCTATTGGACGGAATGCGACCAGACACCGCGCTTCCCGGAAGAGTTCCATCGCGCGATGGCGGAAGCCGGCTGGCTCGGCATCACCATGCCGACGGATCTTGGCGGCGCGGGGCTCGGCGTGACCGAAGCCGCCATCATGATGCATGCGGTGACGCGCGGCGGTGGCGGCTTTTCGGCGGCTTCGACCATTCACGTCAATTTGTTCGGGCCGCATGCCGTCGTGGTCCACGGTACCGAGGAACAAAAACGCCGCTGGCTGACACCGCTCATCGAAGGCCGGGAAAAAGTCTGCTTCGGCGTCACCGAACCAAACGCCGGCCTCGATACCACAAACATCGAGACCTTCGCCCGCCGCACCAACGAAGGCTATGTAATTCGCGGACGAAAAATGTGGACCACGACCGCGCTCGAAGCCGACAAAATTCTCCTTCTCACCCGCACCACGCCGCGCGGCGAATGCCGGAAAGCATCGGAAGGAATGACGCTCTTCTACACCGATCTCGATCGTTCGAAGATCGAGGTGAGGCGCATCGAAAAGATGGGCCGGAGCGCGGTCGACTCGAATGCCGTGTTCATCGACGATCTTTTCGTCCGTGACGAGGATCGCGTGGGCGAGGAAGGAAAAGGCTTCCGTTATCTCCTCGACAGCCTCAATCCCGAACGCATCCTGATCGGCATCGAAGCAGTGGGCCTCGGACGCGACGCGCTCGCCCGCGCGAGCGCTTACGGACGCGAGCGGCGCGTGTTCAATCGACCCATCGGACAGAACCAGGGCATTCAGCATCCGCTGGCCGAGAGTTGGGCGGCGCTCGAAAGCGCCTACTGGATGTGTTTGCGCGCAGCACAGTTGTACGACTCAAAACAGCCCTGCGGCGCAGAGGCGAACGCGGCGAAGTTCCTTGGGGCGCGTGCCGCCTTCGATGCGGCAACGCGCGCCGTGCTCACACATGGCGGCATGGGTTATGCGCGCGAATACCAGGTCGAGCGGCTCTTCCGCGAAAGCATCCTGACGCGCATCGTGCCGGTGACCGAGCAGCTCATCCTCTCCTTCATCGCCGAAAATGTCCTCGACCAGCCGAAATCATACTGAGGACCCCCATATGGCAGGACTTTACTTCGAGGAATTTTCGGTCGGACAGAAATTCCAGCATGCGATCCGACGCACGGTGACCGAGGCTGACAACGTCTTCTTCACGGCCCTTACCCACAATCCGGCACAGCTCCACCTCGACGAGGAATACGGCAAGACGACCGAATTCGGGACACGGATTGTCAATTCGCTGCTCACCCTCGGACTGATGATCGGAATCTCGGTCGGCGAGACAACGCTCGGCACCACGGTCGCCAATCTCGGCATGGACGAGGTTCGCTTCCCGAAACCGGTCTTTCACGGGGACACGCTCAGAATCGAAAGCGAGGTGCTGGAACTGCGCGAATCGAAATCGCGTCCGCGGAACGGCATCGTTCTCTTCGCCCACCGCGCGTACAACCAGCGCAACGAAGTCGTCGCGTCATGCAAGCGCAGCGCCTTGATGCTGCGAAAGCCGGAATGAGCGCTCAGGACCTTGCCTTCCCGGCGCGTGCATTGCGCGGGGAAGGTGGTGCGCAGCACCGGAGGGGGCAATTGGTGTCGCCACTAACCGCCCCCTCCCCTGCTTCGCAGGACCTCCCCCGCTCCGCTATTGCTGCGCGGGGGAGGCAAGCCGCAGGCGGGCCATCATGATCCTGCGTTCGATGTTGTTTGTCCCCTCCGACAGCGAGCGGAAGCTCGAGAAGGGACGCGGTTCCAGAGCAGACGCGCTCATTCTTGATCTCGAGGATTCGGTTGCACCGCAGAACAGGCCGCGCGCCCGTGATCTCGTTCGTGAGTTCGCGGGAACAAAGGGAACCGGCCCGGCACTGTGGGTGCGGATCAATCCGGTCGGCAGCGCCGATTGTGGCACGGATCTGGACGCGGTCGTTGCCGTAAAACCGGTTGGCATCGTCGTTCCGAAACCGGATTCGCCTGGGACGTTGCGCGCGCTCGACGGCATGCTTTCCGAACGCGAACGCGCTCACGGAATGACCGAAGGAGCGATCCGCATTCTTCCGGTCGCAACGGAAACGCCCGCCGCGGTGCTGTCACTCTTCGAATATCGCAATCCGCCGGCCAGACTTCAGGCGCTGACCTGGGGCGCGGAAGATCTTTCCGCGGCCCTCGGCGCCGCGACCAATCGCGACGAGAGCGGCGAGTTTGGTTTCACGTACAAAGTTGTACGTTCCTTCTGCCTGATTGCGGCGAAGGCCGCGGGCGTCGAAGCGATCGAGACCCTTCACGCCGATTTTCGCGATCATGCTGGACTCGAACGCGTTGCGCGCGCGGCGCAACGCGACGGCTTTTCGGGCATGCTCGCGATCCATCCCGATCAGGTGGACATCATCAACGCGGCGTTCACGCCGTCCGCGGAAGACGTGGCGCATGCGCATCGCGTTGTTGCGGCGTTCGCGGGCGGCGTCGGCGTCGCTTCGCTCGACGGCAAGATGCTCGACCAGCCCCACCTCAAACAGGCCCGGCACATACTGCACGTACATGAATCGCTGAGGGGGCGCTCTTCCTAAATTGTTTGGGAGCCGGGCCGTGACGACCGGCGGATCATCCAGCCGTAAAGCACGATGATCAGGGCGGCGAAGGCGACAAGCCCGATCCAGTTCGCGGGCGCGAAATCGGCAGGCGCAAGTGCGAGCGGCGCATCGGTCGAGAACGCAACGATGAGCCCCGCGAGCAGCACGCCGAACAGACTCTCGCCGACGATCATGCCCGACGCCACCAGTACGCCAAGGCGCTTGGCATGTTCGGGGTTGGGGTGGCCAATCGCGCGCCGGTCGTACCAATGGCCGATCACCGCCCCGATGACGACGGGAAGCGTCGCCGACATCGGCAGATAGATTCCGATTCCGACGGCCAGCGGCGGCAAGCGCAGTTTCCCGGCGGCTCCGAGCAATTCGTCGATGATGACGATGACGCCCCCCAGCGCCGCGCCGATGCCGAGCATCAGCCAGTTCAGCTTCTGTTGAATGACGCCCTGCGCCAGCGCGGAAATCAGTCCTGCCTGCGGGGCTGCGAGCGGCCTGGCCACCGCGGTCGCGACATGGGGCGCTCCGACAAATCCGTACGCATGCGCGAGCAGGTTGAGGACGGGCGGGATCACCGCAGCGCCGGCGATCACGCCAACCACCAGCGCCCATTGCTGCGCGCTTGGCGTTGCACCCACGAGCTGACCGGTCTTCAGATCCTGCAGATTGTTGTTCGAAATCGTTGCGACACCGAAGACGATTGCGGTCGCAAAAAGGGCATAGGCGACAAGCGCGTTGCGCGACGATGCGTCGGGCGCCACCACGACCAGAAGCAGGGCTGCGCACGTGACGATGGCAAGGATGCCGACGCCGGAGATCGGGCTGTTCGACGCGCCGATCAATCCCGCCATATAGCCGCAGATCGCCGCCACGATGAACCCGCCGAAGAACACGAAGGGCACGGCGGTCGCGACCAGCGCGGTCGTGTGGTTCGCGAGCGGCGTGGGCGCAAGAAAGCGCGCGAGAACGAGCGCGATCACGACAAGGCAAGCGAGCGCAAGCGCGCCGATCCAGACTGGTGACATGTCGGTGTCACGGCGATCGAAGCTCGCAGTCCTGGCCGCGCGCGAGGCGGTGATGGTTTCGGTCAGTCCGCGTGCGACCGGACCTGCGAGCTTCAGCAAAGTCCAGATCGCGGCGACGCCGATAGTCCCCGCGCCGATGAAGCGCACGTCGTGCGTCCAGACATGCGTTGCACGATCGGCAACGGCAGCCGCAGAGGGTGCAAGCGAAGTGAGAAGAGGAACCGCGGCCGCCCAGGCGATCAAAAGCCCGAGTAGCATCGCCATGCCGACCGACAGGCCGACGAGATAACCCGCGCCGAGCAGTGCCAGCGAGAATGCCATGTCGTAGCCGCTGACCGCATTCGTGCCCACTCGGAAGAATTGCGTGACTTCACCGGCAGCGATGCGCGTTGCGGTGAACGCGGCGAGCCCGGCCGACGCGAGCGTGCCCCAGACCACGGCGAGGAGACCCTCCCGCGCTTCGCCCGACGCGCTGTGGCCGATCGCCTCGCGGGCGCGCGAACCCACTTCGAGCACTTCTGCCGCCGCGACGCCTTCCGGATAGGGAAGGTTCGACGTCGTCACCATCGCGCGGCGAAGCGGTATCGTGAACAGGACACCAAGGATGCCGCCGGAGGCGCAGACGAGGAACGACGTCCAGAACGGAAATCCCGTCCACCAGCCGACGATGACAAGGCCCGGCAGCACGAAAATGATGGCGGACAGCGTGCCCGCCGCCGAAGCGACAGTCTGCACGATGTTGTTTTCGAGAATGCTCGAATCGCGAAACGCCGACAGCACCGCCATGGAGATCACCGCCGCCGGAATCGAGGTGGCAAAGGTCAAGCCCACCTTCAGGCCCAGATAGACGTTCGCCGCGGTGAAGACCGTCGTGATGAGCACACCCAGAATGAGCCCGCGGATCGTCAGTTCACGGACTGAGCTCGTGGGAGCGGCGGCAGTTGCAGCAGTGGTGGCCATGAAATCCGATCCGGGGGGAGTGCGGGCCACTCCTTAGCACGCTTCGGCGAAATGGCAGGCGCAAGGCGGCGGGCGAGGGAGAGGGCGATGGCAAGACGTGAAATGACCTCTCCCCTGAGAGAGGTCGAAATTTGTGGACCCCGCACTTGATGCGGGGACGCAAATTTCGGGTGAGGGGCGCCTCCGCGGCCTCGCGCGCGGCTTTCCGTACAAACGAAAAAGGAGGGCCTGCGTGCCCTCCTTTTTCGCGTGCCCCCGGGTGTCGAACGGAGTGTGGTTCGTCGGGACAGGATATGTCCGAGTCGCGGCGCCGCCGGTCGTGAACGCGACAGGCGATGGAGCAACGGTCGTGCCAGGTGGCCGAGCGGCCGGCAGGGACCGCATTGTTCCAATAAAGAACGTTGGCCGCTAACGTCCGCCCGATTCGGGGGGTGGAAGGCGTTGCACATGCCGGTGTCGGGTTAGAGCAATGGCGTTGTCCGGCCAATCAGGACCCAGGCAGCCTTTTCTTCGGGCACCGGGGGTGGTCATCGGACTGATCGTCGTGCTCCTGGGCGCGCACGCCGCCCGTGTGCTTGTCTGGCCCGATTCAAGCGCCGTTTTGATCAGGCTCTACGCGCTCTTTCCCTCCCGCTATTCGCGCACCTTTCTGGAAGGACATTTTCCGCCGGCCGACCCCGGCAATATTTTCGACCGGGCCGTACCCTTCGTCAGCTACCAGTTTCTGCACGCAAACTGGAGCCATGTGCTCATAAACAGCGTCTGGCTGCTGGCATTCGGTCCGGTGGTGGCGCGCCGCTTCGGGCCGCTGCTGTTTTTGGCGTTCTTTCTGATTTGCGGCGTGGCAGGCGGGATCGCCCATCTGATTCTGTATTGGGGGAACGATGTGCCGGTGATCGGTGCGTCCGGAGCGATTGCCGGACTGATGGCGGCCGCCTTCCGGATGCTGCTGCCCTCGGCAGATCAGCGATTGGCGCCGATTCTCTCCCCCAGAATATTGCTGTGGAGCGGTCTCTGGATCGGTCTGAACGCGGTCGCGGCTCTCACCGGGTTCGGCACCGGCGGTGAGGTGCAGCTCGTCGCCTGGGATGTCCATCTGGGAGGGTATCTGGCCGGTTTGCTGCTGGCGGGCCCCTTCGATTTTATGGGCCGACGGAGAGCAACGGCGGGGCTGCCAACTTGAATGCCGCGTGCCAGCACATAGGTGAGTGTGGGATACGCTTTTTCGCGTCAGACCACCGAGAGAGGGATTTCGACCATGACCGACGTCCATGCCGCAAACGGCTCTCTTCCCAAGCCCGTAAAGGCACCCTTTCCCTTTGTCAGGCTGCTCTACTCGCTGGCATTTGCCGTGCTCGGATGGCTCGCGTTCTGGCTCCTGCTCGTGCTCGCCACGATACAGTTCGTCGTGCTGCTGGTTACCGGCCGCGTGAACGAGGAATTGAAAACGTTCAACCTCAACCTCCTGCAGCATCTTTGGGAAGTGTGCGCCTTCATAATCTTCGTTCGCGATGAGCAGCCCTTCCCCCTTGGACCATTCCCGAAATCGCATGGAGCCTGAGAGCGCGCTTCGCGCTTTCGACCTCGATCCGGACTTCCTGCACCTGAACCACGGCTCCTATGGGGCCGTGCCGCGCGATGTACGCCTCGAGCAGGACCGCTGGCGCGCAAGGATCGAGAAGAATCCCACCGGCTTCTTCCAGGACGAATATCCGCCGCTGATGCGCGCGACCGCCGAACAGGTTGCGCGCCGGCTGGGCGGCAAGGCCGCGGATTGGGTTCTATGCGAAAACGCGACCTCGGCCGTGAACGGCATTCTTCAGTCGCTCGATCTTGGACCCGGCGATGAGATCCTGACCACTTCGCATGCCTATGGCGCGGTCGCGAAGACGATGGAGCTTGTCGCAGACCGGCGCGGCGCAAAACTGTCCGTTGCCGATGTCGCGCCCCTGCCGGCGGACGATGCGGAAGTGGCGGACGCGGTCGCTGCCCATCTCGGACCGCGCACGCGCCTTCTCGTCATTGACCACATCACCTCGGCGACGGCGCTGATTTTTCCCGTCCGGCAGATTGCCGAACGCGCGCGCGCCGCCGGCGTACCGGTGCTCGTCGACGGTGCACATGTGCCCGGACAGATTGCTCTCGACGTACCGTCTCTCGGCGTCGACTGGTACACCGGGAATGCCCATAAATGGCTCTTTGCGCCCCGGGGCTGCGGCGTCCTGTGGACCGATCCGAAACGCCAAAGGATCACCCGTCCGGCGGTTCTGTCCCACGGGACGGATCAAACCTATACGGCCGCGTTTGACTGGATCGGCACGCGCGATCCGAGCCCATGGTTCTGTTTCGAGGCCGCGACGCTTGCCCATGACGGCTTCGGCGGCGCGGGACTCATGGCCGAGAATCGCATCCTGGCGGCCGAAGCCGCGGAGGAAGTCGCATCGATCCTGGGCGCGGCGATCGCCGGGCCGGCCTCCATGCGGGGCAGCATGGCGGCGCTTCTCCTCAAACCCGGCTATCACGACGCGGAGGGAGCAGCCGCGTACCGCCGTACGCTTGCCCACGAACATCGGATCATGGTCCCGGTCTATGTGTTCGCTGGCGCGCTATGGCTCAGGATTTCGGCGCAGATTTACAATTCGCCGGACGATTACCGCCGCCTCGCGCAGGTGTGCCGCGAAATGCTGGCCTAGCTCGCCTCCCCTTGCGGGAGGCAGGTCCGTAGCTTTGTGTGGCATTCGGGGTACAACCGGCACGAATCGACCGCAGCGCCGCCCCTCCGGGCCTTAATTGTTGCTCGCCCGCGGAAGCTGTTCTTATCCTTTGCAACAATAATGAATCACCCGTGGGGCTGTTCGGGGTGCGGATGGCCGTGCGGTTTGCGCGAATCCAAGACGCAAGGACGGGGAGCCAGAGATGTCGAAGCGCGGTTTCGGGGCCGGACGGTCCCTGCTTTTCCTGAATGCAGCACTGCTTGCAAGCGCGATTGCCGCGCCCGCTTTCGCACAGATCGAAACGGTCGTCGTCACCGCGCAGAAACGCTCGGAGGACATCCAGACCGTCCCCATAGCGATTACCGCCTTTTCGGCGCAGGACCTGGCCGCGCGCCAGATCTACCAGTTCAAGGACCTCCAGTTCAGCACGCCGAGCGTGACGTACAGCAAGGGCAATTTCACCAGCTCCGATTTCTCCATCCGCGGCATCGGGCAGTCGGTGGTCAGCGGCGACGAGGAATCCGGCGTCGCCACCGACGTCAACGATGTGTACCTGCTTTCGCCCCTGCTGTCAGAATCCACATTCTACGACCTGCAGCGCGTGGAAGTCCTGCGCGGCCCGCAGAGCACATTGTACGGACGTGGCGCTACCGGCGGCGTGGTCAACCTCATTACCCAGCCCCCCGATCTGTCGAGCGGCTATGGCGACATCTACGCGAGCTACGGCAACTACAACGCCATCGAGGTCCGCGGCGATGTGAATGCCCCCATTATCGACGACCAACTGGCCTTCCGGCTTGCCGGCGACTGGCAAAAGCACGACGGCTTCATCGACAACACCTTCAACAATTCGCATATCGACTCGCAGGATACCTATTCGGTACGCCCGAGCCTGCGCTGGGAACCGAGCAACCGCACGACGGTCGATTTCGTCGCGCAGTTCACGCGCGAAGATGACAGCCACATGCGCAGCACCAGGCAATTGTGCATGACCGATCCGACTGCGATCCTCGGCTGTCTGCCGAACGGGCTCGCCAACGAGCCCGTCAACGCACTGTCCACGGCCGCCTTCATCGAAGGTACAAGGCAGGCGCTGGGAAATCTGGGCTACGCGCTGACCGGAAATCCGGCGCTGATTCCGGTCTTTGCGCAAATGGGGTTGTTTGATCTTGAACACCCGCCCGGCCTGCCCCCGGGGTTCAACGAACCAAGCAATCCGTTCTCCGTCTATTCGGACTTCAATCCGATCTACCGCGCGCAAGACAGCTTCATGAATCTCACCGTGAAGCAGAATGTCGTGAACTGGCTCGATGCGACACTGGTGGTCGGCTACGACCATCCCTCCAACTTTTCGCAGGAGAGCTACAACAACGTTCCCGGGCTCACCCTCGACACGCCCAAGGGAATTCAGACGCTTGAAACGGCGGTCGGCACGTTCGCGGCGCTGTTGCCGGCTTTCGGCGAGTCCTTCGCGCCCTACGAGCAGTATTTCGCCAACATCGCGAACGGCGAATTGCCCCTCTCGCAGATCAAACAGCTCGGCCTCGTCAGCGGCAATTACAATTTCACCAAGGATCTGACGGCGTACGATCAGTCGGACTTCGGTGAATCGCAATGGTCGGGCGAACTGCGTTTCAACACCAAGTTCAGCGGACCCCTGAACTTCATGCTGGCCGGGTACAGCCTGCACGCCCACAGCATCACCGATTATTACGTCGCGTCGCCGATGCTGGATTATCCTTCGATCCTGCTCGGCGCCTTCCTTGGCCCGTTCTTCAACCCGCTGCAATGTGGCGCAGCGGCCGGCGCGGCCTGCGTCGACGCGCCGCCCTTCTATCACAATTACGGCGAGGAATCGCTGCAGTCGAACGCCATCTTCGGCGAAGCCTATTACGACGCGATTCCCGACACGCTGCGATTCACCGCCGGCCTGCGCTACACGGAGGACACCAAGTCCGAAGCAAACCGCATCACCTTCGAATCCGTCCCGGCGCCGATCGGTTCGACCAATATCGACGGCTCCATCGACGCGGCCAACACGGTGTCCGAGGCGCTCGGGAACGGTTGCATCTACGACGCCGATCCGACAAAAGCCGGGTGCCAGAACATTCAGTATTCCGACGCCACATGGCGGAAGGTGACGGGCCGGTTTGTCGCCGACTGGACCCCGAAACTCGACTTCACGGATTCGACGCTTGTCTACGCTTCGTATGCCCGCGGCTACAAGGCCGGCGGCTTCAATCCCGGCATTCAGTTCGGGTTGAATGTACCGGTCGCCTACGGGCCGGAACAGGTGGATGCGTTCGAACTCGGCAGCAAGAACATGGTGCTGAACAACACGCTGCAGGCGAACGGCGACGTCTGGTACTACGACTACAAGGACTACCAGGTCTCTTCGATTCTCGGCAACACCTCGGTCAACGAAAACATCAACGATGCGCATCTGTGGGGCCTCGAGGGCGAATTCATCTGGGCGCCGACCGACCAGTGGCAATTCGGCCTGAACCTCTCGCACGAGAACAGCAGCATCGGAAACCAGATGCTTCTCGACACCCGCAATCCGACCGGCGGACGAAGCGACGTCGTCCTGATCAAGGACAGCAACATCTCGGCGGCGGCCGGCCAGAACTGCGTGTTGTACTTCACGCCCACGTCCCTCAACCCCAACGAGCTGACTCCGGGCCAGCTCGGCCTTCCGGGATTCCTGGTGCCGCCGGGCGGTGCGCATGCGCTCGCAGCCTCGGGAATCGCGAATGCGAACTTCGGCTTCTGTCCGGTTGACGTACCCGCGTCGGAGCTGCCGGCGCTCGCGGCTTACGGCTGGTCGTTCACCGATCCGAAGGGCATCGGCGACGCGAATGGTTCGCCCGTCAATATCGGCGGCAACGAGCTCGAGAACACGCCGGACTTCCAGGTCAATATCAGCGGGCAATACACCCAGCCGCTGGACAACGGCTTTACCCTCGTCGGACGCGTCGATTTCTACTGGCAGTCCCATATGTGGGGCCGCGTATGGCAGGATCCCGCCGACCGCATCGGTTCGTGGAACACGATGAACGCGCTTCTCACGCTCAATTCCCCCGACGGGAAGTGGTACGTACAGGGGTTCGTCAAGAACATCTTCGACAATTCGAACATCACCGGCCTCTATCTCACCAGCTCGTCCTCGGGCCTCTACACCAATGCCTTCCAGGAGGACCCGCGGACCTACGGCATCGCCTTCGGCGCGCATCTGTAGAAAGCCCGGCCGCAAAACCGCCGTGGAAAGGGCGCCCCGACGGCGCCCTTTTTTCGGTATCGCAGCGTACGGTCGGGTAACGCCGCCGCCGTCACCCGCTCAAGCGCTTCCCCTGGGACAGGTTGACTGTGAGGACAGCGAGCCCTATATGCGGCCCGTTCCCGGCCTCGCACGAGGCCCAGATGGGCCGTCATCCGGGACGTTTATCAATAATCTCCGTTGGCTCCAGGTGCGCGTGGAAGGCGGTAACCCGCTCGACAGCGCTTCGCGTGGCACAGGCCCGCATGCGCTCCAGCGCAAAGGAACGAGAACAACACGTATCATGTCAGACAATTTCGCAGCGCTCGGTATTTCCGGGCCGCTCTGTCGCGCGCTTGCGGCAGAAAACTATCTCGACCCGACGCCCATACAGACGCGGTCCATCCCGCGGCTGCTCGAAGGCTGTGACCTGCTCGGCATCGCCCAGACCGGCACCGGCAAGACCGCGGCATTCGCCCTGCCGATCCTTCAGATGCTCGCGAAACCGCAGCATCCCGTCGCGGCATGCTCGGCCCATGCGCTTGTACTCGCCCCGACCCGCGAACTCGCGCTGCAGATCGGCGAAAGCTTTGCCGCCTACGGACGCCATACCGGGCTTCGTCACACCGTCATCCTTGGCGGCGTCGGCCAGTCTCAACAAATCAAAGCCATGTCGCGCGGCGTGGATATTCTCATCGCGACGCCCGGGCGCCTGCTCGACCTCGCGCAGCAGGGACACGTCCGGCTCGACGCGGTCAAGCATTTCGTGCTCGACGAAGCCGATCGCATGCTCGACATGGGATTCATTCGCGACGTACGGAAAATCGTGGCGATGCTGCCCAAAAAGCGGCAGTCCCTGCTCTTCTCCGCCACGATGCCGGATGACGTGGCCGCGCTCGCCGGCGAAATGCTGTACCGTCCCGTCCGCGTGGAAGTCACGCCCGAGGCGGTGACGGTCGAGCGGGTCGAACAGCGAGTGCATTTCGTGGACACGGCGCACAAGCGCGCCCTGCTCACGGATCTGCTCAAGGACCCGGCACTGTCCCGGGTGATCGTCTTCACCCGTACAAAGCACCATGCGAACCGCGTCAGCCAGCATCTGGTGCGCAGCGGGATTTCCAACGACGCCCTCCACGGCAACAAGTCGCAGAACGCACGCCAGCGCGCGCTGGAACGATTCCGCTCCGGCCATGCGCGCGTGCTGGTGGCAACCGATATCGCGGCGCGCGGCATCGATGTCGACAATGTCAGCCACGTAATCAACTTCGAATTGCCGCACGAACCGGAAAGTTATGTCCACCGCATCGGACGCACGGCACGCGCGGGCAATAGCGGAATCGCGGTCGCATTCTGCGATGCCTCCGAGCGCAAGCTCCTGCACGACATCGAACGGTTGACGAAACGGCCGCTCAGGGTTGTCGGTGTACATCCGGCGGCTCCGGAGACCCCCGAGGCAAAGCGGCAGGCGCGACGGCCGGATCCGTCCGTCTACAAACGCAAGCGACGATGGCATCGCGGCAAACCCCGTCGGGCGGCATAGGAGTCCGTGCTCGAGATATTCGTCGACGGCGACGCCTGCCCGGTGAAGGAGGAAGTCGGGCGCGTCGCTGCGCGTCACCGTCTGCCGGTGTACCTCGTCAGCAACGGCGGATTGCGGCCGAGCGCCAATCCGCTGTTCCATCATGTCGCCGTAGCGCGGTCAGCGGATGCGGCGGATGACTGGATCACGGAACGCGCCGGCAAAGGCGACATCGTCATCACGGCAGACATCCCCCTCGCGTCGCGGTGCCTCGCGAAGGGCGCCCGCGTGCTCGGTCCGACGGGCAGGCCCTTTACCGAGCAGAGCATCGGCATGGCTCTCGGCCTGCGGGATTTGCAGCGTCACCTGCGCGAGCTGAGCGGTGGACAGACCTACAATGCCGGATTCGCAAAACAGGATCGCTCGCGATTCCTGAACGCCCTGGAGAACGCGATTCAATCCGTTCGACGTGACGTCGCGAGCACGTAACGAAACGCACCAGGGGCTGGCGTGAAGCAATCGCGGCGCTACACGGCCCGTATCGTGGGCTATTGGAAATACGGATCGGAGGCCATCGCCTTGAAGGCCGCAAGGCCAGGCCCCTCGAGCGTGTAGCCGTCGCCCGTGTAATCCGGTCCCAGCCGCCGCGGCCGGCCCTTCTGGTCCCACCAGACGAAAGCCTTGATGGCCGGATGGTCCTTCAGGAACGTACGCGCGGTCGTCAGCCAGACGGTTTGCGGATCGGGATGCTGCGCGGGATCGGCATTGGCGCCGGTTTCCGAGATCATCAGCGGCTTACCCATTCCCGAAGTCGCACTGTAGAAGGCGTTCATTCCCGGTTCGGCCGCGAATGACTGGGGCGTGTCCGATTTGTTGTAATCATCCACTCCGATCCAATCCACATACGCGCTGCCGGGATAGAACATCTGCCAGAGGCCCTTCAGGTACGCCTTGTGACCGGGCGCCCACACCCACTTTGCGTTCGTGGCGCCCGCGGCACGAAACCTGTCCACCACGTGCTTCCACGCAGCGATATATTTCGCGCCGGCCGGAACAGGATCGCGCTTCACGCGAAAACCGGTGAAGCATGTGTTCTCTTCGTTGTTCGTCATCTCGTAATTGAAGCGGATGAGGATCGGCATACCCAGCGCCTTCACCGCGCGCGCCTGCCGGTCGAGCTGCGCGTCGTACTTTCCGGCGACGATGTCGTCGGCGGTGGCGCAGCCCCTCTCGGGAGCGCGGCGCTCGAAAATGACGCGCCATGAAATCATGGGAAGACGGTGTTGGGCGATATCCCAGCGAATTCGCGCCGTGTCGGGCATCGCCGCCCAGTCTTCGTGATCGTTGTCGATGGCGAGCTTGCGGCCGATCGCATGCTCGAGCGCCAGAAAATCGGCCTGCCTGTACGGATTGTCTTCGGGGCCGATATGCGCGCCCAGCATCACGTTTGCCGAAACACCGCCGGAACCGGCAAACGCGCCAGACGCGGCGAGTGCCGCACCAAACAGCATCGCGCGGATCTTCATGCTCGCTGCTCCATCCACTTGGGTCAGGGGATATTCCCGATCATCCCGCCATCAGGCAGGCATCGCAAGTCCCGGGTCGCAATCGTAATCCCTGGAAAGCGGCGCGGTGATCATCCAAGCGGAAGCACAGAAAGAGAGCGCGCGTCGCGCGACGAGAACAGTGCGACCAGCCTCCAAACGGCGTGCGCAAACGCGCACCCGCAAAAAGACGTGACGCGGCCATTTGAACTTGGTGTCCGTCTGCGTCGATCGCTCCGAGAACGGCCGGTGTGTCTGGACTCGCAAAGAGCGACGTTCTTCAGGGTGGCGACGGGCTTGCGCAAAGCGGACTCAGGGGTTCAGGTCTGACGCCATGACCCGTGCTGTCGCCCGCCCGTCCCCGGCCCGATCCGCCGCAACGAAGGACCGCGTCGCGAGCGCTTTCGAGCGGGCGATGCAGGAGAAGATCAGCACGCTTCAGCTGCCCAGAGGTTATGCAGACGTCGTCCGCACAACCTTCCGGGAAATTGCCGGCGCGCTGCCCGCGCGAAACGCCGCGGCCGGGGGACCGCGTGTCGTCGGCGTGTGCGGCTGCCAGGGCAGCGGGAAATCGACCCTTACCGCCTTCCTGAAGCTGCTGCTCGATGGGGACGCGCAGCCGACGGCCATCCTTTCGCTCGACGACCTCTATCTGACGCGGCACCAGCGCGAAAGGCTGGCGCGCGAGGTTCATCCGCTGCTCGCGACACGCGGCGTTCCCGGCACGCACGATGTCGCTCTCGGGCTGGAGACGCTCCAAAGGTTACAGAACGCGGGTGCGCGTTCGCGCACGCCGTTGCCTGCCTTTGAAAAGGCGCGCGATGACCGCAAACCCCGCAAGGACTGGCAGGTGTACAAGGGACGGCCGGCCTTCATCCTGTTCGAAGGCTGGTGCGTGGACGCACGGCCCCAGGCCCCGGCAGCCCTGCGCAAACCCGTCAACCGGCTGGAACGCGAATGCGATCCGGACGGAACCTGGCGCGCTTACGTCAATGGCCGGCTTGCCGGTCCGTACCGGGACCTGTTCGCGTCCATCGACGTTCTGCTTTTCATGCAGGCGCCGTCGTTCGATTGCGTGTACAAATGGCGCGGCCTGCAGGAGAAGAAGCTCCGCCGCTCCAGCCACGGCGATGCGGCGATGAACAGGAAAGAGCTCGAAACTTTCATCATGCATTACGAGCGGCTGACGCGCTGGATGCTCAAGGAAATGCCGGGACGGGCCGACATCCTGCTGCCGCTCGGTTCCGACCAGGACATTCGCGCGGTCGAAATCCGTTCGCGCGAGAAGGGACACTCATGAATCGTCAGCTCGCCGGCTTGTTTGCCGGCGCCATCGAAACAACTTCACGCGGACGGGCGGTACAGGCGCGGCAGTTTTTCCACCCCGGGGCCAGTGCGAGAATGCCGTCGACTTCAACCAGCATGTCGGACGACTTGTCCATCGCCCGCAGGGCGCGGCCCTTGAGCGACGGATCGAGAATGTAGAGCGTATCGGGAAAGAGTTTCTCGTCGAACTGCTTCGGACGACCGGGAGCCCTCGACCACAGATATTCGAAGTCGTCGGCAAAAGCCTTTCCGCGGGCGGCTTCGCCTACCGATTTGACGAACGCAACGTAAGACCAGCCGGGCGTCGGTTGGGGGACGTCTATTTCTTTGTAGTGATGTGCGGCCTGCAACCAGAAGGGGCTGGGAAGTTGTCGGGGGGGTTCGATCCTTGCGTCGCAAGCATGAAACCATCTTGCTTTGGACGTTTCGTAACTCGCATTGAAGGTGCGGCAGGAGCTCTGCACCACGTAAAGTCCCATATCCTGCAAGGTAGGCAAACGCCAAGTGTCGTCTGGATCCCAGATCACCGTAATCGGTCCGCGATGTTCGCGAATCCGCCGGAGAACTTCGTCGGCCAATCTGAAACCGCGCGCTTCAAACGTAACATCCGTCAGGCCGACGAAGGAGATGCCTTCGTCTCGCGGCGCGAACGGTACAATATATGACATTGTCGCCCCTACAAGGACAACCAGGGACTGCGGACGCACCCAGCTCATGTCCGCGGAAACGACCCGCTCGGCATACCGCGTTCGCCCGAATTGCGGATAGGACGTCGTCAAAAGCAGTGCAGCGGCAATGCCTGCCAGGACTGAAGCCCAAATCGGCGAATGTGTCGTGTAGATTCTGGACCGCAGCACAAGTGCCAAAAGCAGGGGAAGAAGCAGAGCGCATCCTACTTCAATCGGAATTGCGTAGCGGAGAAGGGAAGTGGTACAGAGCCATATCGCGTACGCAATTGCCGTGAAAGCAACCAGAAACGTCTGCGCGCCCGACAGCGCGAATGGCTTGACCGCAAGTCTGCCGGCGAACCCCACGCGTCTGGCCACAAAACCCAAGGCGCAAAGGCATATGGCGAGCAGGCCGAGAAGAAGCGTGATTCCCATTCGCCCGTCACGGAACGGGGGACCGGTGACGGTCGTGAACGTGTCGCCCAGCCAATACAGGGGATAAAACAGAGTTTGCCAGACGCCGCGGGGGAGCGGTGTTCGATCAAAGAAATTGACCGGAGGGTACCACTGGGAGCGAAACACGCCATTGAAGAATGGAAATGTAGGGCTGCCGAATTGTGTGAGCAATCGATACGACCAATAGCCGCCGGCAGTGAGGAACCCCAACGTCCATCCCGTAACGACGAGGGCACACCGGACGAACGCTTCCCGCGGCGGAAGGACCACGATCAGTGCAAGACAAACAGCCGGAAAATATATTCCCGCGGTAAGCTTCAACCCCGGCGCCAGGCCCAGCAACACACCTGCCAGCAACGAAACTATTGCTCCAAATTTCCGCTGATCCTCTTTTTGGTCCAGTGAGCGTAACAACAGGAGAACGCCGGTCAGAACGAGTGTGCTTATTTGGATTTCGTTGAAGGTGGTTCCAACCTGCGAGATGACCGCAGCGCCGCTGGTTCCGACGATTGTGGCGAATGCGATAGCCGCCCATTTTCGCGCGGTTGGCCATGGGTCGTAGAGTGTCCACGCCAAGGCCAGTGCGACCGCAATGAGAAGTCCGTACCAGAGCCCCATAAAGGCGGCGAGCAATCGAGGGCGTTCGGCGAAAGGACCGAGCGCGAGCCACGCATAGGGAATATCGAGCAGCGGATTCATCCATGATTGCAAGCATGCCGCCGCAAGATCGATGGAGAGACGGTCGTGCAGCCCCGAATAGCCGGTATAGAGATGATAATTTCTCAAGTCCCAATTGTCGTCCTGACCGAGAAACAACGAGACAGAGGCGCCAACACCGAGGCACAAGCACAGGACGGCAACGAATAGCCAACGTGGCGGATGAATGCTGTGCCGGATTTTCTCGGGAAGGACGGGCGGCAAATGCAGACCTTTACACCAGCTTTCCTTGTACGTCACCGCGCCATCCGATTCTTGGGGTGTTTCCAGTCGACTCGGCCGCAGAAATAGTTCCCGACAAGAATAGCCCCGACGCAAAAAAGGGACCACCAAAATGTGGACCCGACTGCGTAAGAAATCCGCCGCGACGGCTTGGCAAAGCATCGATGGCAAAGGTACGAAATGGATTCTATACGAGCGAGTACCAACAGCCCAGAGCCTCGGTCGCGGGCAAGATTAGGACGTCTATTCCTTCCGAGTCAGAATCCGCCCATCGGTGAACATATCTGGAAACAATCGGATCGCACGATACTACAATACGGCCGTTGGTAATTCGGCACGGCGCGGCTGCGTTCGAATTCTCTTGCTCCGCTGGCTATTCAGCTAAGAGCCGAAGGCAAAGTATCCTTGGCGGCCTCTTCTCTGGCCGGCGCCCCCGAGGGGACGCTACGGTAACTCGTCCCCGAATAGTCTCCTTTCAAAGAAGCCTCCGATCCCAAACGCATCAAAGCTGTCGTTTCTGTCCGTCTTCGCAAGCGTGAGCTTCTGGCCATTTCTCTCGAGTGCGGGCAGAAGATCAGTGCGCGCAAACTGCATAAAATGCTTCTTTGCGAGATTTCTGCACAAATAAGCCTTGTTCAGACCCACGAGAAAAATACAGAGGTCACTCACCCCAGAAAACACATATTTGTACACAGCGGCCGGTATCTGAGGGAATAGGTCAGTATGGAAGTCATCGACGGAAATAATGCCGAAATTTGCAAGCATCTGCTCACAAATCTGCAAATCTGAGATAACCGCCGAGAACTTGTGCGATCCATCAATATGAGCAAACGCGATTCGCCGTCTATTCTTTGCGTAGAACTCGGTCTGGCACAGTTCCTCCGAGAGCGAATTAACATAATTTACGCGGGGCGAAATCGCATCAAGCGTTTGCCTGGTTTCTGGCAAAATCTTCCGATCGACTACCGTCAGCATATTTCCGTAGATGCGGCTGAAACTGGCGAGCACACTGGCCGACTTTCCCTTCCACACCCCAATTTCCAGGTAGTCCCCACTCGTCGAACGATTCCAGGTCTCATGCTGTGCCTGCAACAACACGCACCAAACTGCGGCGCTTGCTTCCAACATGTAGCCCTCAACGCCACGTTGGATTTCAAGAATAGAACGGAAATCCATCTCTTCCGCCACTCGGATTTTTCCCTCCGCTGCAACCGGCATCCTGTTCTCTCACCCGCACCCTGGGAAAAAGTTAACTGCACCTCGTTGTCACCGATGATGCAAACGCGAGGGCTGTGCATAATAGCGGAGCTATGCGCGCCCGCGGAGGTCGAACTTGCTTCCGCGTAATTGAGGAGCAAGCCCGCATCCAATTCCTTATGTGATGTTTGGGCTCATTATTTTATTGGTCCCAGTAGAGCTGTCGCTGATGGCTAATGCCGTGTAGCCCCGAAGATTGTTGTTGGCTACAATAAAGCGGTCGCCGCTGCCGCTGTCAATCCAAACCGAGTACTTCTGGTACGTCGTGTCGTTAAACCCAATCGTGTTGCCCACGATTGTTACATCCGTCGCATTGGCTTGAATCGCAACGCCAGAATACGTCCCAGGACTCATGAACGAATTCCGTTCAAGCGTACAATTCTCAATTCTCGTCCACTGCGCAGTGGAGTCGATTCGAATCCCGGACTGTGCGTTACCGAGTATTACGCAGTTTACCAGCGATACGTCGCGCGACCCACCATAACCCGAGCCGAGGTTCCAAACACCGTAATCGGTTTTCGCGCCACAAAACCAACAGCTTTCGAAATACGCCCTTAACACGCACTTGATAAGACAGGCACTTCCTTGGTTCGTATCGCAAATGAATTGGGAGAAAAAGAGATTGAACGGAGAGGCGGTGGAGTCCGAAGACGTATTGTCGATTTGAAGACCGACGTTCAAGTCGGTTTCCATTACGCATCCCGATACATAGAACCCTTGCGAATACGCATCAATCATCATCCCGATCGCACTCGCGTTCGTCGTGCCTTGCACGCGGCAATCCCTGACCCAGACGTCAACTGGCGCTATATTCGATGCTACGCCCTTAAATAGGAAGCCGTACGAACCGGTCCCGACGCCGGAGATGCTTATGTTTTGGAGTACGAGATCGAATCCTACTTGAACGTTCATTCCGCCAAACATGTTCCCTGACATTGTAATGTCGCGAAACGTGCATCTGGCCGAATGTCCCCCATTCGTCGACAGGATGCTAATGCCATAGCCCGCGGTCTTTGCACCGGTCGCGTCTAACTGAATATCGCTTATTTCAACACCGTCAAGGAAGATGTTGTTGGAAGTTATTGTTATGTTGTCGTCTGAAAGCGCGGACGTGGTTATGTACGTGTTGAACTGACCTTCGCCTATAATCTTGATGGTTTGCGTAATTTCAAGGGAAGCGGAGATGAGGTAGGTCCCTGCCGGGATCAACAACAATTTGCCTGTCGAAGACCCAGCAGGCGATTGAGCAGCGTTTATCGCGTGCTGGAGGGCGAGGGTATCGTCTAAGGTTCCGCCCCCCGTGGCCCCAAACCACTTCGCATTGTACGGCGCGCCGGATGTATCCCGGACCCATTCGCGACCCATGGCGTCAATTATGATTGTGCCGTAGTCGGTTGTACCTCCCGTGGTCGCGGTGAGGTGAAAATTGCCCTCACCTCCGTCCGCATAACTGGAATAGCCCTGAACAAACAAAACCGTCCCTGTCATCGCAGGCGAGCTATACGCTTCGAGAGCGGCGATGTTCAGGATTGTGCTGATAGTTGCCATTTGGCATCCCCCAATTTGAGCGGCGCCACTTTAGGCGTGATTTAGTGGAACAGCAACAATGATTCTGATTATTCGTTCAATTGTCACAAATTGGCCAGATATTCGACGATGGTCTTCCAAATCCATCGATGGATGCTTATAGGCGGTGCTTTACCCGAGATCACTTTTTTGCGGGCGAGTGCGGCTCTCGGTGCGCTGTTGCGGCGCGCTTTTGGTGCTCTGTTCAACCAACCATATGCGGACACCGACTGCTGTCACGGAAGGATACGACCGTAAAACGTGAGCATCAGGTCTACGGTATTGTAGGGGATAGCCTGACAATCCTGAAACTGGTCCAGTTTTGGAGTTGGAGTTTCGGCCCTATTGCCGATGCATCGCTTCGGGCGCGCGGGTGGCGCGACAGCTCGATCTCGTCATCCCGCAGGCAGCCGGCATCAATCGTAATGCCTATGACTTTCCCACCCGCTTAGTCTGGTCGGGATCCTTCGGCGCAGGTTAGCGCCTGTCTTGCGAGCTTCCGAAAAATCGAACCCAGCATTTGTGCGTTTGTGCGACGGTCCAAACGCCCAAGGTCGAGAAGTCGTAAATGCGACCGAAGCGAACCTAGCCGTGGCGTCGTTGGTGATGCGCACAAACGGATAGTTGGTTGACGTTGTGCATCTTCTCCACAGGCCGCGCCGTGCGGGAACTCGTTGAAGTGGTGCCCAAGATCGAGTTGCCGGTGTTGCCGACTGTGTGTGTGGTGGCCCCGCTGCCCATCATTGACAGCCCTCAAGTCCTTCGCGTGCCCCTCGGCGTAAAACTCGACCGAGTTTAGCTGACCATCGTTGGCCCTCCGGAACTGCCCGCCGGACGATCTAGAAAATGCCCGTTGGCGCGCTGAAGTGGCCGTTCGTGGGTCGGAAGCTGGAACATTCAGGAGACTCGCTGACGGCATGCACGCACACTTTATCTCTCCCAACGCTTCTTGACATCGCCAAAACTCCTGGGTTGCGCGCCAGATAATCTAAAGTCCCACTCTCCATTCACCATCGTCGCGAGGTCGTATCCCGATCGTGTCTTCACCCTCGCCCAACTAGCGTGCATCTTGCCGTCTCCGAACCGCCAATGGACACCACGATGACGACGTCTTCGAATCGATCAGTCAACTTTCTTTTCCTTATCATCGCCGTTATTGCGGGAGTTGTTGATGTCTGGACGATCGTCGGGTGGCGGGAAATTAATCCGCAAAATCTTACGTGGATGCACGGGGACCCAGCGCAATACCAGATAGGTTGGGAGTTCTTGCGACGATCCGGCATTTGGCACCTTCCCCCGACGTGGATATCTGAACTCGGTTATCCGACGGGAGTATCAGCGTCTTACCTCGACATAATTCCGATTGTGGGCGTGCCGCTGGCACTTGCGTCGCCGGTTCTGCCGACCACTTTTCAATATTTAGGTTGCTACGCCCTGCTCTCGTTCATTCTGCAAGCGTATTTTGGTTTCAGGCTTGCTTGGCGATTCTCCCAAAGGGATGTCGTCATTGGCCTTATCGGCGGAAGCTTCTTTCTTCTTTCACCAGTGCTTACAAAGGAGCTTTACGGCCACTTTGCGCTCCTTTCGCAGTGGATGGTGCTTGCTGCCATTGATTTCTACTTTTCTGTTGTACCGGGACGGCCAACACGCGCAAACATAGTTCCACTTATCGTGCTCGCGAGCATCGCCTGCGCGGTACAACCGTACATTGCTTTCATGGTTGATGTCTTGGCCCTTGCGGCTATCGCTCGTACGCGATCGGTTTCCAATGAACAAACCTGGCAGAGTACCATTGCTTGGACTCTTCTGCTTGCGGTCGCCAACTTCACCTCCCTCTTGGTGTTCGGCTTCATTGTGCCCGGAAATTCGCAGTTCGAGGGAAGCGGCTATACACTCTACTCGATGAATCTCCTTGCGCCGATAAATCCGCAATCACCGGGCGCACTCCTACTGCCATCCTACCCGGTGGTTCATGGTTGGACTCTTGCTGGGTACGGCTATCTGGGGGTTGGCATCATTCTGCTTCTCTGCATCGTACTGATACGAAGATTCGATTTGCTGCGCTCCCTGTGGTCTCCATTACTTCGCCCGCTATTGATCATCTCTACGATCTGTACATTCCTCGCGTTATCCGTCGAGGTGTGCTTCGGTAACCGGGTTCTGTTTACGGTTCCCGTTCCCCGCCCGCTGTTCCATTTGTTAGCTGCTTTTCGCGGTTGCGGTCGGTTGTTCTGGCCAGCATACTATCTCATTTTTGTCGCCGCCATCGCAGGCATTTGTGCAACCATCAAAGGGCAGTGGTCGAAGCGAGCGTTGCTCGCTTTCGCACTTGTGCTTCAGTACTTTGACGTGTCGTCAATCCGCGGAGGAGTTGCCGCTACAGCAAGAAAGACTTATCCAATCCAACTCGTCTCACCTGTTTGGAGATCGTTACCGGCAGGTTACAAGCATCTGGTTATTCTACCGGCCCTTCAATGCGGCGGTACGCCCGCTCCTCTAGCCGTGTGGCCGGAATTTGCTCATATTGCGGCGCGAGACGGTATGACGCTTAACAGTGTGTACGTCGCCCGAGTTTCCGAAAAAATGCGATTGGAGGATTGTGTGCGGGCGCCATCTGACTTGATCCGGGTTGGGTTCCACACCGATTCTGTTTATGTCTTAAGCGATGAACTGACAGCACAAATGCGCAGCAATGCCAACTTCGCAGGTGACTGCCGATCGGTCGACGGCTTCAACCTCTGTACGCGCTATCCGTAAGCCCCGGGATTAACGGCTCCGCCCCGGCCAGCCAGCTCCCGGCCGCGGGCGGCAAATTCAGACCTTTACACCAGCTTTCCTTGTACGTCACCGCGCCATCCGATTCTTGGGGTGTTTCCAGTCGACTCGGCCGCAGAAATAGTTCCCGACAAGAATAGCCCCATCGCCAATTCTGCTTCAAATTCCGTGCAACGTGAATCGCTTTGGTGCGCCCCAATTGGCGAAAAACCCGTTGCCGCCTTTCTGGCGTTTGGTTACTGCCGCGATGGCACCGTATAAGAACTTGAGCCAACATACGAAAGCGCGGCCTGCCTTGGGCGCGTTGGAGCATGGGTGGATCGGGCATGACGGACCATGGCGGCCGCTACGGCTACGGGACGGTGTTCTCGCTCCATCCGCGGGACCGGCACGGAGACAGTTCTCTACTCTTTCTGCCGCAGCGCACCGTGCCATGACGGGAAGTATCCCTTCAACAGCCTGGTCAAATGGAAAGGCCGGTTGTACGGCACGACCGCTTTCGGCGGCACGGCGGCTTCTGGAGGCGCCGGCACGATATTTTGGGTGAAAAGACCCTAAGCGCGGCTCCTGCTCGACCCGGCGCGCCGGAGAAGATGGAAGTGGGAACAACTGGCTAGTGGTCCTAAGTTGTCGCCATAAGCGCTGCTGATCTGCACGTTCGCGACCATTTAAGCCCCACCGCGCTACATAAGTGACCTGAAAGCGAGCCGGTTCAAGCAGCGATTGGCGCAAGAGAGTGCGTGCCGACACCATAACGAATCATTGACGTGAGCCCCTTTTCTCATCCAGTCAGAGAGTTACAGTCCGACATCATATGAGCCGGTCTGGCCCGGTTGTGCA
>DATGGN010000141.1:0-50243 GCA_035308485.1 Rhizomicrobium sp.
CGCTGCAGGATTTGAAGCGCTGGGACGAAGCCGTTCACAGTTACGATCGGGCGGTTGCGATCAGGGCCGATTTCGCCGAAGCCTGGAGCAACAGAAGCAACGCGCTCAGAAATCTCGGCCGGGCGGGAGAGGCGCTTGAAAGCTCCAAGCGTGCGATGGCGCTCCGATCAGATCTCGCCAATGTTCACACCACCAGAGGCAATGCCCTGAAGGATCTGAAACGCATTCCCGAAGCGATTGAAAGCTACGATCGCGCGATCAAGATTGATCCCGAATCCGTCGACGCCCACTGGAACAAGAGTCTTTCTGTGCTGCTGTCGGGCGACCTCGCGGAAGGGTGGCGGCTCTACGAATGGCGCAAGAGAGCATTTGATGCCGCCAATATTCATCCCGGCATACAATGTGTCTGGTCGGGGCGCGAGTCGTTGGACAAAAGGACGTTGTTGATTTGGGCGGACGAACAGGGGCTTGGAGACACGATCCAATTCTGCAGGTACGCGGCACTGGCGCGCCAACGCTGCGAGCGCGTTATCCTCGCCGTTCAGGACAGGCTCGTCGCGTTGCTGTGCAGTATCGGAGAAAACATCGAGGTGGTGAAGATATCGTCGGCCGTTCGCGATGCCGATTTTCAGATTGCGCTTCTCAGCATGCCCCTCGCATTCCAAACCACCCTTCACAATATTCCCGCGCGCGTTCCATACCTTGCAGCCGAAGGAGCGCGCGTGGCGCTATGGCGCGCACGCCTCGGAGACGACGGATTCAAGGTGGGAATCTGTTGGCGGGCGAGCCCGGCCCGAAATGCCGACACGGACAAATCGCTTCCACTTCGATCCTTCGCGCGCATCGCGGCAGTTCCCGGTGTGAGGCTGATCAGCCTGCAAAAACATGATGGACTCGCGGAATTACAGAATCTGCCGGCAGACATGCGGGTGGAGACGCTGGAGGACGGATTTGACGACGGAGACGACGCTTTTCTCGATACGGCAGCGGTGATGGAGAATCTCGATCTTGTGATTGCTCCGGACACGGCGGTGGCACATCTGGCAGGCGCTCTCGCACGGCCAACCTGGGTGGCCCTGAAATTCATGGCCGACTGGCGATGGTTTCTCGATCGGTCCGACAGTCCCTGGTATCCGACAATGAAGCTGTTCAGGCAGGAAAGGCCGGGCGACTGGTCGGAGGTGTTTGCCGCCATCGAAAGTGGGCTGCGCGCGAGGCTCGGACTGCCGAGTGGGCGCTGAAACACGTACGGTTTTTCGATCGTGTTTGCCGGCATGAAATCTGTTCAGCCGGAGTCATTGAGCCCGCTCCACTTTGGCAATCCGTTCGACCAATCGGGCTTCGACTGCAGCGAACACTTCCGACCAATCGCCGCTGGTTGTCTGTCTGAACAGGCGCATCGTCGGATACCAGGGGCTGATATCGGAATCGTCGAAAAGCCAACGCCAATCGGGCGCATGTTTCAGCACGACCCAGGTCGGTATGCCCAGCGCACCGGACAGATGCGCGACGGCGGTGTCCGAGGCGATGACAAGGGCAAGGCTTCCCATCACCGCGGCCGTGTCAATGAATGCATCGGGCCCCGTGTCAAAATCATCTCCGAGCGTCTCGACGTTCATGCCCACAGGCAGATCCAGCAGTTGCTCGACGCCACCATTCTTTTGAAGGCTGATCAGGCGCAGGTTCGGGAGCTTCGCGAGGCCCGCAAAACAACGAAGCGGCGGCGACCTGCCGAAATCGATGTCTGTTTCTTTGCTTCCTTGCCAGCAGACTCCGATCCTGAATCCTTTGCTCCCCAATCGGCGCCGCCATTTGTCGACCCGATCGCCTTCGGCGCGCAGATACGGAATGGAGTTGGGGCAATTGCCCGGGTTCGTTTGAAACGCCAACGGCATGCTGAGAAGCGGCACATGGTAGTCAAACGCGGGTACAGCCGCTGTCTTTCCAACAATCGCGACCGCCGGATCGAGGTCCTTCAGAAGACGAACCAGGGAGTCCTGAACCGCGAGGACCACTCTTGCGCCCCTCTCCCTTGCAAGGATCGCATATCGGCAGAACTGTATGGTGTCGCCGAGTCCCTGCTCGGCATGGATGAACAGGGTCTTCCCTTTCAGACTCTCGTTTCCGAGCCACTCCGGTTGCGAATAGACCGGGAATTCCGCTTTCTTTTTTCGCCATTCGTAAAGCTGCCACCACTCTTCGAAATTGCCCATCGTCAACGCACAATATCCCTTGTTCAGGAACGCGTCTGCGAAGTCCGGCCTGATTTCGATAGCGCGGTCGAAACTCCGAAGGGCTTCGCCAGGACGCTTGAGGCATCGCAGCGCCTCGCCACGGTTGTTGTGTGCCTCCGCGACGTCGGGCTTGATCTCGATGGCGCGCTCGAAGCTGTGTAGAGCTTCTTGCGGGCGCTGCAGGAGCAGGAGCGCCGTACCCCTGTTGTTGTGCGCCTCGGCGAAATTGGGCTTGAGCTCAAGGGCGCGGTCAAAGCTGCCGAGCGCATCCTCCGGACGCTTCAATTCGTTCAGCGCGTTGCCCCGGACATAGTACGCTTCTGCCAGGTCGGCGTTGAAGGCGATGGCCTGATCGCAACGCGCAAGGGCCTCGACTGCACGCTTCAGCTCCAGGAGGACCGCGGCCTTGGCGCTGTGCGCCTCTGCACAATCCGGCTTGACCGAGATCACGCGATCATAGCCCTGCAACGCATCGTGCAGACGGCCGTGGGCCCGAAGCAGGTGGCCCCTGTTGAAGTGTGCCTCAATCAGCGAGGGATCGATTGCGATGGCACGATCATAGCTTCGAAGGGCTTCCAGAGGACGCGCCAGGTCCTGCAATACATGCCCCCTGCTGCAATGAGCCTGCGCAGAGTGGGGTTTGAGCGCAATTGCCCGTTCGAGGCTTCGAAGGGCTTCGGTCGTGCGTCCCAGGTCTCTGAGCAGCATCCCTCTGTTGCTGTATGCCTCGAAATGACCTGGATTGAATTTGACGGCTTGATCGTAACATTCAACGGCTTCCTCCCGCCGATTCAGAGCCTTCAATGCGGTTCCCTTGTTGTAGTTGGCGTCCGCATGACCGGGTTGGAGGTTGATCGTGCGATCATAGCTCTGTACCGCATCCTCGAGTCTGTTCAGTGCCTGCAACACGATACCGCGATTGCAATGCGCAGCGGCAAAGTCCGGCTTCGATCGGATCACGGCGTCGTAGGAATGCAGAGCATCTGCAAGGCGACCCCGAAGGTGCTGTTCTACAGCCTTCCGGAAGAGAGCCGCGGTATCGGCAGGTCGCATTGGGCTCGAGTTTGCCAACCTATCACCTATCCATTCGTACGCCGGCGAATCGCCGAGATATCACAGGTGAGGGCCAGAGGGCGTGCGTGATCTTTGTACCAACTCGGAAACGGGAAAAAAGCGGCCCCGGAAAAACCGGGGCCGCCAGAGACATTGAAGCAGGTAAGATCAGCCGCCCACGATATCCGGGGCGCTGCAGGCGCCCGGGCTGCCCGCGGTCGCGATGCTGAGACCGAGATTGGCCGGATCGTTGATGAACGTTGTTTCAACGGCCTGACGCCACTGCGCGGGCAGCGGTGCAAGCCCCGAGCTTCCGAGAACGCCTTTCGTCTGCGTATTGATGTTGGCGCTCTCGATATAATTGAGCTGTCCAACCAGGTTCCCCTCGACATTGGCGTTGGCGTAGCACTGATAGCCGAGGAAGTTCGTCGTGCCCACGATCGGGTACGAGCTTTTGCCGGTCGGGTCAGCCAGCTTGCTTGCCGGAGACAGACTTTGCACCCATGCCCCCGGGTCATTGCGCATGCCAAAGTTCAGGCAGCTTGCGCAATAATTGCCATTGGCATCGCTCTGCGGCGGCTGGATCGATGAGAAGGCCGCCAAAACAGCTTTGACGCTGGGCGCGATCCATTTGTCGGCATTGTTCTGCAACGTCGCGCTGAACAGGTTGTACGTATTGGTGTGGCTCTTCTTGACGAAGGGCACCACGTAGTCCGAACCGACGTAACCGACGCGACTCTGCTGAATGCAATCGCTGTAGCCGGCAGGTAGCGTGGCGCTGCCGCAATTATCACCGAGGCCCGATGGGTCCTGCGTGAAAGCGACGTACTGTGCAACGCCGGCGCTGTTCGGCGCCATCGTTATCTTGCCGAGCTGATCGACGCCCGGATAGTTGGGATTGCTGACGCTGTACGTGCTGCCGACAAGGCTGCCCGCGCCGGCACCGGCAAGCGTCGTTGCGCCGGTGGTGTATTGGTTGTAGCCAAATTGCGAGCAGACGTTGGCGAGGTGCCTCGTAATGATCGACGTCGTTCCCGAACTGTCGCTTCTGGCGACGGGAACGAGCGGCACGCTCCACGAGCCTGCCGGTGTGGGATCGCTCGGATCCTCCAGCGACACGCCGTTATTGTCGGCCTTGAGGCTCGCATTGTTCCAGTTGGTGATCTTGCCGTTGTAGATGCCGCAGAGAGAGGCAACGCTGAGCCGCAGCCCGCCACTCGAGGTCCCATTCTGGACGTTCAGCTTGTAACTGATCTCGGGTCCGCCGCCCGCGACGGTCTCGTAGACTCCGCCATGCGTGTAAAAGATCGCGACCGGATCGACCGAGAACGGGAACTGCACGAGCGGACCGTAGCAATCCGCCGGATTGGGATACGGGTTTGTCGAGCCGCTGGTGCATGAAACGCCACCCGGCGCCGCGATGGTAATCGTCGAGGTGCCCTGGTGGTAAACGCCGCCGTTGTTATAGAACGTGACATCCGTGCTGTCGGCCAGGCCGGCGTCGGAGAGCCCGTAGTTTACTGTCGGGAAGAACTCCGGGTTGCGGGTGTTCACCTGTCCCAGGAAATCCGTGGAATCGTGGCTGAAGACGCCGAGAATGCCGCTGCCCGAACCCGTCGAAGTGTACCAGGTTGTCGCGTTGGTAATGATGTGCGTTGTGCTGCACTTTTGCGGATTTGTTCCCTTCCAGGTGAACCAGAACTCGTCAACATCGCCGGCCGGTACGTTTCCTTTGGTCATCAGGTCGGCCGGATTGGCATAGCAATCGCTTGTTTGCCGCCAATAGGGAGCGACAAGCGAGGAGCCGCCGCCGAACACGTCGTTGTTTCCGAAGGCGTACGCATTCGCGCCGAGGCTGCAGTTGGTTGCGCCGAAGCACGTCTTGGGCCCCTTGGCGTCGGCGCCCGGCGCGAAGGCCAGTGCCGCCAGCGCCACGCAGGTCGAGGCAAGTAAGCAGGTTTGAAGTCGTTTCATTTCAGTCTCCTTGGTTTCTCGAGAATGCTTTGTACGCAGTGATCACTGTTCGCTTGCGGAGATCGGGCGCTCGTCTTGACTGCTCCCCCAACCATGCCTGGGGCGCGAATTTTGCGATTCTTGGACCGCACCGGTCGCCATGGGTCGGAGGAGTTCGTTGTTTCTTTTCGGGTGAACGGCCGGTGTTGCCCCCTCGAAGCTCGGCCCCGGGTAAGTCCGGCGTTAAACGCTTGAGTGACGGTCGTATGAACTTTTCGCGACGGCGTGTTTTTATAGGCTATTGACTCTACTGATTTAGTAGAGTTATATAGGAATGTCGGACACGCGAACGGTTCTCTGCCAGCAGGCCGCGATTTCACGGGATAGCAGCAAAAGTGTCATCGAACTGTCACGTAAGTCCGCCTCTTAGTACCGGCGCAGATCGGTAAAAAATTTGCTTTGGCTATCGGCGGTGTTGTCCGGGTCGACGAATGCCGCTTCGGGGGTGTTGTGCGGGGTTTTTGCGTTGATCGCGGCGGTCAGCGGCGGCGGCCGAAAAGTATTGTGGCGCAAGGACTTCGACCAGCACGAAAGCCCTTCCGCCGCGGGCATGGACGTTTGCTTGGCGCCTGTTCAATGGCATCGCTGCTGATATTGGGCTCGGGCGCCGCCGCCGATGAAGCACCGGCCGGTCCGGCTCCGTCGGCACAGTCCTCGCCTTCGCCGAATCCGCCCGCTCCCCAGGCCCCGGCCCAGCAGCAGGCGGCGGCGCCGAAGCCACCCGAGCGCCGCGTGGATATCGATGCGTACGACGTTGACGGCAACACCAAGCTGGACCAGGAAACGATCGAAAGCGCGGTCTATCCGTTCCTGGGACCGCAACGGACGCGCGAAGACGTCGAGGCGGCGCGAACTGCGCTTGAACACGCCTATCAAGAGCGCGGCTATCAGTCCGTCGTCGTGGAGATTCCGCCGCAGACGGTCACAAACGGCATCGTCAAGCTGCACGTGGTTGAAGCGCCGATCGGCCGCGTTCGCGTGGTCGGTTCACATTATTACCTGCCGAGCGTGATCAAACGGCAGTTGCCGGCGCTCGCACCAGGGCAGGTTCCCAACCTGCAGGAAGCGCAAACGGAGCTGACCGACATCAACCGGCTTCCTGATCGCCGCGTCACGCCCACCCTCAAGCCCGGTCAAACGCCCGGAACGATCGACGTCGATCTGCACGTGACCGACAACCTGCCGCTGCACGCCTCGGCGGAAGTCAACAACGACCACAGCCCCAACACCGATCCGCTCCGCACCCTCGCAACCGTGCACTACGATGACCTCTGGCAGGAGGGGCAGAGCGCATCTTTCACCTGGCTCAGGGCGCCGCAAAATGTTCACAGCGGACAGGTATTTTCCGGTTCCTATCTGGCGCCGATCTGGAATTCGCCCTGGAACATTCTGGCCTATGGCTATCAGTCGAACAGCGATGTGAACACGCTTGGCGGTACGAACGTGCTCGGCAACGGCTACACCGTGGGGGTACGCGGCGTGCTGCAGCTGCCGTCTTTCGACAACTTCGCGCACACCATCAACTTCGGGCTCGACTTCAAGCACTTCCTCGAGGGGGTAACCCTTGGCACAGGCGGAAGCATGGTCAATGTCGATTACTGGCCGCTGACCGCCGCGTACAATCTCCAGTGGTTGACGCCCGAAGCGGAGGTGACGTCGTCGACGACAGTGGTCCTGGGAACGCGAGGGCTGGGAAGCCCGCCGGCCGAATTCGAAAACAACCGCGCCTTCGCACGCGCCGATTTCGTGCATCTCGGAACCGACATCACGTACACCCAACACCTGCCGTTCGAAACCCTGGCGGTCTTCCGCTTTGCCGCGCAGATCGCTTCCGAGCCCCTGCTTTCCAGCGAACAGTTCGCACTCGGCGGCCTGACCTCCGTGCGCGGATATCTCCAGTCGGAGGTCGTGGGCGACGACGGCTTTCTCGAAAGCAACGAGTTGCGCAGCCCGTCATTCGCCCCCTTCGTCGATTCCCTGTCGAAGGACTGGCTTGATTTCGATCCGATGATCGATGATTGGCGCGCTTACGGTTTCGCCGACGTCGGGCGTGTGTGGGTGCTCGGCGCCCTGCCGGGCCAGACGGACAATTTCTCGCTCCAGAGCATCGGCGCGGGCACACGCATCGGGGTGTTCGGCCATTTCAGCGGGCTCGTCGATGTCGCGTTGCCGCTACGCAGCGGTCCCTCCACGCCGGCCAAGAAACCGCGCGTGTCTTTCAGCGTCAAATCGGAGTTTTAACGTGAGTGCACCGGCAACAACCTCGAAGATACCGTGGCTCTCGCGCTGTTGCGCCTGGCTGCTGCTGATTTGTGTTGCGCTTGTACCGACTCAAGCCGCGGCCTGGTGGCAGAACGACTGGTCGTACCGCAAGCAGATCACGATCGACACCACACCGAAAGGCGCGGATATTGCGCAGTCGACCGGCCGCATGCCGGTCCTGATCCGTCTGCACACCGGAAACTTCAGTTTTACCGATGCCCAGGAAAACGGAAACGACATCCGCTTCGTCAACGCGGACGACAAGACGCCCCTGCCGTTCCATATCGAATCGTTCGATCCGCTTCTCGGCGTGGCTGCGATCTGGGTCGACATCCCCGATATGCCCGCCGGTTCGGCCAAGCAGATATGGATGTACTACGGAAACAAGAAGGCGCCGCCCGCCGGTGACCCGGCAGGCACATTCGATGCCGACTACACGCTTGTCTACCATTTCGATGAGAGCGCGGGCGCGCCGCCAAAGGACAGGACCGCCTACGGCAACAACGCACAGAATGCGCCTGCGGGGCTCAACGACGGTTCGATCATCGGCAAGGGCGCACGGTTCGCAGCCGCAGGCCCAATCACGGTCGCGGCGAGTCCGTCGCTCGCCGTCGCGGCCGGGGGGGGCTTCACGTTCAGTGCCTGGGTGAAGACCGATGTGTTGCAGCCGCGCGAGGCGCTGTTCGCGCGCGGCCAAACCGGCTCGGGATTGCTGATCGGCATCGATTCCGGAACGGTATTCGCCGAAGCGGGCGGTGTTCGCGTCGCTGCGCCACATCCGGTGGCCAAGGGCCAGTGGACCCACGTCGCGGTAACAGCGGACGGCAAGACGCTGACGCTGTATGTAAACGGCAAACCCGTCGGTACTGCGACCGGTGCGCTTCCGGCGCTCAACAGCACGATTGCCATCGGCGGCGTGCCCCAGGGCACGACCTTCTCTTCTCCGGCGGCAGCATTCACCGGCGAAGTCGACGAGCTGCGGCTCTCCAAGATCGCGCGAAGCGGGGCGCTGATCCGCGCCGACGTGGCGAGCCAGGGTCCGGACGCCAGGCTCGTACAGTATGGTGCTGACGAAAAGCAGGCCGGCTTCGGGTTCGGTTACTTCGGTATCATCGTCAAATCGGTGACGGTCGATGCGTGGGTCGTCATCGGCATTCTCGGCTGCATGGCCGTCATGTCGTGGTTCGTGATGTGGACCAAGGCGAGCTATGTAAGCAAAGTCGACAAGGCGAACGATGCGTTCCTTGCGCTTTTTCGCAAACAGGGAGGTGATCCGCTCGCCATACGTGCATATCGGACAGATTCGGCGAACGAGCGCGAACGGCGACGGATGGCGCAGTCGTCCATATGGCGCATCTATCACGCAGCCTCGGACGAAGTTCATCGTCGCACCGTTCCCGGCAGACCTCTCGTACTCAACGCCGAAGCAATTGAAGTCATCCGCGCGCTCATGGACGCCCATCTCGTCCGGGAAAACCAGCGCTTGGCCCGTTCCATGGTGCTGCTTACGATCTCGATTTCCGGCGGGCCGTTCCTGGGTCTCCTCGGCACGGTCGTCGGCGTGATGATTACTTTCGCCGCAATCGCGGCGAGCGGGGATGTGAACGTCAACGCGATCGCGCCGGGAATTTCGGCGGCGCTGCTTGCGACCGTCGCCGGTCTCGCCGTCGCGATCCCGGCGCTCTTCGGCTACAACTATCTCGTCATCCGCAACAAGAATGTCTCGGCGAACATGCAGGTGTTCGTCGATGAGTTCATCACCCGGCTTTCCGAGTTGTACTGCGGCCGGGCGCGTGAACTCGCGCAAGCCGCCGAATAGGGGCCGGTGCGATGCAGGTCAAAGACGAAGAAAGGCCCTATGACGACATCAATATCACGCCGATGCTCGATCTCGCCTATGTGCTGCTCATCATCTTTATCATTCTCACCACCGCATCTGTACAGGGAATCAAGGTGGACCTGCCGAAAGCGAGCGCGACGGTGAGCCTCGCCAAGCCGCAGACCAAGGCCATTACGATCAACAACAACGGGCAGATCTTCCTCGATGCCTATCCCGTCACGCTGCCGGAACTCGAATCGCGGCTGCGCACCCAGAAGGCACTGACGCCCGATTTCCCCGTAATCGTGAAGGGCGACTCGAGCGTCCAGTACCAGAAGGTAATGGACGTGCTGGACCTGCTCCGTCGCATCGATCTTCCCCACGTCGGTCTTGTCACCGGCAAACAGCAGCAAGGGTAACTGCCATGACGACATCGCAATTCGACGAAGAGGTCGAAGGCTGGTCGGACCGCCTGAAAAGCCTCGCTGTACCGGCAGGCATTCTTCTCGTCATTGGCGGCGTCGTGCTGTACTTTCTGCACGACACTGCCGGCATCAAGCGCGAGGCGCCGCCGTTGCCGACGCTCATCGCCAGTGTACCGCCGCCGCCGCCGCCACCGCCGCCGAAACAGCAGCCCGAACCGGAAAAGAAAGTCATCGAACAGCAGAAACCCGTCGAACAGCCGAAGCAGGCGGACAACGCGCCGAAGCCCGTGACGATCAACGGCCCTGCGCAGGCCGGCAGCGACGCGTTCGGCATCCAGGCCGGCAGTGGCGGCGGAGATGTGGGGTCGGGCAGCGGCATCGGCGACGCGAGCTACACGCGCTATCTCGGCACGGCGCTGCAGCAGTCGATCCAGAACGACGACCAAGTCAATCATCTGGTGTTCACGGCCGACATGGAAGTGTGGGTGGATGCGAACGGACGGGTCACACGGGCATCGGTGCTCAAAACGAGCGGCGACCAGAACATCGACCATGATCTGGTCGCGGCACTCGAAAGCATGCCCGCGCTCGACGAGCCGCCGCCGCCGACGCTCGAATTTCCACAACGTGTACGCATCGAAGGGCGACGCCGCGGATAAGTCGCGCGGGTTTGTGTGTCAGAAGGGGTAATGGGAGATGTTGCGTTTTTCGGTGCGGATGAAGCTTGGTGCGTGCGTTTTCGCACTGGGCCTCGGCCTTGGTACCATCTCCGCATCGGCGCAGACCGACAGCGGCCCGTCGCAAAGCGCGATGACCAATCTCATCCACCTGCTCGTCAAGAACAAGGTCATCACGCAGGAAAGCGCGAACGCACTCATCAAGGAAGCCGAACAGGAAGCGGCCCAGGCCCGCGCGGCGAAAACAGCGACGCCGGCTGCACCCGTTCCGATTCCGACCGCGCGCCCCGAACCGCCGCCGCCCGAACCTGGCGTGGTGCGCGTACCGTACGTCCCGCAGATCGTGAGGAACCAGATACGCGACGAAGTGAAAGCCGAGGTTCTAAAGGAGGCAAAAGCGGAAAACTGGGCGCAGCCGAACATCTTCCCCGATTGGGTGCGCAGGTTTAACTGGTACGGCGATTTCCGCGGGCGCGACGAGTTCGATCTGTACGGCAAGAACAACATCGGCAGCGACGGAGTCGACGGCTTCATCAACTATGCCGCGTTCAATGCCAACGGCCCGACGAACGTCAACCCGAACACGATTCTGAACACGATCCCGTTCCTCAACACGACGGTGAACCGCTACAATCTCGCAAGCCTGCGCGCCCGCTTCGGCTTTATCGCAAACGTGGCCGACGGCGTCGAAGTCGGCGTCCGGCTTGGCACCGGCAACGACAGCAGTCCGGTCTCGACGACGCAGCTTCTGGGCGGCGGGCTCGACAAGAAGGACATCTGGCTCGACCAGGGCTTCATACAGCTGACGCCTTTCTCGGACGACGTCATCACGTTCGGACGGATGCCGGATCCGTTCTTCCACACGGATCTGGTTTACGATGAGAATCTCAATTTCGACGGTCTCACGCTGGCCGCGACCGGGGGGGAGCTTCCCTGGGTGGACAACACGAGCACGTTCGCCACGCTCGGCATCTTCCCGGTGGGTTACATCAACACGAACTTTCCCACCAATTCACCGGTGAAAGCAGGTGATCGCACGGAATTTCTCGTCGGCGCGCAGTTGGGCACCGATTGGCGGGAGCACAACCATGACTGGAAGTTCGGGGTGGCCCTCTATCGCTACTTCAATGCCCAGGGGGCGCTTTCCGCGCCGTGCCCGATCTATCTCGGTGCGCAGCAATGCTCGACCGACGATACAGTGCCCCCCTTCATGCAGAAGGGCAATACGCTGTTCCTCATCCGCAGCATCATTCCCGATCCGCAGTTCCCGACAACATATGCCCAGCCGCAGTTCGCCGGCCTCATGTTCAATTACGACGAGCTCGACGCGACGACATCTTTCGATCTCAAGATCCCCCGCAATTACGACCTCATCTTTACTGCCGATTACGTCCGCAATATCGGTTTCGATGGCGGCGACGCCTATCGCTATGCGGCGTTTGGCGTCTATCCGGTCACCAATTTCAATCCGATCACGAGGACGCTCGAGAGCGGTCCCAACGCCTTCAACGGCAGCGTCCAGTTCGGCGATGCGGAAATTCATCACCGCTGGGAGTGGAACATCATCGGCGGCTACAAATACATCCAGCCCGATGCCGTGCTCGACGCTTTCAACGATCACGACTTCCACATGGGCGGCACCAACGCCAAGGGCTATTACCTGAAGGCGTCGCTCGGCATCTTCGACAACACCTGGCTCAGCGCGCGCTGGTTCAGCGCCGACGAAGTGTACGGCCCGCCGCTCGCCATCGACGTGATGCAACTCGACTTGAACGCGAGGTTTTGATGGTGAAAGCGTTGGCGTGGATCATTATCGCGGCGTTGCTGCCGGTTCTCGCGGCGGGCCCTGCGTCTGCACAATCCCTCGAAGACCGGTTGCGCGATCAGCTCCGGTCCACGCTCAACGAACTTCACGACGCCCAGGACCAGCAGGCTACCTTGCAGGCGCAGAAGGCTGCGGCGGAGAAGGAGCGCGACACGCTGAAGGCGGAGCTCGCCGAAGCGCAGGCGAAACTCGCGCATGCGGGCGAATCGGCCGCCGCAAAAGCGCAGGCGCAGGCTTTGGCGGGGCAGGTTGCCCAGTACAAGGCGGCCGCGGACCAGGCGAGCGGAACCGCGCAGCAGGCGCAGGCGGATCGCGACAAGCTGCAGGCGTCGCTTGCCGATTCGCAGAAATTGCTGGGCGTCTGCGAGGACAAGAACACGAAATTGCTGAAGGTCGGGAATGAAATTCTCGACGCCTATCAGCAGTTTGATTTGGGCGAGGCTGTTGCGGCGAACGAACCCTTCATCTCCATCCATCGGGTCGAGCTGGAGAACATGGCGCAGGATTTCGACGACCATCTGCACGAAGGAAAATTCGACCCGAACGCAAAGCTGCCGTCATCAACGCCTGGCAAGGTGCCGTCAGCAGCAACGCCTGGCAAGGTACCACCGGCAACGCCTGACAAAGTGAAGTGATCGGGGATTCGGCTTTAGGGAGCGCGCGGATGAACAAGACGGCTGGTCCAAGGCGGCAGGGCATATCGCTCAAGACAAAGCTCATGCGTGGATCGAGCGTTGTTGCGCTCGTTACTGCGATCGGGCTTTCATCGGCCGCCGCGCAGAGCATGTCGCAATTGCGCGCGGTCGTTTCCGTCAACAATCAGGTCACCAACCAGCTCCTCAAAAATCCGAATATCAGCCAGGCCGCACAGGAAGCGGCCGGCATGAGCGCCGCGACGGCCCGCGCGCTCCACTATCAAACGCAGGTCGCCCAGGCGTTGGCGCTCGCGCAGCAGGCGCAGACGGCGGCGAGGCAGGCGGTTCTCGGTACGCCGGGCAACGTCCCTGACGGTCTCGTCATCGGTGGTTTGCAGGAAGTGCCCGATCCGCTTCCGGCATCAAAGGATCCGAGCGGCACAAGCACCTGGCAGGGTGCGGACCAGCCCACCGAAACACACAACGGCAAGACCGTCGACGTCAACATCCAGCAGACCCAGCAGCGTGCGGTCCTCTCGTGGGAGACCTTCAACGTCGGGCAGAACACCATCCTGAATTTTGACCAGTCGTCCAAAGGTCATGCGGAGCCGGGGTGGATCGTGCTCAACCGGGTCGTGGGCGACTCGCTGTCACCGGCGGAGATTCTCGGCCAGATCAAGGCGCAGGGCACCGTCCTCATCATCGACACCAACGGAATCCTTTTCGGCGGCGCCTCGCAGATCAACGTCAATTCGCTGATCGCCAGCGCGCTCGAGATCGGCCATCCGCTCGACCCGCTCACAAATGCGATTCTATCAATCGGCCAGCGCAACGATCTGTTCCTGGAGTACGGGTTGCTCGGTTATGCCGACCAGGCGTCGGCGCAGGAGCAGAGCAGGTCGTACACATTTTCACCGTTGGCAGTTCCCGACGGTCAGAAGGGATGCCAACTCACATATTGCTATGAGAATACGCAGGGTCCGGTGGAGGTCGAAGCCGGTGCGCAAATCAATGCCGGCAGCGGCGGACACATTCTCCTGACCGGGCCCAAGGTCATCAACGCGGGCGAACTCACGGCGCAGCAGGGCCAGGTCAGCCTCGAGGCCGGTCAATTTGTGACGCTCGAACGTTCGACGGGCGCTGCGGGTACGGCAACACCGGACATCCGCGGGTTCTCCCTGTCATCGCAGGACAGCGCGGAATGGGCGGTTGGAGACTACGTCGAGAACACCGGAATAATTTCCTCGCCCACGGGTTACGTATCCCTGATGAGCAACGACCAGGGCGGCGTCATCAACGACGGCATCCTGGAGGCAACCACCAGCGTATCGCGCAACGGGTTCATACAGCTCAGCGCCGGTGACGTACAACTGGGCGCAGGCAGCACGATAGCGATCGGGCCTGACACGTCCGGCGAAGTCATTCCGCGCGATCCGGTCTCTCTGACCGATTTCAAGCCTTCCCAGGTAACGATCGGCGACAGCACGTCGCGTGTTGAAATGCAGCGCGCCGCCATCATCTACGCACCGGGCGGCAACGTGACGATCGGCGTCGCCTCTGGTGCCGACAACACGCAGAATGACCAGGGACTGTCGCGCGTGTTCATCGACACGGGCGCCGTCATCGACGTGGCCGGTCTGCCCGACATTCTCGTGCCCTCGTCGATCAACAGCATCGCGATTCATCCCGTTACCGGCAACGACCTGCAGGACGATCCGAACCTCTACAAGAACGGCTTCCTGAACGGGGCCACGGTGTACATCGACCCCAGGCTCTCCGGCGTGCGCTCGGACGGCGTAGCGTGGGTTGGATCTCCGTTGATCCCGGCCGAAAGCTACTATCAGCAGGTCGGGATTTCCGTGCAGCAGCTTATGACCAGGGGCGGAAACGTTTCTCTTGGCGCCGAGAGCTACGCGCAGAACGGCAATCCCGATCTTGCCGGTGACGTAACCATCAAGTCAGGCGCCGTCATCGATCTCGACGGCGGATGGGTGACCTATCAGGCGGGGTGGGTGCAGACCAGCTTCCTCATCGACGCCTCCGGCAACGTCGTCAATATCGCCGACGCCAATCCCGATGACGTGTACCTCGGCGTCTACGATGGCTTTACCTCCGTGCAATCGCGCTGGGGCGTAATACAGAACTTCGTCGATCCGCTGCTTGTGGGCCGGCAGTACGAACCCGCCTATACGGAAGGCCGCGATGCGGGATCCCTGACGCTGAAATCGTCGGTCATCGTGCTCGACGGCACCGTGTACGCCCACGCGTTTCCCGGTCCGCAACAGCTCGCAGACGCGCAGCTGGGGACGGCGAAGTCGAGCGTCTACGGTGACGGCCGAATGTTGCAGGGCGCGCCGTCGCAGCTTCCGAACGGCGGCTTTCTTTTCGTTCAGGCGCTCGCCAACGATACCAACGGCAACACGGTCGACGGCGGCGGCGACATCGACATCGTCGACCAGGCCGACTACCATGCCCTTTCCTCGGATTTCGGCTACGGCCAGTCGATATCGGTACAGGACGGCCAGCTCGTAATCCCGACGCGCGATCCGAACTCCTACCTGCCGACGGACCGCCTCGACACGATCATGCTCAACGCCGATGCGCTGTCGGCCATGGGCCTCAGCGATCTGGCGCTGGCCACCAGCGGCGAGATCAATGTCGAGAGCGGCGCCGACGTCAATCTTTCGCCGGGAGGCGCATTCCAGGCGGTGGCCGGCCGGACGATGACCATCGACGGCAAGATTTCCGTGCCCTCGGGAAACATCAATCTCCAGACGGTGAGCCTTCAGGGCAGCGGCGACACGACGCTCGGCGGCTCGGTGTTCGTCAACGAGGACGCGCAAACGATGATTGGGCCGTACGACATCATCGTCAACGGCACGCTCTCGACGCGCGGGCTGTGGACGAACGATTTCGAAGCCGCGCCAGGAGAATTGCTCGGTTCGGCATACACAAACGGCGGGAGCGTGACGCTCAACGCCGCGGCGAGCGTTCTGAAATACGGCGAAAGCGACCAGAGCCAGCAGGTCAACACCGACATCAGCGGCAGTATTTTGGTCAACAGGGGGGCACTCATCGACGTTTCGGGCGGAGGGTACGTTTCTCCGACCGGGGCGCTCAATCTCTCTGCCCATGGCGGCAACGTCAGCCTCATCGAACAGACAAATTTTTTCCAGACGTCAACTCCGTCCAACAACCAGTTCGAGCAAAGCGCAATCTCCGGTTTCCGGGTCAATGGCGTCACCTGCGGTTTGAATAGCTGTGTTCCCGACAACCCGGACAAGATCAATGCACGGGTGTACTTCGCGCCGGGTACGATCATCGGTTACGGGTTCGGGGGCGGGGGCACCTTCACGCTCGACACGCCTTCGATCAGTTTCGGCGACGGCATCGCCTTTTCGGGCACCGAACTGCCGCTCGATTTCTTCTCGCGCGCCGGTTTTGCGAACTACGACATCACGACGTACAAAACCGATCTGGTGGCGAACCAGTTCGACAACGGCTATGGCGGCTACAACGCGCTCCTGGAGACCGATGTCCTGAAGATCGGCGCCGGCCAGACGCTGGATTTGACTCAGTCATACCTGGCGATCGACTGGAACGATCCGGCGCACGCCGCCGCGGAGATGGTCGCCTTGCGCGGACTTGCGACCGGCGGCGACATCTACTCGATCATCAAACCGAGCGTTCCCACCGACGCCTGGGACCGCAAGGCCGTCAATCTTACGCTCGGCGGGTTGATCGAATTGCAGGTCGCAAAAGGCGGAAAGCTGGTCGATGACGCGGGCGGCATCCTGACCGTTTCGCAACTCGACAACGAAGGAACGATCCGTATCCCCGGCGGCACCATCACGCAGAGCGAAGTCCTTCCCCAGATCTTCGGCACCAACTCCGCGATCGGCGTGCACAACCTGTCCGATGTTTTCTCGTTCAATCCCGACGGCACCATCGACGAGAACGGTTACAACACGGCCGGCATCATGTGCGGCTCGGCTCTTTGCACGAACGCCTATGTCGCCGCGAATTATGACATCTATTTTCTCGGCACGCTTAACGCCGGAGTCGGCGTACACCTCGGCGCAGGCAGCATTACGGACCTGTCGGGCGTGAGCATCCGCGATCCGCGCGCCGAAGAAGCCGGACAAAAACACTTTGTCACCGGTACTCTCTATGCGGGCGGCACGCTCGAAGCCGAGACCAGGTATCTGTTCACGACACCGCTCTTTCTGGAAACGCCCGGCATTGGAATTTACGGGAATTTGCCGATCAATTCGGGTCTCAACGATCCCCACGGGCAACGCCTGGCGGAAGCGATCGTCGCCGACCCGGGATCGCTGCTCAACCTGTCCGGAGCCTCGGACACCTACGACGAACTGGGACAGGACGGCGTCTATTCGCCGACACGCGTGTGGAGCAACGCCGGCATGCTCGATCTCGAGAACGGGGGCACGATCACGGGCGCGACAATCCTGGCGCAGGGCGGCGCATCGCAGGCGCTCGGCGGCACGCTCATCATGCTCGACCCGGTTTTCTATCAAAACGATCCGGCGTCGCCGACGGCAAACGCGGTCTCCGAACAACAGATTTCGGCTTCCGGCTTTGCGACTTTCGTCGCCGAAGGCAGCATCGATTCCGTCGGCGACGCCACAATCAAACTCAGCCGCGGATTCTTTCTTACATCGAGGCCGTACGACGGCCAGACCGACCCGAGTCAGGATATTGATTATTACGCCATCGTCGTAAGTTCGGGCGGCGATCTGGAAATCGCCGCGCCGTACATCGGTTTCGAAAGCATCGTCCAGTCCGTCGACAGCCCGAACCCGTTCGGCGCATTGACCGGCAACAACAGCGTAACTTTCCGGGCCGACAATATCGACGTGATGGGCGCGGTAGTCTTCGACGCATCGATCGCCAATGCGACTCTCTATGCCACCGGCGATGTACGTCTGACCGGCGTCCAGCCGGGTTATCTTACGCTTGGAACTCCGCCACCGAGCACTCCCAATCCCAACACGCTCTTGGGACAGCTTGCCGTCAACGGCAATCTTACCATCGACGCTGCGGAGGTCTATCCCACCACCGGCTCGACGTTCTATGTCACGTCCGTTGGCGGGGACAGTACGATTCGTTTCGGCCGGACGACGAAGACCACGCCCCCTCCGGTTTATTCGGCAGGCGCCAGTCTCACCATCCAGGCCGCGAACATCGTGCTTGGCGGCGTCATCCGGGTGCCGGTCGGTAGTCTTACGATCGGATCCAACAGTGAACTCGACCTTGGGGGGAACAGCACAGAGTTCGCGCCGAAAACGAACTCCGTAGAGGCGCTCGACGGCAGCATCACGTCCGTTTCCGCCGACGGCCTTTCCATTCCCTATGGAACGACGACCGACCAGACCGAATGGTACTTCGCGCCGACCAGTTCCGGGCAGCTCACCGCACCGCCGCAGGCGATTCTCGATTTCGGCGGGGCTTCGGTGTCCCTGGATTCCGGCGCGACGGTCGATCTGAGCGGCGGCGGCAATCTCTACGCCTACGAATTCATCCCCGGCCTCGGCGGCTCGCGTGACGTGCTCGATCGCTACAACACCGACGAGTTCAGCGGCAATGGCGGCTATCAGTATCCGGGTGGCACCCAGGTCTATGCGATTGTTCCGGGGCTCTCCTCGAACGGAGTCGCCGCCTATGACCCGATCTATTCGGCGAATTACAGCGATCTGTACTCTTACACAAACGCCGGGCAGAGCATCTATCTGACGGGTGCACCGGGACTGGCCGCCGGCTGGTACACGCTCCTCCCGGCGCAATACGCCATGCTTCCGGGTGGCATGCGCGTGGTCCAGGAAACGAATGGAACGCAGATCGCGCCGGGAACGAGCGAACAGCTCATCGACGGCACGATGGTCGTTTCCGGCTATTACGGAATAGCCGGAACGGATACGCGATCGTCGACGGCGGCGGCGTTCGAAGTGCAGAGCCAGAGCACCTTCCTGCAGTATTCGCAAATCGCGCTGACCTACGCGAACGAGTATTTCGCCCAGCTCGCCGCAAAGAACGGGAACGCCGCACCGCGTCTTCCCGTCGATGCCGGACGATTGATCCTGGCGCCGCTCGACAGCCTTGTCGTCGATACAACGCTGGTCACGACGCCGGGGCAGGGCGGTCGCGGCTCGGAAGTGGACATCACGGGGAGCAGTTTCGACATCGTCTCGAGTGTCGATCAGGAGGGAATCGTCCCGGGTTCAATCGTCCTGACGGCCGACAGCCTCACGAACCTTGATGCTTCGAGCCTTCTGATCGGTGGCGTGCGTACAGACAACGCCGATGGCACAACGTCGATCGATGTGACGGCGCAGTCGATCACGATCGCCAATGATGCATCGCATCCCCTCGAAGGCCCGGAAATTCTTCTCGCGGTGGCCGGAGAAAATAGCGCCATTACGCTCGACAACGGCGCAACGATCATCGCCAAGGGAACGGCGGGAAGTGCCGCGACGGGCAATTACGTCATCGACAATACCTCGAACGAGTCGGAAGGAGCGGCGCTGCTGCGTGTGGCGGTGGGACCGCAGCGGCTCGCCTCGTTCGATGGCTATGACGATGCCGGCGCGTTGTCCGCCGGCGACGTGAATCTGGAAGGAAATTCGGTCCTGCTCGATTCGAGCGGCAACCTGACCGTCGCGTCCAATGCCGCCATCGAAGCCAACCTGCTCGCGCTCGGTGCAAGCGAGGTCACGTTCACGAAGAGCAACAACGGCAGCGGCAACGGCCTCGTGATCACGCCGGAACTGCAGGCGCTGTTCTCGAAAGCGAATCTGCTGACGATATTGACGCCGGACGCGATTTCATTTGCGGCGGGAACGTACGATTTCGGCAACATCGTCTTCGATTCGCCGGGACTGTCGCTTCTGAACGGCAGCGGCGCCACCATCAATGCCGACAGCCTGACCTTCATGAACGGCAACGCGGCCGGTCCCGCCTGCGGCCAGAGCGGCGCTGCGGCCTGCGGTCACGGCCACCTCAAAGTGAACGCCACCAAAATCAATTTTGGATGGGGAACAGTCGACACCTACGGCTTCGGCGGCAGCGTCGATCTTATTTCCAGCGACGGCATGTTCATGACCGGCAAAGGCAGCATGAATTTCGGCCCCGCCGTGCTGGCCTTGAACACGCCTTACATCGGCGATGCCGGCTACGTGCCAGCGCCGGGCGAGAGCGAGATCGTCCCGAGCGCTGCGCTGATCACGACGGGCGCCGTCATGATCGACGACGCGATCGGTGGAAGCATACCGGACGTCGTTGGCGCCCCCGGAGCTTCGCTCACGATCGACGGACACTCAATTTCGGTAAGCGGTACGGAACTGCGCGCCACCGCGGGCACGCTCACCCTCGATTCGGACACCGGCATCGATATTACCGGCGGCGCCGTTCTTGAAACGCCGTCCTGGGTAAAGACCTTCGGCGATTCGGCCGATCCGACGACAGTTTCCGCTCCGGGCGGCACGTTGACGCTCATTGCCGAACATGGGGGCATCACGGCGGCGGCAGGGACGACGCTTTCCATCGGCGGCAATGTTGGAACCGCGGGAACGCTCTCGCTTTCCGCGAGCAACGGCGTCTTCAATCTGGACGGAACGATCGTCGCCGCCACGCCAAACGGCGGGGGCTCTCTCGATCTGGATTCAGGCGGTGCGTTCGATCTCGCCGCCTTCGCCGACGGTTGGGGAAAGGATTTCTCCGGCACCATCGACATCCGCTCCGCCACGGGCGACCTCGACCTTCTGGAGGGTGAAACTCTCAAGGCAAGAGACGTTTCACTCACTGCGGACGGCGGTTCGATCGACATCGCCGGCACCATTGACGTCTCCGGCATCAACGGCGGCGGCATTAGCCTGTACGGCGTTGGTGACCCTGGCCGCCACAACGGCGTGACACTCGAAAGCACGGCCGTGCTCGATGCCCATGCGGACGGCTATGGGAGGCTCGATCCGCGTCAGGCGTCCGGCGGCATCGTGAACATCGGGACCGACGGCAACGGCGTCGTCGATGTGAAGAGCGGCGCCGTCATCGATGTGAGGGCGCTGCAAACCAAGGCCCGACTCATCCCGATCACGCTCAATGGCGCCACCTATTACTACTATGTGCCCGCGGATGTCGGCGGCCAGGTGAATTTCCGTCTGCCGGTCATCCAGGGGCAGAACGGCGAAACCGTCAATATGTACTACGCCGGCAATATCGAAGGCGCGAGCTCGATCGTGCTCCAGGGCTTCGAGCGCTGGAATCTGGCCGACATCGCCAACGACCCGAATTTCGTGGGCGTGACGATCAATGCGCAGGGGCAGGCAGTGCTCGACACCTCTGCGACAGGGTCCGACGGCCAGGTGAACTTCCTCGCCGACGACGGCACGGGCACGATCGTCAACTTCATCCAGAATTTCGACATCTCCGCGTCATACGGAAATCTCGGCAACCTCACCTCGATGGCGAATTTCCATGCCAGGCCCGGCGTCGAGCTGGACTATTCCGGCGATATCATCCTGCAGTCCAACTGGAATCTGGGTGCCGGCACGGTCGATATAGCGGCCGCAGTCAGGGCGGGCCTGATGCTCCCCGTCGACCCGAGCTGTACGTCCAAGTGCCAGTACTACATCATTCCGGGAGACGAAGCCAAAGTCTTCGCCAACTACACATCGCTCACCTATCGCGTCGGCGGCAAGGTCCTCGGAGAGCCGGGCATTCTGACGCTGAGGGCCAGCGGCAATCTCGACATCGACGGCAGCATCACCGATGGATTCTTCCAGCTCGGCGACCAGTCGGATGCCAATTATGTGGAGGGCCAGCTGGGGGCCGGCAATCTTTACTACATTCCGTATCTGATCCCTGCGTGCAAGAACGCCGGGTGCACCAATCTCGTCGACTGGGCGAGCGGGCTCGATCTCAACAGTATTGACTACATCGACCTTCCGTTCCCCCAGAGCTTTTCTTCCTCCGGACAGTACTTCCAGTTCAATCCTGTCCCCTACAATCCGGCCGCCAATACACCGTGGGCAGCGGGAGACAATGGCAGCGACGCGCTCGCGAGCATGCAGCCGTTCCCGCTGATTCGGATCGGCGACCGTACGTATTACGTTCCGTCCTGGTCGTACCAGCTGGTTGCGGGTGCCGACCTGACGGGTGCCGGCGGGAATCCGAGTGCCAATCCGCTGCAGACGGTTCCGGGCAGCACGGGCAGCGTCACCGTTCAGGGGATCAACTACTATACCTACGGCAACCCCAACAACACCACGTACACATCGAACTGGGTCGACCAGCTCGATTTCCAGGTTGGCACGCAGTATTTCACCGCCGATTCGTGGTACATGGCCTTCCTGAGCACGACCCCCCAGGCCGATCAGAATTCCTACACCTATATCGACTGGTCGAATGCTCCGTCCGGAGTTCTGGATCTGATCAATCAGTCCACGCAATTCGCAACGTTCATGACGGATTATGCCGGCCAATTTCAGGTATACGGACAATCCGGCGATTACAGCGCAATCAGCATGTCATTGTTCGATGCCTCGCAGTTCATGCTGGATGTGATTGTACCAAATTTGATGGCGAAGTCGGGCAAGGGCGGCATACTTGGCTCTTATAACCCTCCTAAGCCTCTCTATACCGTTAAGGGAACCCTTGCGAACGTTTTTGCCGGCGAAACACTCATCCGCACCGGAACCGGATTCATCGACATCGCAGCAGCGCAGGACATCAATCTCCAGAACAATAACGCGGACGGTTCAGCGACCTATCTCACACTGGATGGCCAGCAAGCCGAGGATAACAATCCCGATGACGGCCTCCAGCTCGGCGGTTCACCGGTTTACACCGCGGGACACCTGGTCATTCCGCAAGAGGTGACCGTCGTCGACGAACTGACTGGGGACACTTTCACCATCGACCCCTCGCAATATGAAGATACCACCAACATTTTCACGCAGCCGTACGGAGGCTACCAGTACGGAATTAGCGGCAAAAATGGCAATAACGGCAATGTCGGATTCGAAGGGATCATGATCGCCAATCCGGTCTATCTGACCGGCGGTGGCAACATCTCGCTGACAGCCGGCAATAACATTCTCTCGCGGCGCGACGTCTGGGATGAGAGCCGCATCGCCGACGACTACAATAACAACAGCGCGTTCTACAGCTGGATCGGCAGCGGCGATCAGCCGTGGCGCGTCGGCACCATCGGCGACATCACGAACATTCTCATCAATCCGCAATTGTTCACCGAAGGCGTTGGCGCGCTCGGCGGCGGCAACATCACCATTGATGCCGGGCATAACATCGTCGACCTGACCGTGGCCGACGATACGTCGGTGACGACCGCGAGCATTACGTCTTTCGATCGTCAGCCCGCGCTCGGCATCTGGCAGTTCGGCGGCGGCAACGTGACGATCGATGCCGGCAATGACATTCTTGGCGGCCGCTTCGACATTGCCGAAGGTAGCGCCGATATCACGGCGACGGACAGCATCCTCACGGACAATGGAAATCTTGAGGTCTGGCCCGAGAAAAATGGCACCCCGGAGTACATCTCCAACACGTTGCGCCTTCGCCTCAGCGACGCCACCGTATCGGTATCGGCCGGCGGGTCCGTCGAGCTTGCGGGAATCTCCGCGCTTGGCGTCTACACCGAGGGCGGAGCCAACGAGGATCAGGAAAACCTGGACTCGCACGGCTTCTACACGCCGATCGCCGGGGTTTCGATTGCCGCGGACGGCGATATCCAAATCGATAATCAGTCTCCCAAATTCTCGTTGGCCGGCAACGGCCAGCCGTACGACCTCAGCATCGACACTACTGCCGATACAGCGACGAATCAGGTGGCCTCCGCCGTCTATCCGGGCTCGCTCAATGCCGCGTCGCTGACCGGCAACCTCGATATTGCCGGGCAGTATGTGCAGGGTGCAGTGGGAACGGCGAGCGAAGTCATTCTCTATCCGAGCCCCGTGGGACAGCTCAATCTTTTCGCGGCGGCCGATATTCAGCCTGTGACAATCGACATGGAAGATGGCGACCCCGGTCTGTTGCCGGGTGTCTTTTCCGTCTTCTCCTACGATCCCAATGCCGGCACCGTTCTGCTCGGGCGAACCTTTGGATTCCCGGGCGTTGAACCGAACACGATCCAGACGGTCCTGCAGACCTATCACAACCAGCATCCCACACATCTGAACGACCCCTACCCGGTGCGTATCGATGCAGGCGGCGACATCCTCGACATGATTCTGTCGGTTCCGAAGCAGGCGCGCATCTATGCGGGTCAGGACATCATCAACATGATGTTCTTCGGACAAAATCTCTTGCCGACCGACATCACGCGCATCGTGGCCGCGCGAGACATCACGGCCACAACGTCGCTGGTCGCGCCCGTTTATTCGCTGAATGGGGAGACGCTTGGGACACCGGAGCCGACGGTCGATGGCAACACCTTCATCATCGGCGGCCCAGGTTCCTTCTTCCTGGAAGCCGGCCGGGACGCCGGACCGTTCCTGAATTCGGCGGACACAAGCGGCCTGGAGGGTGTCGGCAGCAATTTTCAACCGACCGGACCGCTGTCATTCGCCGGCGGCATCGTCTCGGTCGGCAATGCCTGGAATCCGTGGCTCGCACCGACCGGAGCGAATCTGTACGTGGAGTTCGGGGTCGGCAAGGGCGAGGACTTCAGTGCGCTCAGCGACTACTACCTCGATCCCGCAAACCAGACGAAGTGGCCGTCATATCTGTTCCAGCAGGAAACGAACACATCCGGAAACCAGGTCGCCAATCGATCGGCGCCGATCTACGGACCCGTTCTCATCCATTGGATGCAAAAGAACGCCCCGGCTCTGCTCGAGGCCACGTACGGCACGCTGAAAGTCACCTTCCAGCAGGCCTATGATGCGTTCAAGACGCTGCCCCAACTTCAGCAGCAGGTCTTCCTGCTCGACTATGTGTATTTCAACGAGCTGACACAGACGTCGATCCCGACGGGGCCCTCGTACGAAAATTACAGCCGTGGCTATATCGCCATCAACCTGCTGTTCCCGTCTTCCTGGGGTTATACGCAGAACAATCTCGGCGGCGGCACGAATGGCGCCAACAAGCTGGTCGAGACCGGCGATCTCGACCTGCGCCTGTCCGCGATCGAGTCGATGTGGGGCGGTAATGTGTATATTCTTGGGCCCGGCGGCCGCGCGCTGATCGGCTCGACTGTCGCGACTTCAGCGCAGGCGGCGTTGCGCGCCTACGCCGGTGGCCAGCTTTTCGACGGCATTCCCATCCAGGCGAACTTCGACGAAATTGACACGTCGGGTCTCGATGTTCCGTACCCTTCGTACACCGACGCCATTCCCGCCGGGTACGAAGGCGTGATCACGCTGCGCGGCGGTTCTGTCGATACGTTCACCGATCAGGATTTCCTGCTCAATCAGAGCCGCCTGTTCACCGAAGACGGCGGCAACATCGCCATGTGGTCGTCCAACGGGAACCTCGATGCGGGCGAAGGGCCGAAGACATCGTCCGACTTCCCGCCGATTGTGGTACAAATCGACGAGGATCTGTTGTCGCAGGTGAATTCGTCCGGCGGTGTGACGGGGGCCGGCATTGCGGCCTTCGAACCGGCGCCCGGCATTCCCGCGCCGGACGTGTTCCTGATCGCGCCGCGCGGTACAGTTGATGCGGGCGCCGCGGGCGTTCGCGTGGCGGGCAACCTCTTCGTCGCCGCCTTTTCCGTTGCCAACGCCAGCAACTTCAGCGTCGGCGGTACAACCGTCGGCGTGCCCGGCTCGGCCGGCGTGAACGTCGCTGCGCAGACGGGCGCCAGCTCTTCGGCCGCGGCCGCAGCCCAGGCGGCGCAGGCGGCGTCCGGCGCTTCCAACGGAAACGGAATGGAAGAATCGATCATCACCGTCGAAGTGCTGGGCCCGGCTGATACTTCGGGTGACGAGGAGATGCGGAAGCGGAAGAAGCAGTCGCTCTGAAAGAGATTCAGCGTCGCAGGAGGTTCAGCAACGCCTTGCGCAGTTTGGGGCTGAAGCCGATCGCGAAGCCGGCCGCGAGCGCGGCGCCAAGCGAGCGCGCCGGGTGACGCTCGGTGAATTCGCCCAGATCCGCGCCGAAGACTTCGCCGATGATGGAAGCAATCCGGGTCTGCAAGCGCACGCGCGCACGCTTCTTCATCGACGAAAGGATCAGCTTTCCGATGATCACCGCAAGGATGCAGAAAAGAACCGCCGTCCCGGCGGCGGCGAGCGCCGCAAACGGCGGAGACAGAATGATGGCAAACGCAAAATAGTCGGCCGCCACCAGCAGGCCGAACGCTGCCGTCAACCCAATCACGCAGGCAACGAGCACCGCCACGACGACGATGGCGCGCGACAGAAGGCCGCTCATGGGTTTGGCGGAGCCGGCTTGCGTTGGGTAATCAGTCGCGACGCCCGAACAACAGACCGAGTATGATACCGATGCCGAAAGCCGTCGCCGCGGAAGTAACGGGGCGGGCCTCGATGCGGCCGGTCAGTTCGTCGGCGCCGCGACGGACTTCGCTCCAGGCCCGTTCGCCTGTCGCGCGCGCCGCCTGCGCCGCTTCGTTGCCGGCATTCCGCGCGGCGGATTCGAGGAGCCGCGCGATCCGCGTGAACTCCCCGCGCAACTGCTTCAGCTCGTCCGACAATGCGCGGACGTCCGATTCCGTGTCAGACATTCTGGCTCTCCTCTGGCGCACCCGCCTTATAGCCGCGCGCGCATGGCTTATCCAACGCCCCGCACCGCCCCGCGCGATGCGGTCTTTCTCGCGGTGCAAGGTAAACAGGATTGGTTTCCTATCGGTTTCCTCACTGGCGGACCGGACATTGAAAAGCCTGCGACGGTCGGGATGCCCTTTGGTCCAAGGGTTGCATCTTGCTCATCCATGGTCCCAGCCTATGTTAATGCGTTACCGAAACGATCTTCATTCGTTGTGAATGGGGACCTGAGGGGATTTTGCATGGTTCAGCTTCGGCGCGATGTGGCCGCCGCCTTTCTTATTGCCTTGGCTCTGGGGGGGTGCGCAACGCCACCCGACCCGACGGGCCAGAACGATCCGTTCGAGGCGCAGAACCGCAAGATGTTCGAACTCAATGAGACCTTGGACAGAAACGTCGCCCTCCCCGTCGCGACCTTCTACACGCACGCGGTTCCCCACCCGGTACGCGACGGCATCCACAATTTCCTGACCAATCTCAATGTGCCGGTGATTTTCGCCAACGACGTGCTGCAGGGCGAGGCGAAGCTTGCAGTCGATTCCGCGGGCCGGTTCATCGTCAACTCGTCAGTCGGGGTCGGCGGCCTGATCGATGTCGCCGCAAAAATCGGAGTACCGGAACATGACTCCGACTTCGGGCAAACGCTCGGGGTTTGGGGCGTTGGCGAGGGACCGTATCTCGTCCTGCCGTTTTTCGGACCGAGCAATCCGCGGGACACAGTGGGATTGGCTGTGGATAATACCGTCGCCGATCCCCTGTTCTGGATAAGCTGGCGCAGCAGCACCTATTTCAAACTCGGCCGCACCCTCCTCGACGTCGTCGACAAACGCGCGCAGAACATCAACGCGATCAAGGAGCTCGAAAAAACTTCGGTTGATCTCTACGCCACGGAGCGAAGTCTTTACCGGCAGCATCGCGAGGCGCAGATCAACCACGGCACTGCAAATCTCGATAACCTGCCCAACTTTTAAGCTGTGAGGCGATCGCCGCGACGCTTGATTGGCTCGCGGATTCGCGCAGAGATTCATCGCTGAACGTCTTCGCGCCGAAAGACGCCCGGTATGCCTGTAGCTTCGATCGTTGAGCGCGTTGTTGCCTTCTGTGCCCGAAATGCGGCCGTGGTCGTTCTGCTCGCGTTGGTCGTAGGTTTATTCGCCAGCTTCTACAGCGCGACGCATTTCGCGATGAACAGCGACCCGGAGTCGCTGATTTCCTCACAGACCAGCTGGCGCAAGCGCAATGCGCAATTTGATGCCGAATTTCCCCAGCTGGGCAACGCCATCGACGTCGTCATCGACGGCGCAACGCCGGAGCTCGCCGAGCGGGGCGCCGGCGAGCTCGCCGCCGAACTCGAAAAGAGGCCGGAGCTTTTCCACAACGTGACTCGCCCGGGGGGCGGTTCGTTTTTCTCCCACAATGGACTGCTCTTCCTTCCGCTGGAGCGGGTGAAGCAGACCGCCGCCCAACTGATCACCGCCCAACCGTTTCTCGGCGCACTTGCAAGCGATCCAAGCCTCAGAGGCGTGACGGACAGCCTCTCCACGGCGCTTGAGGGGGTGAAACGCGGCCAGGCGAACCTTGCGTCTCTGGAGCGGCCGATTGTCGTGTTCGGCGATACCATCGCGCGTACAACCGAGGGCAGGCCCGCCTTTTTGGCCTGGCAGTCGCTCATTACCGGCGAACGGCCAACCATTCTCGAAACGCGGCGCTTTGTCTCGACCCAGCCGCAACTTGAGTACAATTCGCTGACGCCAGGCACGCGCGCGACCGATGAAATACGCTCGCTTGTGCGCAAACTTCATCTCACGCCCGATCATGGGATACGCGTCCGGCTGACGGGTCCTGTTCCCCTGGCCGACGAGGAGTTCTCCACGATTCGCGAAAGAGCCGGTCTGATGACGGTGCTGATGCTGACCGGCGTGATCGCGATGTTGTGGCTCGCGGTGCGCGTCTTTCGCCTGATCTTCGCCATCCTCCTGACAGTTTTCGTCGGGCTTGTCGCCACGGCTGCGCTCGGTCTCCTGGCGATCGGTACGTTCAACGTCATTTCCGTTGCGTTCATTCCGCTGTTCGTCGGCTTGGGAGTCGACTTCGCAATCCAGTTCTGCGTGCGCTATCGCGCCGAGCGCCATGTCATCGACGATCTCGATTCGGCTCTCGCACATGCCGGCGGGGGGCTTGGCAACGCGCTTTCTCTTGCCGCAGCGGCGACGGCGGCGGGATTCTATTCCTTCCTGCCCACAAGCTATTCGGGCGTTGCCGAACTGGGGCTGATCGCCGGCACCGGGATGCTCGTTACCTTTGGTCTCAGCATCACGCTCTTGCCGGCATTGCTGAAATTTGCGCGCCCCCCGGGAGAACCCGAGAACATCGGCTACCGCTCGCTTTCCCCTCTGGATTCATTTCTTACCGAGCATCGGCACCTCGTCATGGCGGTTGCTCTCGCGCTCGCTGCGATCTGCGCGGCCGCGCTACCCAAACTGCATTTCGACTTCAACCCGCTCGACCTGCGTAACCCCAGCAGCGAATCGGTCGCCACGGCGCTCGATCTTCTGAAGGATCCCGAGACCTCGCCCAACACAATCGATGTCCTGGCGGGCTCACGCGCCGCCGCTGCCCGGTTGACGCCGGCACTTTCCGCACTTCCCGCCGTGTCGCAGGTTCTCACCATCGACAGCTTTGTCCCGGATAACCAGGCGCAGAAACTTGCTCTTATCCGCGATGCCGACAATCTGCTCGATCCGACGCTCAATCCTTTTCTGACAAAACCGCCGCCTTCCGATGCTGAAACCGTTGCGGCTCTGACGAATGCTGCAGCCGCGCTGCGGTCTGCGAGCGCCGGAGCGCAGCCAAAACTTGCCGAGGAATCACGGATGCTGGCCGATTTGCTGGACCGCGTCGCCCACGGTTCGGCCGAACTGCGCCAGCGCGTTACGCTCGCCTTTGTGCCCGGCCTTCAGACGATGCTCGATCAGCTGCGCGCTGCCCTCACTCCCAAACCTGTTTCGTTCGCGACACTCCCCGCCGATCTGAAGCGTGATTGGGTTACCCGCGACGGCAAGTATCGCATTCAGGTTTTTCCCAAAGGCAATGCCAACAACAATGCGGTGATCCAGGAATTTACACGTCAGGTGCGCATCATCGCACCGGAAGCCACTGGCGAGCCGATTTCCATTCAGGAATCGGGAAGGACAATTGTGCGCGCGTTCATCCAGGCCGGCATTCTTTCGTTTCTCTCGATTACGCTTCTGCTTGCGCTTGCGCTCAGGCGTTGGACGGACGTGGCGATTGCGCTTGCTCCCCTTGTTCTGGCCGGAATCCTGACGCTCGGTACCTGTGTGCTGATCGGGTTGCGCATGAATTTTGCCAATATCATCGCATTGCCGCTGATCTTCGGCATCGGGGTCGCCTTCGACATCTACTTCGTGATGGCGTGGCGTTCCGGCATGCGCCGGCTTCTGCAATCGCCGCTCACCAGGGCCGTTATCCTGAGCGCCGGCACCACAGCGTCCGCGTTTGGCACACTCTGGATATCCAGCCATCCGGGTCTCGCCAGCATGGGCGAGCTGCTTGCAATTTCGCTGGCCTGGATTCTTGCGACGGTACTGTTTGTCCTGCCGGCGCTTCTCGCGCAGGCCACGCACCGGGGAGGAATGCCCGAAGTGGTGTGAAGACCAGACTACTTCGACGACTTCGTCGTGCCGTTCAGAAGATTATCGGAGAGTTGGTTCATCTTGGCGACCAGCGCGGGTGCTCCGCCGCTGGCCAGCGTCGAAGCGAAGTCTGAACGCCGCGTCGAAAGCTCGCTGACATACCCGTTCAAAAAGACGTCAATGATCTTCCAAGCGCCGGAAGCCTCGCGCATGCGATAGATCAACGGCACCGGCTTGTCGCCCCTGGGTACCAGCGTCGTCTGAACGAGCTTGTCGGGTCCCCGTTGTTGGACGTTCGGATCGACGTTGAATTGTTCGCCGTCATAGCTCGTGAAGTTCGCGGCGTAATTGGCGACCGTCATGCGGCGGAACGCGGCGATCAGGCTGGTCTTGTCGGGTTCCTTCATGCCGCTCCAGCCGGGACCGACGATGAATTGAATCATGGCCGGAATGTCGAAAGCTGCATCGACGGCTGGTTCAAGCGCTTGAAAGCGTCCCTGCATCCCGAGCTGGGGCCCCTTCTTCATCGTTTCCAGCAGGGAGTTGTAGAACGTCTGGACCCGGTCGGCTGCCGGATCGGCGGCATAGGCGGGAACACTTGCCACGACCAATAACAACGCGAGTCCTGCCTGCCTCCACCACGTCATGGGAATGCTCTCCTGCGGTTTCCGGGAAGGGCATGCGAAATCCTCCCCGCCAACACAATAACGCCTGGAATTCGTTTCCGTCCAAAGCACGGCTTGGACTTTGGTCCAATTCTAGAGGGTATGTTCTTCGCAGCGCCAGTTCGTGGTGTCGCCCACGGAATCGCACCAAACCGGCCGCAGTTGCGGCCAGCTCGGGATGTAGCGGAACGAGAGGGAACCGTCAGCCTGACGGTAACGCAGTGTGGGACTGTCCGGCAATTCGGGCAAATACCTCGGCACAAGCTCGGAAAGCTGCAACGGATAATTGCCTCTGTCGCGGTGCCATGACTGGATCGCCATCAGCACCTGGTTGGCGTTGCGCCTCAACTCAAGGCCTTCAGGGTCCTGCGCCACCGGGTATACGGAACAGCCGGCGAGGAAAATGACCGCCAGAGGGGCAAGGTGGCGCGCACGCATCAGCTGAGGGCTCTCGAGAGGTAGGGGAGGCTCTTGTCCATCCGGTAGTCGACCGACGAATGGTCGTCCGGAAACTCCTCGTACAGATGAGGAACGCCAAGGCGATCCAGGAGATGATGCATGCGGCGCGCTCCATAGACTAGATTGTACTGATCAACCTCGCCGCAATCGATATACAGGGCTTTGAGCCTCGCGAGCCCGGGTCCGCGCGTCTCCGCCATCACCAGCGGATCCCACGCTGTCCATTTCGACCAGCGCTCTGGAATAAGCGTGCAGGCATGCGGATCGACCGGCAAACGGATGCAAAAGGGTGCCTTGGGATCGGGATCGTAGGTCGCGCACATGGCGAGCGTCATCAGGTCGTGTACCTCGCTGTCCTTGACCTTGGGCGCTGCGTAAAAATCACCGATCCATTTCTCGACAGAGCCACCGGCGCGCGCGAGCGCGCGCAACAGCCTGGGAAATTCGGGGAGATAGCAAAGCTCGAACGCCATGTCGCCCGAGTGGCACGCCGACGCGCTCCAGAAATCGGGATGAAGGAGGGCGTGGGCGATCGCACCGTACCCGCCGGAACTCTTGCCGAAAACCCCGCGCCGGCCGTCGCCGCCGCAATGGAATCGACGCTCTACGAAGGGCACCGCTTCCTCCAGCAGAAAGTCCGCCCAGCGGCCCGTTCCCGCGCTGTTGATGTACTGATTGCCGCCGAGCCTCGTGAAACAGTCCGGAAAGGCGACGACGGCCGGCGGCATGATGCCCGAGCCGATCAGACGATCGAGCCGCTCGGGAACGTTCTCGGTAAAATTCTTCCAGTTGGTATGCGCCGGGCCGCCTGCGGTGAATCCGACGAGATCGACCAGCAGCGGCAGACCGTCTGGTTTGCGTCCCGCCGGGACGTACACATCGATCGCGCGTGTTGCCGGATCGTGCAGGGCGTTGCCCTCGAGCACGCGGCTGTCGATCGACAAACGGTGCACCTCTCCAGCCGGTGCCGACCGGTCGCGTCTCATATCGCGCGGGTCGCTTGCGCGAGCCACGCCCGCGTTTCGGCATCGACGATCGGCGAGAGCGTTTCGCGCACCCGCGAATGGTACAGGTTGAGCCAGTCGCGTTCCTCGTCGGTGAGGAACGACGGCTCCACAAGATCGAGATCGATGGGTGCAACCGTAATCGTCTCGAATCCCATCATCGGACGGTCGCCGCCCGGTACGGTTTCGGGCTCCGTGACGACAACGAGGTTCTCGATGCGGATGCCGTACTCCCCCTCCTTGTAATAGCCGGGCTCGTTCGAGCAGATCATGCCGGATTTCAGGGCCTGTGTGATCGGGCGCTTGGAAATGTTCTGCGGGCCTTCATGCACCGAAAGATATGCGCCGACGCCATGGCCGGTGCCGTGATCGTAATCGAGACCGGCGTCCCAGAGCGGCTTGCGTGCGAAGGCATCGAGTGCCGCGCCGGTTGTGCCTTCCGGGAAGCGCGCAGTCGCGAGTGCGATGTGCCCCTTCAGCACGCGCGTGAAGCGGTCTCGCATCTCCGCCGTCGGCGTCCCGACAATGATCGTGCGCGTCACGTCGGTGGTGCCGTCGGGATACTGGCCGCCGGAGTCGATCAGATAGATCTCGTTGCGGCGGATGGGACGGTTGCTCGAGCGCGTCACGCGATAGTGTGGGAGCGCCGCGTTGGCCGCCGCGCCGGAAATCGAGTCGAAACTGATGTCGATGAGCGAATCCGTCGCGCGGCGATAGCCTTCCAGCGCTTCCGCCGCCTGAATTTCGGTCAGGTGGCCCGACGGCGCCTCACGGCCAATCCAGGCAAGAAAACGCGTCAGTGCAGCGCCATCGCGGATGTGCGCCTTGCGCATGCCCTCGATTTCGACGGGGTTCTTGCAGGCTTTCGGCAGCTGGCACGGATCGGGACCGCGCTGAATTTTCGCACCCGCTTTTTGAAGCCTGTCGAACACGGCTGCCGCACAATTCGCCGGATCGGCGATGACCGTCTTGCCCGCGAGCTCTTCGAGCGCGCGCGGGAATTCCTCCGGATCGCGCAGGCGAACGGCATTGCCGAGATGCTGCGCCAGTTCGGGCGAACTTTTCCGCGCGTCCATGAAGAGATCGGTCGAGCCGTCGCCACGCAGGATCGCGAAGGAGAGCACGAAAGGCGTGTGCGGAATGTCGCCCCCGCGAATGTTCAGCAGCCAGCAGATCGAATCCGGCAGCGTGATAACGCCGGCATCGGCACGACCCTTTCTGATCTCTTCGGCGATCCGCATGCGTTTCGATTCCGCGGCTTCGCCGGCCAGTTCGAAGGGATGGAGCACGGCCTTGACGAGCGGCGGTCCCGGTTGATCCGCCCACACCGCATCAATCGGGTTGGTCTCACACGCAACAAGGTCGGCGCCGGCCTGTACTGTCGCGTTGCGCAGATGGTCGTGACCGTTCGCGGTATGAAGCCACGGATCGTAACCGATGCGCGCCCCTCTGGGCGCATTGGCCGCAATCCAGGCGGCAGGACCCTCGGCGACCAGATCGCGCGGCTCGAACAATCGTGTGTCGGTCTGTTCGCGAACCTGCAGAGTGTAACGTCCATCGACGAAGATGGCGGCTCGGTCCTTCAGGACGACGGCGGCGCCGGCCGAGCCCGTAAAGGCGGTAAGCCAGGCGAGCCGTTCGGCGCGCTTGGGCACATATTCGCCTTGATGCTCATCGGCGCGCGGCACCAGGAATCCGTCGAGCCCGCGGTTTGCGAGTTCGGCGCGCAAGGCAGCCAGACGCGGTTCGCAGGTTGCTGCGTCGGATTGGTCTTCGAAACTCTGAAAGGGCGATGTTTTGTCCATGGAGCACGTTAGCCCGGGCGCTCAGGTCTCTCAAGCAGCAGTGCCGACCAGTTGCCATCGCGTTTCAGGGCGCGAAGTTTGAGGCCACGCGGCCGATAAAAGGAAAGCACGAGGTTCTCCTGCCACTTCAGCAGTCCGGAAAGAATGACGCGTCCGGACGGTGCCAGCGCTGCCGCGATCGATGGCGCGAGTCTGGTCAGAGGCCCTGCGAGAATATTGGCGACAATCAGTTCGTACGGCGCGCCTGCCCTGATCGCGGGATGCAGCAACCCTTCGGCCGCAACTGCGCGAACGCGAGATGCAGTTTCGTTTGCGCGCGCATTGTCGCGCGTCACGTTCACGGCAACGGGATCGATGTCGGCTGCAAGAACTGGCGACCGCCAGAGGCGCGCCATTCCAATGGCAAGGACGCCGGTGCCGCAGCCGAGATCGAGTACCCGCGCGAAACGCCATCTTCGGGCAAGGCCGGAAATCAGCGCGAGACACAAGGCCGTCGATTCGTGATGGCCGGTTCCAAAGGCAAGTCCCGCTTCGATGCGAAGGGGAATCACGCCCGCTGGAACGATGCCGCGGTCGTGTGCGCCATAGACGAAGAATCGTCCGGCCCTGACCGGCGGCAGACCTTCCTGCGAGAGCTTCACCCAGTCCTGATCGGGAACGGGCGCGACGTACACGGTTGCGCCTGCAAGGCGCGAAAGAAGCTCGCCGTCCGGCATCGCCGCGTACAGGGCTTCGACGGTGGCGCTGTCCTCGAACGGCTCCTCGTCGATCAGTACCGCCTGGGGCCGCGGCGGGGTGATTTCAAAGAGCGCGGCGATCTCGCCGGCGTGCGATTTCGAGGTGCCGACACTTGCTTTCCAAAGGGGAGCCGGTTGCATCAGGATGTGCCGATTAGCAGAAAAATGTGCGCACCTCATCAGCGAGGTGCACGGCGGGACGCCGCGGGGTAAAGCTTCGCATTGCGCCGGGATGGCCGGGCAACGTTGCGCGAACGCCGGGGTTCGTCCATGGAGAATCTGTACAGAGCCAAACGGGGCCGCGCTTTCGCTGCAATTCGCCGATATTCGCTGATGAATTCGCAACCATGGCTTCGGCGGACCGAATCGGCCGGCGCGGTGACGGAATGACCACGTCAGTCCCGCTCTTTCGTGTCCCCCCATCTCTGCACGGCGGGTGTTTCGATCCCGAAGAGGTCGAGCAGGCGGCCGGCGGTGTGGTCCACGATGTCGGCGACCGAATTCGGCCGCGCGTAGAACGCCGGCGCAAGCGGCGCGACGATCGCGCCCATTTCGGCGAGCGCAGTCATGGTGCGGAGGTGCCCGAGATGAAGCGGCGTCTCGCGCAGCGCCAGCACAAGCCGGCGCCGCTCCTTCAAGACCACGTCGGCGGCGCGGCTGACGAGCGTGCTCGTCACCCCGGTCGCAATCTCGCTCATGGTCCGGATGGAGCAGGGCGCGATCACCATGCCCATGGTCGGAAACGAGCCCGAGGAGATCGGCGCCCCGAGCGCCATCACCGCGTGATTGACGGTCGCCAGCGCGCGGACGTCCTTCGGCTGCAAATCGGTCTCGTAACCGAGCGCCATCTCGGCCGCCTTGCTCATGACGAGATGCGTCTCGATCCCGGAATCTTTCAACAGTTCCAGGAGGCGCACGCCGACGATCGCGCCCGACGCGCCGGTAATCCCCACGATGAGCCGCCTCGGCACGGTTTCGGCCACGCCGCTCTCCATTTCCTGCCTGGGCCTTCATACAGGCTTGCCCTGTCCCCGCCTATCCGGCGGAATGCAACCGGGCTCGCGGAGGAAATTCCCTGATGGACGTCGAGACGCTGAACCAGAACCCGCTGCCGCTGGCGCAGCTTCTCGGAATTCGATTCCGCGAGGCGGGCGCGACCCGGGTGATCGCCGAAATGACCGTACGCGCCGACCTCTGCACCGCCGGCGGGCGTGCTCATGGCGGCGCGCTCATGGCGCTCGCCGACAACACGGCTGCGACGGGAACGGCGCTGAGCCTGCCGGACGGCGCGTCGGGAACGACCACCATCGAAAGCAAGACGAATTTTATCAGTGCAGCGCCGTTGGGCGCGGGCCTCGTCGCCATCGCCACGCCCATCCATCGCGGGCGGCAGACGCAGGTCTGGCAGACGCGCATCGAGACAAGGGAAGGCCGGCTCGTCGCGGTGGTCAGCCAAACCCAGATGATCCTCTATCCCAGAGGTTAATGGCTGGCGCTCGACTCCGCCCCATAATTCCCTGTTCAATGGACGACGGAGGCGCGAAACATGGGCGAGAACGCCGCATCCGATCCGGAGCTGCAACGGCTTCGGGCCAGCATCGACAACATCGATGCCGCACTGGTGCATCTGCTTGCGGAGCGATTCAAATTCACCAAGGCAGTCGGCGAATTGAAGGCGGCTCATGGACTGCCGCCCGCCGATCCGGTCCGCGAGGCGCAGCAGATCGCGCGGCTGCGCAGGCTTGCGGAAAGCGCAAAACTCGATCCGGATTTCGCGGAGAAATTTCTCGCCTTCATCGTGCGCGAAGTGATCCGCCATCACGAAGCGATCAATGGGCGCGCCGGCTCCGACTGACGTTTTGAACCGGATGCGGCGCCTCGCTATAAGCATGCAGCACACCAACGGAGGAGCGGCAGATGACACTGAAGATCGGCGATACGGCCCCTGACTTCGACGCTGATACGACGGAAGGGCGCATCAACTTTCACAATTGGCTTGGCGACAGCTGGGGCGTCCTGTTCTCGCACCCCAAGGATTTCACGCCCGTCTGCACCACCGAACTCGGCTACATGGCGCGCATCAAGCCGGAGTTCGACAAGCGCAACACCAAGATCATCGGCCTTTCTGTCGATCCGGTCGGCGACCACGCAAAATGGGCCGAGGACATCCGCGAGACGCAGGGCACCGCGCCGAATTATCCCCTGATCGGCGACGCCGATTTCAAGGTGTCGAAACTGTACGAAATGCTGCCCGCGGCGACGAGCGGCGATCCTTCGAAGCGTACGGCCGCCGACAATCTTACGGTGCGGAACGTCTTCGTCGTCGGGCCGGACAAGAAGCTGAAGCTGATTCTCGTCTATCCCATGACGACGGGGCGGAATTTCGACGAAGTGCTGCGCGTGATCGATTCGCTGCAGCTGACGGCGAAACACCGCGTCGCCACGCCGGCGAATTGGAAACCCGGCGAGGACGTGATCATCGCGGGCTCGGTGTCGGACGACGAGGCGAAGACGATCTATCCGGACGGATGGAAGGCGCCGAAGCCGTATCTGCGCATCGTCAAGCAGCCGCGCGCAAGCTGAGCGCCCTAAGCAGGACTTAGGCGCCTCATGCTTCGACAGGCTCAGCATGAGGCAATAAACAAACTGCCTCGCCCTGAGCCTGTCGAAGGGTGAGGCCGAGGCCGTACATGGACCTGACGTTTTCGCCGGAAGAAGAAGCGTTTCGCGCCGAGGTTCGGAGCTTTATCGCGGACCATCTGCCGGCGCATCTCAAGGGCCGCATCCGGCGCGACCTCGGCCGGAAGGAAGACTACCTGGCCTGGCACCGCGAGCTGTACAGAAAGGGCTGGGTTGCGCCGAGCTGGCCGAAAGAGTACGGTGGCACCGGCTGGACGGTCACCGAGCGCTACATTTTCAACGAGGAATGCGCGCGCGCCGAAACGCCGCCCATCCTGCCGTTCGGCGTCTCCATGGTGGCGCCGGTCATCTACACCTTCGGCAACGAAGCGCAGAAGAAGAAATTCCTGCCGCGCATTCTCTCCGGTGACGATTGGTGGTGCCAGGGTTACTCGGAGCCGGGCGCAGGCTCCGATCTCGCGAACCTCAAGACGCGTGCGGTGCGCGACGGCGATCACTACATCGTCAACGGGCAGAAAACCTGGACGACGCTGGCGCAGTTCGCGGACTGGATCTTCTGTCTCGTCCGTACCGATCCGAACGTGAAGCCGCAGGAAGGAATCACCTTTCTTCTCATCGACATGAAGTCGCCGGGCATCACGGTGAAGCCGATCATCGTGCTCGACGGCGTGCGCGAAGTGAACGAGGTCTTCTTCGACGACGTGCGCGTGCCGGCGGAGAACCGCGTGGGCGAGGAGAATCAGGGCTGGACCTACGCCAAGTTCCTGCTGCTGCACGAGCGCTCCGGCATCGCGGGCGTGGCGCGATCGAAGAAAGCGATCGAACGGCTGCGCGAGATCGCTGCTGCCGAACAGGTGGATGGCACGCCCCTGATCGAGACCGACGAATTCGCGCGCAAGGTGGCCGAAGTCGAGATCGATCTCACCGCGCTCGAATTCACCGAACTGCGCACGCTCGCCGCCGAAGCGAAAGGCAAACCGCCGGGCCCCGAAAGCTCGATCCTGAAGATCAAGGGAACGGAGATCCAGCAGCGCATCACCGAACTCACGCTCGAAGCCGTCGGCACTTACGCCTATCCGGACGCCCACGCCTTTGGCGACAATGAGTATCCGGTGGGACCGGAGAATGCGGTCGGTGCGGCGGGCGTCTATTTCAACATGCGCAAGGCCTCGATTTACGGCGGGTCGAACGAGATTCAGCGCAATATCATCGCCAAGGCCGTGCTGGGGCTATGATGGATTTCTCGTACAGCGAAGAACAGGAACTGCTGCGCAATTCGGTCGCGCGGTTTCTTGCCGACAACTACAGCTTCGAAATTTTTCGCAAGGTATCGCGCGGTGAGCCGGGGTGGCGCCGCGAAGTCTGGAAACAGTTTGCCGAACTCGGCCTCTTGGGCGCGTCCATCCCGGAACAGCACGGCGGCCTGGGCGGCGGGCCCGTCGAAACGATGATCGTGATGGAGGCGTTCGGCCGCGCGCTCGTTCTCGAGCCCTACGTACCGACTGTGGTGATTGCGGGACATCTCATCGGCCGCGTCGGAAGCGAGGCGCAGAAAAGCGAATGGCTGCCGCGCATCGCTTCGGGCGATGCGGTCATCGCCTTTGCTTTTGCCGAACCGCAGGGGCGGTACAATCTTGCCGATCTCGGGACGGTCGCCAGCAAACGCGGCGGAGGCTACGTGCTGAACGGACAGAAAGCCGTTGTGATCGGCGCGCCGTTTGCCGATGCGCTTGTCGTCACCGCGCGCACCTCGGGCGAGCGGCGCGATGCGAAGGGCGTGAGCGTGTTTCTGGTGGATGGACGGGCGAAGGGTATCTCGCGGCGCGACTATCCGACGATGGACGGCCTGCGCGCCTCGGAGATCACGTTCGAAAACGTCGAACTCACGTCCGAAAACCTGATCGGAGCGGCGGATGAGGGATTGCCGCTCATCGAAGAGGCGACGGACCAGGCCATTGCGGCGCATTGCGCGGAGGCGCTCGGCGCGATGCGCGTGATGCAGGAATCAACGATCGAATACGCCAAGACGCGCAAGCAATTCGGCGTGCCGATCGGCAAGTTCCAGGTGCTGCAGCACCGCATGGTGGACATGTTCATGGCTGTGGAGCAGTCGGCGTCGATGGTGCTGATGGTGACGCTGAAGCTCGGCGAGCGCGCGGACGCGCGGAAGAAAGCGGCCTCGGCGGCGAAAGTGCAGATCGGAAAAGCGGGCCGGTTCGTGGGACAGAGCGCGGTGCAGATTCACGGCGGCATCGGCGTGACCGACGAACTTGCGCTCGGCCACTATTTCAAGCGGGTGACGATGCTCGATGCGCTGTACGGGAACGTCGACCACCACCTCGCGCGCTACGCATCGCTGCAGCCCACAAGCGGAAATCAGTAAAGAAGAAACTGCCTTCGCTCGTCGAGCCAGGCCTGCTCGTCGGCGGAGGCGGCTCTGTCCAGATCCTGCGGGGCCGCGTCGGGATCATCGACCCATTCGCGCAAGGCCGGACCGCCATTGATCACGTCGATGGCGCGTTTGCCGATCTCATACTCGTAATCGAAATCGCGCCACAGCGGATAGTCCGGCGCGAGCCGGCGGACGGCCTTGCAGGCGAGAGCGACGAGCCGCCAGGGCCGGAACGCCGCGTGATCGTACGACGGTCCCTCCGTGTGAATCTGTACACCATGGCAGAGCCGGCCGGCGTGCTTGTGAAAGGTCGGTTCGAACCAGCAATCGCGGAGTGTGCACCCGCGCAGCCAGTCCGGCGCCAGCGCGTGCATTTCGGCGATCACCTGGCTCGCATCGATGTCGGGCGCGCCGAACAGCTCGAGCGGTCGCGTCGTGCCGCGCCCCTCCGACAGCGTCGTACCTTCGACCATCACCGTTCCCGCATAGGTTCGCGCCATCCAGAGATTCGGCGCGTTGGGACTGGGATTGATCCACACGCGCGCGCCGAGCGGCCAACCAAAGCCCGGCGCGGCGTCGGGCCGCCATCCCTCCATCGCGATCACGCGGTATTCGACACTTAGCCCGTGTCGCGCGATGAACCACCCGCCCAGCTCGCCGAGGGTGAGGCCATGGCGCATCGGCAATGGGCCCGCGCCGACGAAGCTTTCCCAGCCCGGACGCAGCTTCCATCCTTCGACCGGACGGCCGGCCGGATTGGGACGATCCAGCACGCATACCGCTTTGCCGTGCTTCGCCGCCGCCTCGAGCATGTACAGAAGCGTCGTTACGAAAGTGTAGATGCGACAACCGAGATCCTGGAGGTCGACGAGCAGCACATCGAAGCTGTCCATCATGGCCCCGGTCGGACGCCGGACAGCGCCGTACAGGCTATGGACGGGAATGCCATGCACCGGATCGACGAAATCCGGCGACTCGATCATGTTGTCCTGTTTGTCGCCGCGCAGGCCGTGCTGCGGCCCGAAGGCGGCGGTCAGGGTAATGCCGCCATCGGCGAGCGCGTCGAGCGAATGGGTGAGATGATGATTGACCGATGCGGGATGGGCGAGCAGTGCCGCGCGCCGGCCTTCGAGGGGCCGTCGCAATTTCTGTTCCGACAGCAGGCGGTCAATTCCGAATCTCATCGGCCCAGCGTCCTTTCCGGCGGAAGCGTGAGAACAAACCCGTCACCGTGGTGGAAATCCGGATTTCCGGGGGGATGCGCCAGCGCCCACCAGGACCTGCCGCCATCCCGGTCTTCGATGACCGCCGACAAACCGAGCCGCCAATCTTTGGCCGCATCCCATGCGGCTGCGTCGGACAGGTCCAGACTCGCGAGCAGCCGGGTTTCGCCATCGTCCGACTGCAGTTCGATGCGCGGATCAGCGATCACGACGTCCGTTGTCATGCCCTGACGGTAATCGTCGAAACGGTAGGCTGCCCATTGGCGCGAGGGCGAGAAGTTGAATTCCCGATAGGCAGGCGCTGGCGAACTCCGGACGAAGGCCTCGAAGCAGGTATGTTGCCACAAGCCATCGGCTCGCGCCGGCGCAACCTCCTTCGGCAACGACACGGCCTCGATGTCGCCCCGCACGGCGTAGATCAGGGTCAGGGCTGATGCGCTGCGCGCGATCTCGACGTCAATTTCGAGCACAGACGACCCGCGCGATTGCGGATGCCTGAGCAGTTTCACGCGCCGCAGCAAATGCCCCTGCAAAGTCTACTGTTGGCCGCCGCCCAGATAATCCATCTTGCCGATCTCGATTCCCTTGTGTCGCAGGATGTCGTACGCCGTCGTCACGTGAAAGAAGAAATTGGACAGCGCGAAGTTCGTTACAAAGTCGCGGCCGGTGAAATTGGCTTCGCCCTGCGGGAATTTGAGCGTGATCGTCCGGTCCTCGGCACCGTCGAATTTTTCGCGCGGAACGCTCTTCAAATAGTCGATCGTCCTGGCAATGCGCGCCTGAAGTTCGGGAAAGGTGGTCTCCGTGTCGGGAAAACTCGGCGGCTCCAGGCCGGCGAGCCGCGCCGCCGTGAGCTTCGCGACATCGCTGGTGATCTGGACCTGCCGCGGGAAAGGAAACATGTCGGGCGCCAGCCGCGCCTCGATCAGCTCCGTGAGCGGCAGGTCGCGGGCTTTCGCCTGGGCGACGGCCTTGTCGAGAATCTTCGACAGGTTCTCGAGAAAGTGGAGCATGGGGGGGATACAGGCTTCATAGACGGAATACGACATATCGGCGGCCCTGGGTTCGGTTTGCGGACCCGAACAAACGGCCAAACGGACGTTCGATCAAGTCCCGAAATTGGCCGGCCGGCGTCTCCCTGACGCGGGAGGGCGGGGGGTGATGTGGTCGTTCCGCCACAGCGCCCCCAATTCCGTCCGCCGAAGCCATAACAGCGAATTTATCAGCGAACATCAGCGAATTGCGGCGAAAGCGCGCAGCCCCGATTCTGTACAAATGTGCCGCGGACGGACCGCGCCCGGCTGCGCAACGTTTCGCGGCTATTCGGGCCGCAATCCGGCGACGTCCACCCCGGGGTGTGGTGCCGTGCGCCACCCGGACCGACGGTCGGAAGCGGACGTGGGCGCCGGCTTACTTCTCGATGGGTTTTCGCAAGGCCGTCACAATCTGCGACAGCTGCTTCTGCACCGCCTGCAACGCGAAAGTCTGAAACGTCGCAAGAATGGTTTTCATGGCCGGATTGGGAAGTTCGGGTCTCACCCGCAGGACGACCGAGAAATTGGGCGCCTTGCCTGCGGCGGGGTCGTCGGAGATCAGCATTTCCACAATCGTGCCGACGTCGTCGGTAATGATTTTCGTTTCACGAATTTCGATGGCCATCTGTTTGCCTCCCGGCTGTCTTTTTTTGCTCTTGTCGGCCAGCCGGCGCATGCTGGCTTCGTCGCACGAACGTCCCGAACTATACGGCGGAAATGAAAAGCCCGGCCGCTCCTTCACGCGTGCCGGGCGCTCCTCATGGTAGTGACAAATGCCGTATCACTTTTGATAAGGCGAGTCGAGAGAGAGCGGGATCCGGGAGTGAGGCATTTTTTCCGACGGGCCATTTCGCAAGACCGTCAGAGGCTAGCTTGCGTAGACGGCGAGGAATAATGCTTCCAAACCAAACACAAGCACGCCGGCAGCCCATTGTAGCCAAAGGGGTTTCGCCCAACCTGCGATCAAAGTGGCGACGAGTATCAAAAGAACCGGAAGCTCGGCGCCCGCCCAATCGGAAGGGCTAAGTCCTTCCAAATTTTTCCGATCCGCATAAATCTGGATCATCGATACGACCGTCATGAGGGAAAAGGCCGTGAAAATTGCGGGCCTCTGCGTTTCATAGAACGCTCTCATGTCCATGGTTTTATCGCCTTCTCGCCGCATCGAAACGAGGGAGCAGGCGAAGTACTGAACAACCGCGGGAAGGAATTGGAGAAGAGTTTCGGCCCCCGTCCAGCGCTTGATGCCAGCCAACTCCCAAATCGATAGCCAGTAGGCCAGCAGGCCGAAGAGCGCATTGGCCATCCAAAGAGCGTGCAGTCCATAAAAGCGAACCCTGTGTCGTTCCCAGATAAGTTCCGTTGCGCTGGCGAGAACATGCGTCATTGCCAGCGCCAATATGATTGAAAGCAGGATCATAACATGTTCGAACATCAGGCAGCCCGCTCCTTGTACGGCCCGTGCTTCGCGACGGGACCCACTTGGGCCGCAGTCAGCGCCGTAATATCTGTCATATCCCAGACGCGATCCGTCACCCCAGCGGCCATGGCAGGGGTGACGCGAAGCATTTTGTGAATGCGGCAGAAATTGCAGTGCATGCAGCGGCGCGCCACGAAAAGCGGATGATTTTCGAGCTTCTTTGAGAAGGCGTTTGTCGGGCGAGCAAACCGGCGGATGCTCATGCGCATTGTGAGATTTTGGCGCTCGACAAAGCTGGTCGAAACGCGGCGAGCATCCGGGCGCCCTTCAATCGTCTTGCCGTAACAGCGGCGTCACGACCCGGGATCCGGGAGTCCCTCATTTGAATTTTTTTCCCGATCATCGCCAGCCGCGCGCAGGCGCATTTCGTTCATGGCGCGGTTGGCGGCGAGGAATTTGCCGTAGATCGAGTCGGTCAAGGAATGTCGGATTGGGTACGCGAGCAGCCCCAGAACAAGCACCGGGAATATCGCCGCCACGAGGATGAAAAGCTGTAGCGGCCCAAGTACCGCTTCCGTCGCAACCGTCCGAATGACCAGGAGAGCTTTCACAGCGAGGTCTGCTCCACCAATTCCTCCAACGTCCACAGCCTATCAGAAAACTCCCGCTGCCAGGGCAGGGCCTTAGCGCGTTGTGCACCTTGAATTTCTAAGGTCGCTCGATCCAATCCCATTTATCGTGAGTGGCCTTAATTGCGGCTATATCCGACTCCCGAATCGGGACATCGGGCAGTCCGCGCACGCGCGCCAGCCTGCCAGAGTCAATAATTACTTGATCGAACTTCCGTCCATCTTTCAGGGTAACGGACGCCACCGTGTAGCCCATCCCTGTTTCCCGGAGATTTTGGACGGTTTCCACCCACTCGCCAGAAAATAGGAATTGTCCATTCCTCGTCCCCGTCTCATCAGCGGGAATCCAGGGCGGTCGAATAGCTGTCATGAAGTCTTGCTCAAGCAATTCCCGCAACGTCACAGCCTATCAGATAAACCGCCGCCTTCAGGTTTTCGGGATTCTTGCTGAACCCATTGGTCAAACGGGTGAACCGGCGCATGGACATGCGCGCAGTCGGATTTTGCCGCTTCGACGAAGCGGCGGAAATGGCGGTCATTGGTGGTGTCCTAATCTGAGTTTCTCCAGAACTTCCACCATGGGCGCTTGATACCGGTGATTTCCTTTTCAGCCCATGCGCCATCGAGTTGCCGAACCCACTTCTTGCCCGACCCATCCAGGGTAACTTCCGTTCCGGCGGCGTGATCGACAAACTCGACCAATTCCGGGACGAGCCAAAAGGATTCATTTCGCCCGGAGAAATGGACATTCAAGGCGACGTCCCCACCTGTAACGCCAATGAACGCGATCCCGGTGCATGATGGGGTAGTAAAGCCGTAGACGACTCCAAGTTCGCCCGCCAAACCGTACTCGCGGGTTATTGGCGTGTCGGCGATACGGACGTTGTCGCCAAATGATGGGACCTTCATCGGATCGTCTGCTCGACCAATTCCTCAAGCGACCATAGCCGATCCGATACCCTTGCGGCCATGGCGGGCGTCACGCGGAGCAACGTGTGCAGGCGCACGAAATTGTAGTGCGCGAAATGCAGGCTCACCTTCAGGTTTTCGAGCCTCTTGCTGAAGCCGTTGGTCAAACGGGTGAACCGGCGCATGGACATGCGCATGGTCAGGTTTTGCCGCTTCGACCAGGCTTGTCGAAATGTGTCGCTGGTCGGGTGAGTCTGCGATGACCATTCGCGCCTCAGCTTCCGGAGGCCGGATTCAAATCAGGGCGACTATGGGCACTGTTACAGTTTGGCTGAACGGTTAATTCTGGTAGGCTTGATAGACGACGCTCCAGCCTTCGATCAAACGACTCAAGAAATACAAGAGAGCGTACGTTTTCGGCGAATGGCTTCATCGCCGTTTGCAAAACGTTTCGCGTACGCGGCTGGTGCGGAATTCGTTCCAATCGAATCAAAGGATCGGCTGTCATGCTGCGCGCATGCGCAGCATCCAGTGCATCACAGAAAAAAATCGACAGTTCGCCGTCTTTCATCTGGATCACGCTCTAACCTGCGCATATAGCCGTGTACGAACGCGGGACCGGCGGCCGGAGCGGGAGTCGATTACGTGTCGGCGGATTTCTCGGCGGATTTTCGCAAACCCGCCAGAATCTGCGTCACCTGCTTCTGCACCGCCTGCAACGCGAACGTTTGGAACGTCGCAAGAATGGTTTTTGCAGGCGGATTCGGAAGGTCGGGTCTCGCCCGCAGGACGACCGAGAATCCGGGCTCGCTGCCTCCCGCCGGGTCGTGGGAAATCAGCATTTCCACAATCGTGCCGACGTCATCGGTGATGATTTTCGTTTCGCGAATCTCTATTGCCATCTGTTGCCTCCCAACCACTTCTGCCCCCGCCGGCCGGCCGGCGGGAGCCGGCTTCATTCGCATGGACTTTCCCAATACGCGCCTTGAATGAAAACCCTACCACTCCCTCATACGCCGTGTTTTCCGCGAATTGAACCGCGGTTCGGCGGAAAAAACGGGCGAAGCGCAATGCATGCGCTCCGCCCGAATGGAATGTCGGTGACAGCTTACTCTTGGGGTCCTCTTGGGGTCGAAGTATCTGCCCAGCCAACGACGCTGCAACGGGAGAATTTGCGCAATCGCCCTGGCATGCGATGGTCTTGGCAATGACGGGAGAGGAACGATGTTCGAAGGCAAGACGTGGTGGATCACCGGCGCGTCATCGGGGATTGGAGCAGCGCTGGCGGAAAGCCTTTCCGCGGCGGGCGCGCGGATCATTCTTTCCGGCCGCAACGAAGAAGGATTGAGGGCCGCGGCGGCGCGCTGCACGACACCGACATTGCTGCTTCCCTTTGAGGCGACGGACTACGCGCGCATTCCCGCAATCGCCGCGTCCGCATGGGAATGGGCGGCGCGCGAGAAGGGAGGAGCGATCGGCGGCCTCGTGAACAATGCGGGAATTTCGCAGCGCTCGTTCGCCATCGATACCGTGTTCGAAGTCTATCAGCGTATCATTGGGGTGGATCTGCTGGGACCGATCGCGCTCACGCAAGCGGTGCTGCCGCGCATGGTCAGGGCCGGCGGCGGCCACATCGTTGCGATATCGAGCATTGCCGGAATTGTCGGCGCGCCGCTCCGCAGCGCCTATAGCGCCGCCAAGCATGGGCTCATCGGCTATCACGACAGCGTCCGTGCCGAGACCGACCATCTCGGAATTCGGGTATTGGTCGTCTCGCCGGGCTCGGTGCGCACCAATGTTTCGAAGAATGCGCTTGATGCCTCCGCGCAGGTGCGCGGCTTCAGCGATGCGAACGTGGACAACGGCATGGCGCCCGAGGCGGCCGCCGTGCAGATCGTCGACGCGCTGCGCGCGGGAAAACGCGAGATCGTGGTCGCTGATGGCTGGGAAGCCGGGATCGCCCGGTTGCGCCGCGCCGATCCGGACGCCCTGTTCGATCAAATGGCCAAACTGGTCGTTTCCGGCTACGCGCGGCAATATCTGAAAGACGCAGGTGGTACAGCGGCCTGATACGAACGAAAGGGACCCGGTACGGCGCGGCGCCTTGAGCACGCGAGGTACGGCATCGATCGAGTCTACCTGTTCCACGACCAGTCGCTGGCCGCGGCGCGGCAACCGCCGCCGGGCGCACCGCGCCAGGCGCGGCTATGCACCACCCGCCCCGTCGCTGCGCCGGTCGCCTTGCCATTCTTGAACGCGAAGCCGCCGTTTACGAGCAAATCGTCTGCGCCCACGGCCACCTGGTGATTCCGGGTGCTGGTACCCGTCATTGCGAGTCGCTGATTGGTGATTCAACATCGGGATGATAGCCGGTGCAATTGAAGTCCGGCTGAGCCGGAGAGATCGCGCCGAGCTTGAGGCCCGCATACGACGGCACAGCGCGACGTTTCCCGGGCTCGCACTGTGCTGCTTCCGGGCCGACACAGCCCTACGCTCCGTCCAAACCCGACCGGGATCGAACTGTACGCCGGCAATCGCGCAAATTCCCGATCCCCCGCAACGTCGGCGAAGCGGTCGCTCCGGGGCCTATGGCGTGGCCTGCAACGCCCGTCTCAGTGGCTGGTGGCGCCGCTCGAGTTCTTCACCATCAGGCTCGACACGTTCACCGGCTCGAAATCGCCGAGCGTGAGACTCGTGATGCAGGAAAGATCGTTGTCGTTCCAGCGCGCGTCCGGCGTGCCGATCAGCCCGCCGCTGTCGCCGTTGTCCGCGAGAATGATGCCGTAATCGCGGAACGCGGTGATGATGATCGCCGCCTGCGGGCTCGAAGCGGCGCAGGCGGGGGTCTGCACCGAGCCTTTCAGCCGGTAGATTTCTCCTGCAGGCCCGGTCATCGTACAGTTCGCGGGCGGCTTCGCCTGCGAGATTTCCGATTCCGTCGGAATCGACTGGCCGTTCTTCTTCGTACAGCTGCCGACGCCGGCCGTCTCGGTGGACGGCCACACCCAGTAATTCAGCATGTGGTTCAGCGTGAAGCGGATGGGGTGTTGCACCGTCCCGTTCGGCGCCGAAGGCGTGCCCGTGCCGATCACTTCGTCGGCATTCACCAGCAGCGGCGCCACGGGCAAGCCGGCTGCGTCGGATGTGCCTTTGCCCTGCCGGGTCAGCGCATTTTCGCTCGTGTTCGGCCACAGCGCGTTCGACGAATCCGTCCATCCCGGATTCTCGTAAATCCCCTGCCACATCTCATAGAGGGCGGGATGTGTGTGCGGGCCTTTGACGCGATAGATCAGGACATGCCGGTCGCCGGTCGACTGGCTCGTGCCTTCGACAGGTGCGTTGGGCGGGATCGGCCCCGAGGTGAAATAGGACTGGTACACCGTCGTCGTCACCGGCACATCGGCCTGGTTGTAGGGCACCGAGAACGCCGGTATCCCGTTCGGAAACGAATCGTACGACGTGCCGAAGAAGGGTTTCACCGTCGACGAAAGATAGCCGGAATAGATCGGCGCCGCCGGCGAAGTATCCACCGGCAGTCCGGTCGTCGCCTGGTCCACGCGGTGATGGAAAATCGAATTCGCCGGGAAGATGGTCGCGAGGAATGTGTTCGCGCCATCGATCGCGAAGGCGATCTGGCGGCTCGCCTTCGCGTTCGTGCTGTCCGTCACGACGATGCTCGGCGAATAGATACCCTGGCCGCCGATCTGCGCGCCGCTGATGAGTCCGCTCGCCGCGTCGATCGACAGGCCTTCCGGGAGCGGTGGATAGTTGTCGCTCGTATCGAACGAGAATGTGTACGGTGGTGTCCCACCGCTCGCGGTGATGGTACACCTGGCATAGGCCGTTCCCTGCGTCCCGCCGGGACAATTTTTCGTGACGATCCCGAGCGCGGTCGGTCCGTCCTTGGCGTATGCACACGGTGCGATGACGGCCGCCGCCGCGGCGATGCCGGCCAGAAGCAAATCCCTCATGCGATGGTCCTCCGCAGGCCTCGAACGCAACGTTTCTGCGGGTAACCATATCCTTCGAACCTTGGCTTCGGGTTAAGCCGGTCCCGACGTTTCTTCGAATGTCCGGTTTCGGGCGGAAGTCGTTGATACCGCAGCCGTTTCACCGCATGGCGGGAGCGGGCGTACCGTCGGACCAATGCGCCGCCGCCACCATGATCACGCTCATCGCCTCCGGGGAATGCTGGAACTGCGGGTTCAGCATCACCGGCGAGGCCGGCAGATCCGCGCCCCATTCCGTGCCGTTCGCGCGCGGAAAATAGAACATCAAATGCGGCATCCAGTTGTGCGCCTCATCGTTCAGATATTGCTGCTTCGACAGCATGTACGTCATCGCGCCGGGCTCGAGAGGCGGCAGGGTGTGTTTGTCGATGCCGTCCTTGATCGCCGCGGCCATCTGGGCTTTCGAGCGTCCCGCGAGCACCAGCTCCGTGCGCCGGATCGTGTAGGGCAGGATGGAACGAACGGCCGCCGGATTGTAGCACAGCGGCCCGCGCATATGCGGGTTCCAGAATTCCGGAAATTCGTATTGCGACATCCACGAACGCTCCACCGCACAGACGAAGCCGTTGCTGCCCTTGACCGCGGTCTCGTAGCCTTTGGGCGTCAACACCAGGATGGTGGCCTTGTCCGAAATCGACGGCGGCGCCGCACTCTTCGCCATGGCGATCTCGGCGGAGCGGTCCATCATGTACTGATCGACCGGCGCCATGGCGGAACAGTCCGCGGCCGGTGCCGCGGAGCCCCAGAGCACCACCGCCCCAACGGCCGTCAAATTCCGTAAAGCCGTCCATCGCATTGCGATCCTCCCCGCTTTGGACCCTGGGACTGTCGCGGACGATGCCAGCACCCCGCAAGTCACGTTTTTGCGATGGCGGTCACGGTCTCGGGATGAGGCGCGCGGTCGTAAAGGTTGTAAGCGCGCTCACGCGCCGGCGACTCGTACCACATCCGAAATTCGGG
>DATGGN010000142.1:0-4354 GCA_035308485.1 Rhizomicrobium sp.
CTTTACACCTTCACCGGCGGAAACGACGGCGCCAATCCTTATGCCGCCCTCCATCTGAAGGGGAGCTATCTGTACGGCACCGCCGACAGTGGCGGTGCCGAGGGGTACGGGACGGTGTTCAAAGTGAAGGATTGACGGCTCGCGTTCGTGACCGGATCAACCATTCTGTTGAGCCCGGCGGCCATCGCGGCCGCCGGGCTTTTTTCCGGTCCTGCAGGTTTGGGAGGCGCCTTGATGAAGGGCGCCTCCCATGGATTGCCTCAGCCAGAATCGTAACCACCCCTCTTTGCTCTAAGGCGTGCCGTAATGCGGTTTCAGGCGCAGGTCGGGATGGAGCGCGGAGAGTTTCGGCGCCGAACGATGCTTCTTGTAGGCCGGGTAATTGCCTCCGTTGATCGCGAAGGCGTCGGCGCCCGCGAACAGCATGCCGTTGGTCAGAATGACGTCGAACACAGCGTACTCATCATCGGCGGCCGACCAATAGAGCGTGCCGTACGACGCATCCAACGCATAAACATAGCCGTTATATCCGCCGGCCACGTACACGACGCCGTTTGCCACGGCCGGTGCTCCATAGGGACCGGCGCCATCCCCGAGGTTCGTCTGCCAAACAATGTTGCCGGTGACAGCAGACACGGCAGTCAGATTACCGTCGGCGGTGGGGACGTACACGAGCGTTGGATTATACGGGTCGGGACCCACCGCCGGACTTCCGGCACCGTGGAACTCCCCCGAACCGAAGTTCACCTTCCACTCCACGCCGCCACAGCAGGCGTTGAAGGCATAAAGATTGTTGTCGTACGAGCCGACGAAAAGCTTACCATTCGCAATCGCCGGGGTTCCATAGATATTGCCTCCGGTCGTAGCACTCCATTCGCTCGATCCGGAACCGGCGTCCAGGGCGTAAATTGTTTCACCGGAAGCGATGAAAACAGATCCGTCACCGACTGCAGGGGCAATAAACCCGTCTGCGCCGTTGACTGTCGCTTGCCATATCTGGCCGCCGGTGCTGGCGTTGATGGCGTAGACGTGATCGGACGCGTCGCCAACATAAACAACGCCGTTGGCAACGGCGGGACTCGCAGCGCACCCGGATATCGGAACGGACCAGATCGTTTGACCGCTGGACGCATTCAACGCTTCCAATCCCCCTGGAAGGCAGACAAAAAGAGCGCCGGACGAGACCGCAACACCACCGCTGTATCCGAAGGTCACACCGGTATTGATGTACCACAGCGGCGAGCCCGTCGTCGTATCGAGAGCGAAGATCTGACCGTCGTACGAAATCCCATACGCCACCCCATCGGCCACCGCCATGGGCTGGTAAACAAGATCATCCGTAAATCCCGTCTGGTACACCCAATCGAGATCGAGGCTGGACGCATTGCTCGGCCCGACCACGTTTTCGTACGGGTTGTAGGCCTTCTTCCGCCGGTCGAACTTGTCCTGCGCCCAGTCGGTCCAGACGTCGAACGAGGTCTGCGCCGCGCGACCCTTGAAGCGTTGCACCCCGGTGATCCAGTGCTGGCCCGGGACCGCGCTGGCGGGGACATTGATGGGGACGTTGTTAAAGGCCCCGGAACCGTTCGTGACGGCAAGACCGACATCGGTCGTGTCGAAATAGATGTCGACGGCCTGCGAGACACCAAAGCCCGTTCCGGATACGCCGACTTGAGCGCTGGGGTGATCGTATACGGGCGACGCGGAAATGGTCGCAGGAGCGGCCCAGGCAGAACCGAGGCAGGACGATGCCAGTGCAGCCGCGAGCGCGGACACGCGCGCCAAGCGAACATGAGAACATGTCATTGGAAGCTCTCCCTCTTTGAACAGGAGACCAAGCTGAGCGCGACGGCACCGCCACGTCCTAAAAAACGGGATCAAAGTTTCTGAAAGATTCTCAAAACCAGGCGGTTCGCGGCTCGAAACCCGCACAGGTGCCCCGGCGCCCAGCGTCGGATCCCGCCATTCCTTGACCTCCACGGTGGACTCGCAACACAACACAGCGCGCGTGTCGGGAAACCTGAATGTCCGGAATCGCCGCCGTCATTGTCGCCGCCGGAAAGGGAGAACGCGTCGGCGGACTTGTCCCGAAGCAGTTTCGTTTGTTGCTCGGGCAATCCGTCCTGCGGCGAAGCGTGAGCGCTTTCGCCGCTCTGCCCGAGATCGCCATCGTCCAGATCGTCACCAGCGCGGAACGGTGGGTGGAAACGGAAGCGGCGCTGGCGGGCGTCACTTGCGCGCCATTTGTGCAGGGTGGCGCGACGCGCCAGGATTCCGTCCGCAACGGACTGGAGGCACTCGATGCCTTTGCGCCCGATTTTGTCCTGATCCACGACGCGGCCCGGCCGCTGGTTTCGTCGGCTCTGATCCGGCACGTCATCGCCGCGCTCGAAAATGGCGCACAGGCGGCGATACCGCTGCTCGCCCTATCCGACTCGCTCAAGCGCAAAGAGCCTGAAAACTGGACCACGGTTTCCCGTTACGGCGGACTCTATCGGGCGCAAACCCCGCAGGGGTTCCGCTTTTCCGAAATTCTCGCCGCGCACCGGCAACTCAAGTGGGCGACCGTTACCGATGACATGGCCATCGCCGAACAGGCCGGCATTCCCATCGCCCGCGTCGAGGGCGAGGAAACCAATCTGAAAATCACCACGGAAGATGATTTCGGCCACGCCGAGCGCCTGCTGAGAGGGACGATGGACGAATTTCGCACCGGTCAGGGATTCGACGCCCACCGCTTCGCCGAAGGCGATCATGTGTGGCTGTGCGGCGTGAAGATTGCGCATGACGCGGCGCTCGAAGGCCATTCCGATGCGGACGCGGGCCTGCACGCGCTGACGGATGCGATCCTGGGCGCGCTCGGCGCCGGCGACATCGGCCGGCATTTTCCGCCGACGGACGAGAAATGGCGCGGCGCTGCTTCCTCGCTGTTTCTGTCACATGCCGCGCAACTGGTCGCGGAGGCCGGCGGCGTTGTTGTACATTGCGACATAACGCTCCTCTGCGAACGGCCGAAAATCGCGCCGCACCGCGAGGCCATGCGCGCGCGCATCGCGGAAATTCTCGGAATCGACGTGTCGCGCGTCAGCGTGAAAGCGACCACGACCGAAGGCATGGGGTTTCTCGGCCGCTGCGAAGGCCTCGCCGCGCAGGCAATCGCCACGGTACGGCTGCCGCCTGCGTGAGTGCCGCGGCGCGCATTGCCACGCTTGGCGGGCTCGGGCGCATCGTACCGGTCGCGCCTGGAACCGTCGCGAGTGCCCTCGCCCTCCCGGTAGCGTGGGCGCTTGCCAGCATTCATGGACCGCTCCCCGTCGTGATCGCCGCGGTTGTCGTGACGGGAGGGGGCGTGTGGGGCGCCGAACTTTACGCGCGTGAGCGCGCCGTCCATGACCCGTCCGAATGCGTGATCGACGAGGTCGCGGGGCAACTGATTGCCTGCGCCTTCGTCCCGAAGACGCTGCTGTGCTACGCCCTCGCCTTCCTGCTTTTCCGCCTGTTCGACATCGTCAAACCCTGGCCCATCGGCGCCGCCGAGCGGCTGCCCGGCGGCGTCGGCATCATGGCCGACGATGTTCTTGCCGGCGCGCTCGCCGGGATGATCATTCTCGCTCTCCTGCAACTGCGGTTCCTTTGATGAATTTGCACGCGGCGCAGAAGAAATTAACAATGAGACGATGAGGCCGTGAGATATCTGTCGCGTGAATACAATGGTGCGCACGCGTCGTGGGCGGAAAAGATCGCGCACACCATGCGCGCGCAAAAAATTCCGTGATGCACACCGTTGCCGCACGATTGCTATCTCACGGCCTCAGTGTCTCATTGTGAATCGGACGTTTCCACAGTCTTGCTGCCTAAGATCTGGATAATGAGCGTGTTCAATTCTGACCTGCTCCTCGCCGAAGAAGTACTCGATAAAGCCCGGGCACAGAAGGTGCGCGTTGCGACGGCCGAGAGTTGTACTGGCGGCCTCGTTGCCGGTCTGTTGACCGAGATTCCCGGCTCGTCGGACGTGTTCGAGCGCGGGTTCGTAACCTATTCCAATGCCGCCAAGACCGAATTATTGGGCGTCTCCGAAGCCTTGATCGCGGCGCACGGCGCTGTCTCGGAGCCGGTCGCCCGTGCGATGGCGGAAGGCGCGATCCGGCATTCCGGCGCGCAAATGGCCGTCGCCGTGACGGGCGTCGCCGGCCCTGGCGGGGGGTCGGCGGAAAAACCGGTCGGGCTCGTCCATATCGCCGCGGCGCGCGATGGCCGCGCGACGCTGCACGAACACCACCTTTTCGGCGACATCGGCCGCCATGAAATCCGGATCGCAAGCGTACAGGCGGCGCTGCGGCTACTGCTTCGACTT
>DATGGN010000143.1:0-9512 GCA_035308485.1 Rhizomicrobium sp.
CCATGCTTGGCGACCGGCACACCGCAACCTGCCAGCACAAAGGACACAGCGGTGGATACATTTAGCGTGCCGTGGCCATCGCCTCCCGTGCCGCAGACATCGATCGCATCCGCAGGCGCGGCAATGGTGCGCATCGCCGCCCGCATGGCGCGTGCAGCTCCGGCAATTTCGGCAACCGTCGGTTCGCGCAGCGCCAGCGCAGTCAGAAATGCGCCCATGCGCGTTTCTGAAACCTCTCCCGCCATGATGGCCGCGAACGCTCGCATGGACGCCTCCACGCTGAGCGACTCTCCCTCGACAAGCCTTTTCAGGAGTGAGGGGAAATCTTCGTCGATGCTCATGCAGCGACCGGCAGGCCGACAAGCGCGAGAAAGTTTCTGAGCAGGGCGTGACCGTGTTCCGAAGCGATGCTCTCGGGGTGGAATTGCACGCCGTACACGGGATGTGTTTTGTGCGCGATACCCATGATCACCCCATTGTCTGCTGTGGCGGTGACCGACAGGCCCGATGGTACGCTTTGCGGATCGATGGTCAGCGAATGATAGCGTGTCGCCTCGAATGCGTTCGGGATTCCGCGAAATAAGCCTTCTTCGGTGTGGCGAATGCGGCTGCGCTTTCCGTGCATCGGCGAGGGCGCTCGCACGATCGTGGCGCCGTAAGCCTGCGCGATCGCCTGGTGACCAAGACATACGCCGAGAATCGGTATTCGGCTGCCGGCAGTGCGTACGAGGTCGAGGCAAATTCCGGCCTTGTCCGGATCGCAGGGACCGGGGGAGAGCACAATCGCCTGAGGGCTCATTCTGTGCACGTCCGCGACGCCAACTTCGTCATTGCGCCGGACGGCGACGTCTGCACCCAGCTCGCCCAGATAGTGCACGAGATTCCAGGTGAAGCTGTCGTAGTTATCGATGAGGAGAAGCATGGAAGGCGCCCGAATTAAGTGCGTGCTCGATGTAGCAGTTTGTCAACGACAGGATTGCCCAAGGGCGGATCGTCGACCCGAAGGAAGTCCGCAAATCTCCACAAATTGCAATGTGGCAAACAATAGGCATGTTCCGGGCAAGGCTGCCAATCAAATCATAAAAAGATCAAAATCCGATCCCGCAAACCATGCGTTTCCAAATCTGCAGCCGATCGCAAGACGAGCGGCCTTGATGGCAGATCGCGTCAACGAATTCTTGTCGCAGGCAAACAGAGCGCGGGAACGTGCGGCGTCGACGGACGGGGATTTCAAACGTCAGTGGCTGAAAGTCGCCGAAATGTGGGAGTTGCTTGCGAAAGAATACCAGCGGATCTGGGAGAACTCAGCCGACACCTGATCCGGCGTGGCTTTGCGATTCGGCGTGATCAGGTCGTGAAACCGATGACAGCCCCTGCCACCAACGCGCCGGCAATGAGAATCGAATACCAGCTTGTCAAAATCGCGGACGGACGCATCCGAACCGGCGGGTCGAAAAACCGGTCTTCAACAATTTGACCGACGAAATCATAATCGGATTGCGTCATCGCAGTGCATCCCGTGACGGAACATTTTTGTAACGGCGCGCCAGGATCGGCAGTTCCAGCCTTGTGGCACTAACCAGGAAAGATTTGCCGGCTGGCTCTCATCGTTTTTCGCGGGCCATGCTTTCCATGACGGACGCCATCTGATCGTAGCTTTCCGCAAGGCTGAGCAGCGTGAGGCAAGTCTCCTTCAACATCACTTCCTCGGAAATCAATCGCAATTCCCCCGCGCGCTGGCGGTAGCGGCGCGCACGCGCCATTCGATCCCGGATGCTGACAGGCGCGCGGCATCGCGCCCGTGCGCGCCGTACATCCGCAATCCGGATAACCGTGCCCATGACGCTTAAACGCGCTAAGCCTGCGTTACAGTTCCGGAACCGCCGCTCTGGCACGAGACTTATCGACCTGGACACACAAATGGCCAATTCAGGACTCACAGTCCTTGACCACAACGCGACTCAGCGCCAAACAATTGATGGTCGTTCGGCAAGAAAGGAGCGTCACATGAGCAGCACGTATCTAAAGGGAGCCGCTGGTGCCTGCCTTGTCGCACTGCTGGCTTCCACGGCGCCCGGCGCCGCGCAACAGGGTTACGGCCCTCCTCCCGCAGGCGCGCCGCCGCCGGATCAGGGCTATTCCGAGTCCGCACCGCCGCAGGGGCAATACGCCGAACCGCCGCCTGGCGCGGAGCAGGGCGGAGAATATGACGATCAGTCACAGCAAGCGGACGCCGCATATGCCGATGCGTATTCCCGGTGGGCCGCCCAATATTGCGTTAATCAGGCGAACAATACTGCTGCAGGAGCGGTGATTGGCGGCATTCTCGGCGCCGGAATAGGTGCAGCGGTTGGCGGCGGTAGAGGCGCGGCCATCGGAGGAGCCGTAGGTTTGGGAACAGGCGCCGTCGCAGGGGCCGCCTCGGCGCCCGGCGGATGTCCACCCGGCTATGTCGTTGCGGCCGGAGCCCCGGCGTTTGTCTATGCGGGCGGACCGTACGTTGCGTGGGGGCCGGCTTGGTATCGGCCTTGGGCTTGGGTTGGCGGTCGTTGGGTTTATCGCCCCTACCGCGCCTGGTACTGGGGCCACGGCGCATATTGGCGCCCGGGTTGGCGCGGCCGCCCGGTCCGCTGGCGTCGCCGCTGGTGAAAAACCTTACCGATCGTACATTGAAGCCGCCCGGCCGGGCGGCTTCTTCTTTGCCTCAGGACTTCCGGTCCCCAACGGTTTTCGTTTTTTGACCCCTGTCGTGTCTGCCGCCCTTGGGCGCGCCGACGCTGCCGGGATTGAAAGAGGGCGGATCGCTTGTCGGAAAACTGTCGCGCAGCTGATCGTCAATCTTCTGTTCTTTGTTCTTTGGTCTTCTGTCGGTGCTGAGGTGCTCCGTTTTCATGTTTTGTTCCTCCCAAATGACTCTTTTCGGCAACGTCTCCTTCGACTGTGAAGTTCCTGGGGTTGAACAAAGCATGGAAAACGGAGTTTGATTCGCGCATTCGACGGAGGCATTCCATGGCAAGACGCGTGGCGAAATCCCGCTCGCACCCGAAGGTGCAAGCGGTTCATCCGTCGAACGACAACGCGGCGCGTATGGGGCGGCCGGCATGGCAGGGTCATTTGCGCCTGTCGCTCGTCTCCTGCCCGGTCGTATTGATCAATGCCGTGACGCGCGCAAACGATATTTCATTTCATCTCATCAATCCCGCCACCAACAATCGCATAAAGATGATCACGACCGACCCCGATACCGGACCGGTAAGCCGCTCGGAGCTCGTGAAAGGGTACGAAGTTTCGAAGGGTGAATACGTACTTCTGACTTCCGAGGATCTCGCGAGCGTGAAGCTGGAGACTACCCGCACGCTCGATATCGAACGCTTTGTGAACGCCGGCGACATCGACCGCCTGTACTGGGAAGATCCGTACTTCCTTGTTCCTGACGGAAAGGAGGGTGGGGAAGCCTTTACGGTGATTCACGAGGCGATGGTGCGCGCGAGCCAGGTGGCGCTTGGCCGCGTGGTCATGCACACGCGCGAGCGTCTGATGGCGATCGAGCCAAGAGGCAAAGGCATGCTCGCCTACACCTTGCGCATGGCGAACGAGGTCCGTGATCCGGAGGAAGCGTTCAGGAGTATCCCCGATGGAAAACCCGACAAGCAGATGATCGAAATCGCGCTCAAAATCGTCGAACAGCAGGAAGGACATTTCGAGCCCGACACATTCGTCGACCGTTACGAACAGGCGTTGAAGGCGCTGATCAGCGAAAAGCAGAAGGGCCACAAGCCCGTACGTGCCCCCGAACCCGCCGATACCAACGTGATAGATTTGATGTCAGCCCTGAAGAAGAGCCTTCAGGCAAAGGGCGAGACCCCCCGCCGCGCGCCGGCACAGAAGAAGACCGCTCGCCGCGCGAAGGCCTGAACTCTCGGCGTAGCGCTTTTGCCCAAGCGGACAGCGCGTCCAGATTTGAGGTGCTGGCTGTCGCCCCGGGCAGCAATTGCGTGTTTCTGATCGTCATTCGAAAATCCGCTGGGCACAGTTTTGCACGCGCGCAAGACACGTCGAAACACAGGCCGGCCACTGCTGGACATTAAGGGTTGGCCTGAGTACCTGTCGAACATGAGCAAAGAACCCCTGCGCATTCGCGACATTCTCGCGGGCAAGGCGCCTGCCGACGCGCCCCTGACCGTAAAGGGTTGGGTGCGCACGCGGCGGGACTCCAAGGCCGGAATTTCCTTCGTGCAGCTATCGGATGGGTCGTCGTATCATCCCCTGCAAGTCGTGGTGCCGAACACGATCGCGAATTACCAGGACGAAGTGCTGAAGCTGACTGCAGGCTGTGCGATGGCTGCGACGGGCACGATCGTGCCTTCGCCTGCCAAAGGGCAGCCATTCGAAATGCAGGCGAGCGAGATCCAGGTGATCGGCTGGGTCGATGATCCGGATACCTATCCGATCCAGCCCAAGGCGCATACGCTCGAATTCCTTCGGGAGGTTGCTCACCTGCGGCCGCGCACCAACGTCATCGCCGCGGCGACGCGGGTGCGCCACACGATCGCGAAGGCCGTTCACCGCTTCTTCGACGAGAACGGCTTCTACTGGATTCACACGCCGATCATCACCTCGTCCGATGCAGAAGGCGCAGGTGCGATGTTTCGCGTCTCGACGCTCGATCTCGCCAAGCTGCCGCGGGACGAGAACGGAGAGATCGATTTCGCCCAGGATTTCTTCGGCCGCGAAGCGTTTCTCACCGTCTCCGGTCAGCTGAATGTGGAAGCGTACTGCCTGGCGCTTACAAAGGTGTACACCTTCGGGCCGACGTTCCGCGCCGAAAATTCGAACACCAGCCGGCACCTTGCCGAATTCTGGATGGTCGAGCCGGAAATCGCCTTTGCCGATCTGTCCGACAACGCGACTCTCGCGGAAGGTCTGCTCAAAGCCACGCTGGAAGCCGTGCTTGACGAGCGTGCGGACGATCTCGCTTTCTTCGATGAGCGGATCGAGAAGGGCCTCGTCGCCAAGCTCGAGGGCATCGTTTCATCCGAATTCGTTCGCATGGATTACGGTGAGGCTGTCTCGATCCTCGAACGCGCGAAGGACAAATTCGAATACCCTGTGAGGTGGGGCGTAGATCTCCAGTCCGAACACGAGCGCTACCTGACGGAGAAGCACGTGAAGAAGCCCGTGATCGTGATGAACTATCCGAAGGCGATCAAAGCCTTCTACATGCGTGTGAACGACGGCGGCGAAACGGTTGCGGCGATGGACGTTCTCGCGCCCGGCATCGGCGAGATCATCGGCGGCAGCCAGCGCGAGGAGCGGCTCGACGTGCTCGATACGCGCATGGCCGAACTCGGGATCGATTCCGCGCATTATGGTTGGTATCGCGATTTGCGACGTTACGGCACGGTTCCACATGCCGGCTTCGGCCTCGGATTGGAGCGCACGATCGCCTACGTCACCGGACTCGCCAACATCCGCGATGTCATTCCGTTCCCACGGAGCCCCGGCAACGCGCGGTACTGAACCCCGCGGTCGAGCAGACCGGAATTTCTGGCTGCTGTATGATATGCTCCTCGGAACCGGGAGGCGGCGATGTGTCGTGGTGCAGCCGAGGTCAGGGACAGCCGATACACGCTCGTTGCACTGATTCTCATATTCTTTTCGCTGGTGGCGTCCCCGGGGGATGCGGCGGGCCGGGCGGCCGTCCTGGAAATCGACGGTGCGATCGGGCCCGCGACGGCCGAGTATGTGACCGGCGAACTTGCATCGCTCGATCCCGGCACGACGCGGATGGTCGCGCTGCGCATGAACACGCCGGGCGGGCTCGACAGCTCGATGCGCGAGATCATCCGCGCGATCCTGGCGTCGCCCGTCCCGGTCGTCACCTATGTGGCGCCTGCCGGCGCAAGGGCAGCGAGCGCCGGCACCTACATCGCCTACGCGAGCGCCATTGTTGCGATGGCACCCGGCACGAATCTCGGCGCGGCGACACCGGTTCAATTGGGCGGGTTGCCGGGAAGCACCCCGCAAGGCGGAGGGGGTTCTCCGCAGAATGGCAGAGCGACCGCAAATGACGGAAAATCTTCGCCCGACTCCGGGGATACCGAATCACGCAAGATCGTCAATGACGCGACTGCGTACATTCACAGTCTGGCGGAACTCAACCACCGCAATGCGGATTGGGCCGAACAGGCGGTGCGGGGCGCCGCGAGCCTTCCCGCCTCCGAGGCCCTGAAACTCCACGTCATCGACGTCATCGCAGGCGACATTCCGGATCTCCTGCACGCGATCGATGGTCGCACCGTAACCGTTAACGGCAAGCCGCAGCGCCTGAAGACAGCGGGTCTCGAAGTCGAGACGCTTTCGCCCGGCTGGCGGACTCGCTTTCTCGCCGTGATCACCGATCCGAACATCGCCTTCATCCTGATGATGATCGGCCTGTACGGTTTGATCTTCGAATTCCTCAATCCGGGGATGGTCGCGCCGGGCGTTGTGGGCGGCATCTCTCTGCTGGTCGCGCTGTTCGCCCTTACGCTGCTTCCCATCGATTATGCCGGAGCGGCGCTCGTGGCGCTCGGCATTGGCCTGATGATCGCAGAAGTGCATATCGGCTCGTTCGGCGTGCTTGGCGTCGGGGGGATAGCCGCGTTTGCGGTCGGCGCGATCATCATGTTCCCCGCGGGCACGCCGGGATTTCACCTCTCGCCGCTTGTCGTCGCGGTGACGACGCTCGCAACGGCGGCGTTCTTCCTCGCGGCAATCTCACTGCTGGTGCGTTCACGGCGCCGGCCGGCAGTAACGGGCAGGGAGGCGCTGGGCGGCGCGGAAGGCGAAGCCGTCGCCTGGCAGGGCGGCGAGGGCAGGGTTCGTGTACAGGGAGAGATCTGGCGCGCGCGCTCCACGGCGGCGCTTGCGCCGGGAAGCCGCATAAAGGTCGTCGCCCACGACGGCCTCATTCTCATCGTCGAGCCGGTTTGAGGTTTTTCGTCAGCCGGCAAGGAGGAAGACATGTTTCCCGCCACGGTACTGTTCATAGCCATCATTGTAGTGTTGGTGTGGTTTTCGATGGTGCGCATCCTGCGCGAATACGAGCGCGGCGTCGTGTTCACCCTCGGGCGTTACACGGGCACCAAGGGCCCGGGTCTCTTCCTCCTCGTGCCGCTTGCGCAGCAGATGGTGCGCGTGGATCTCCGCGTGGTCGTGGACGAAGTGCCGCCCCAGGACGTGATTTCTCGCGACAACGTTTCGGTGAAGGTGAACGCCGTCATCTATTTCCGCGTCATCGATCCCGAGCGCGCCGTCATCCAGGTCAGCAACTACCTCGCGGCCACGAGCCAGCTCGCGCAGACCACCTTGCGGTGGGTGCTGGGCAAGCACGACCTCGACGAGATGCTGTCCGCGCGCGACAAACTCAACGCCGATATCCAGGACGTCCTCGACAAGCAGACAGAAGCCTGGGGCATCAAGGTCTCGACTGTCGAGATCAAGCGCATCGATCTCGATGAGAGCATGGTCCGCGCCATCGCCCGTCAGGCCGAAGCGGAACGGTCGCGGCGCGCCAAGATCATCAATGCCGAAGGCGAGCAGCAGGCCGCACAGAAACTGCTCGAAGCCGCACGCATTCTCGCGCCGGTCCCGCAGGCCATGCAGCTGCGCTATCTCGCGACGCTGTTCGATATCGCAGGCGAGAAGACTCAGACGGTCGTGTTTCCGTTCCCGCTCGAGTTCATGAAATCCTGGACCGGCGCACCGCCGGAGCAAAGCTGAGCCTAGTTTGCTGACTCCACCTCGCCGCCGGCTCCGGCCCAATCATTGAAGCCGCCGAGATTGAAGACGTCCTTGTAGCCCATGTCCTTGAGCAGTTTGCCGCCAAGGGCGGATCGGGCGCCGGAGGCGCAATAAAGGATCACGGTTTTCGTCGGGACGAAGCGCGGGTCATGATAAGGCGAATTCGGATCGGCGCGGAATTCGAGCATGCCGCGCGGCACGTTGATCGCGCCGGCGACCTTGCCGCTCGCGTCAAGTTCGGTCGGCTCGCGCACATCCACGATCAGTACGTCGCCCTTCGCAATCATCGCCTGCGCCTCATCGGCGCCGATACGCGGCACCACCGCATTCGCGGCATCAATCAGTTCCTTCATGCCCGGCATTCAATTCTCCTTGTGTTCCAGCAGGCGTACGCCAACAAACCGGAGTTAACATACCGCTTCGATTCGCAGGAGGGGAGGCGAATGTGCGTCGTCTGGCATTGATGTTCTATTTCCTGTCTGGCGTGGTATCGGCCTCAGCCACGCCGCAATGGATGACGCTGCCAGCAACGCCGAGTCTGCCACGGCCTGCGCAAAGCGGGTTTGCGCCCGTGAACGGCATTCGCATGTGGTATGCCGAGTTCGGTCACGGGGAACCTGTCGTTCTGCTGCATGGAGGGCTCGCCAACGCAAACTACTGGGGCAATCAGGTTTCGGTGCTTGCGCGCCAATACAAGGTCATCGTCATGGACAGCCGCGGGCACGGCCGCAGTTCGCGGGATGCACGGCCGTTCGGATACGATCTCATGTCCTCGGACGTGCTTGGGGTTCTCGATTTTCTGCACGTCCGGAATACGGCCATTGTCGGCTGGAGCGATGGCGCAATTATCGGCCTCGACATCGCCATCCACCACCCCGATCGGCTGACGAAGCTTTTCGCCTTCGCAGCCAATTCCGATCCGGCCGGTGTCAAAGACGTAAGTCAGAGCCCGACCTTCACGGCGTTCGAAGCGCGCGCAGGCCACGAGTATGCGTTGCTGTCGCCAACACCACGAGGGTACAGGGCCTTTCTCGCGCAGATCACCCGCATGTGGGACACGGAGCCGCATTTCACCGACGCCCAGCTCGGCGCCATTCGCATTCCGGTCTGGATCGTCGACGGCGATCACGACGAGGCGATCAAGCGCGAGAACACGCTGTACGTGGCCGATCACATCTCCAACGCCTGCCTGCTCATCCAGCCCGGAGTCAGCCATTTTTCCTTTCTGCAGGACCCCGGGCAGTTCACGCGCGATGTCGAGCACTTCCTGGTGCGAGCCGATACGTGCAGGAGCGGGTCCTAGCTTGCGGCCGGACTGTAGCCGTGGTTATTGGCGATTGCATGAAGGGATACCGTCTCTGACCGCCGCAGCCAGACACAGATTCGCTGTGCAGAACACGATGCTTCTCGCGTTCGTGGTCGTGATTGCGCTGCTGCAGTTCTTTCTCGCTCCACTCTTCTTGCAGGCCGGTGCGTCGAGCGCGGTCGCGCTCGTCCTGCTTTGCATGATCGCAACACCGCTCCATTGGGGCCTCATGCATGAATCGATTCACGGCAATCTGTTCGCCGACCCCGGGGCGAACAGGCGGGCGGGGCGGTCGCTCGGCGCGTTCCTCGGACTTTCGTGGGACGTGATGCGCTTCGGCCATCTCCTGCATCACAGCAACAACCGTCATGAATTCGACCGCCCGGAAGCCGTCGCGCCAGGCGCTTCGCGGGCGCGCGCG
>DATGGN010000144.1:0-45226 GCA_035308485.1 Rhizomicrobium sp.
GTGCGCGAACTCGGCCCCGCCGCCGACGTTTGCGCTCGTTATCTGGCGAGCGTGGCGGAGCGTTCCGACGCGGAAGCCGCCAAGGCCAGACCCGAACCGGCGGAGCGGTGGAAACCCCTTGAAGCACCTCCCATCGTCCGCGACGTACGCGGGCAAAGACACAACGGCATCAGCGTTTCTTCCTTCAGTGCCGATGCGCCCTGGCACGGCCATGGTGGCGCACGCATCATCGATGTGGCCTTTCGAGATCCTGCGGGCGAAACGTTGTACGAGTTGAATGGTGGCGCCGAGGTAAAGCTGTCAATCCTTTGCCATGCGGAGATCAATCTGGCGGAACCCATTGTGGGATTCATGCTGCGCGACCGGTTGGGGCAGAATGTTTTCGGCGACAGCACGTTTCTGAGCTGCAAAGATTCGGCTCGGGCCATGCATGCAGGCGAGGACTTCGTGGCCGAGTTCGTGTTTCAGCTGCCTTTCCTTGCCCGCGGCGAATATGCCCTGACTGTCGCTATCACCGAAGGCACGCAGCAGGATCACACGCATGTACACTGGATCGAGGAAGCCCTGATGCTGGAGGTGCAGGAAAGTCCTGTTGCACGCGGCATTATCGGCGTTCCAGCGCTGGCCATCGAAGTCGAAAAGCACACGTCAGGAAATCCCGTCTCCTAATGTTCTGTGAGCAGGACCTTTTTCACCCAACGGGGCTTTTCAAACAGCCGTTTTGGAAAAGGGCGGTAGTTCGAAAACGAAAAAACTTCGCGTGCATCGACATGAAAAGGCGAAAGCCGAATATCGACGTAGCGAAAGTCACCGTCCGCGATGGGAAGGTTCTCCGTCGGACCTTCGGGGTTCACGCAGTTGGTGATCAGGGCGTAACGATACCGCGACAGAAGAGGCAGGAATCTCACAACGGTTTCGTCGGACCAATGCTGCAGCACGTCCTTGACAATCAGAAGGTCGGCGGGTGGCAACGCCGAATGATCGCTACCGATCTCATGGAACGAGATCCGCGGCGTCTGAAAACGGGCCCGATTGGCGGCGACCACGGCGGGCACAATGTCGAAGCCACGGTATTCGATGTTCCCCCAGGGAATCATTTGCGAAAACTGCCAGTCCCCGCAGCCGAAATCCACGACGCTCCCGACACGTTTGCGGCGCAGAAACCGCTCGAGAAATTCCACATAGGGCCGGACATGAAGGGCAAGCGAGCCCTCACCCGAGCCGTGGCGCCAATCGTTGTTTGCGTAAATCCGCTCGAAGACGTTTTTCATGCGGTCCGAAGGTTGAATTGTCCGTCCGTCCAACTGTAGGGTGTCGTCCGACAACGCAGGGGCGCGGCTGGCTGGCAGACGGGGACATTCCTTAGTCTTGTGCTTCTCCCAAAGTCCAGCAGCTGAATCCTGCGTCTGCAAGCTCGCGGCCGGCTAGGGCGATCATGGCATTGTACGAAAGGAAATTCCTTTTCGATCATCTTCCAAAGACAGGCGGGACGGCCTTTCGGACCGTGCTCGAGCGCATTTTCGGCGTCGAAAGTGTAACACCGCATCTGGAAGGCCGGTCCGAAATCTGGGCCGTGCAGCGATTTCCGGCTGCGCGGCTGATCTCCGGCCATTTTCTCTCGCTCATGCCGGCCGAAGGCCGCTGGTTCGGCCGTATGCGGCTGACGCTTCTTCGCCACCCCGTCGACCGGGCCATCTCGGAATATTTCTATTGGCGGCATCATGCCCGCGATGGCGGAGTAGCCGACAGGCTCGGCGAATGGGCGCAACGCTACGATATTGGCGACTTCTTCAAGGCCCGCGCCGAAAGCGAGGAGACCGGTGCCGTCAATTTCTGCGCCAAGCATTTTGCCAGCAGGATCTCGCGCAATCTCGGTGACAGGGAGCGAACGCTCTCGCTCGCGCTGAAATCGCTGAAAAGTTACGACTTCATCGGAATATGCGAGCGCCTGCGCGACTCCGTGGACATGTTCTGCTGGCAGTTTCGGCTGCCGCCGGTAGATGACGTCCCGCGCGTCAATGTTACCTCGTCTCGCATCCGCGTCGGCGATCTCGACAGCCGGACGTTCGGTCAGCTCGTCGACATGAACGATCTTGATATCCAGCTCTACGATTGCGCGTTTCGTATCTTCGAGGAGAAAACCCACCGCATGTTTCGCGAATTGCTGACAGCGCGAAGCACGAGGACCGTGCCTGAACACTCGCCCGACGAAGATGCTCCACACGCTTCCGCTGCAAACCAGACGACCGATGGGCAGATGGCCGGAAATCCGTCATCGCCGCGTATTTTGCGCAAACACGAGTCATTCGGCACCATGGAGGTGGAGGTCGTGGCGGCGCAGGTGATCGGTCTGGAATCGGGAATTCATGAAGTCGCGCCGGGCGAGGAGGTGTCGCTCTGCGTTTCGATCAGCGCGCGCACCGATGTACCCGACCTCACGGTCGGCTTCGATGTGAGCGACGGTTTTGGAGAAGTGGTGTACGGCACCAACACCTATCAGCGCGGAGTTGCGACTTCCGTTCGCGCCGGCTGCGATTACGACGTTGTCTTCCGATTCAAGGCAAACCTGAACAGGGGCCGATATTCAATCGGCGTGGCCCTTCACACGGGCGCCAATCACACGGACCGTTGCTTTCATTGGCGCGACCATGTGACCGAATTCGACGTAGTGCAGCTCGGTGAGCCAGATTTCATAGGCTATTGCCGTCTCGAGCCGCAAATCGAGTGCAACGAGGTCGAGATCGCCGGCTTTGGCCGACCCTCGGAGTTCGAAAGCACGGTCTGACACGCCATTGGGGACTTGCGGCAACCACAGCGCCACAACCTCGGCGGTGGCGGAAATTGCCGTGATTTTCCCCGTGCAATCTGTATTTTGCGGGTGCAACCGACACGATAGAAGCCATGACCATAGCGCTCAACAAGTCAGATCGGTCGTCACGATCCCGGCTTGCCGCGGCCATGGAAACAGTCGGCATCAGAATCCTGTCGCGCCCCATCATCATCGATGTGTTTCGCGCGCTCTTTGGCTGTCGACCAGATGCGGCGACGCTGGCAAATTGGTCATCGCGCCTTCGCAGCGGTACGACCGTCCATGAAATGGTGAAGGCCTTGCAGGCCAGCGCCGTCGTGGAAGAGCTGTACCAGGGAATCCTGAAGCGCGCACCGGATCCAAATGGACGAACTCATTGGAGAAATGCGCTTGAAAATGGCCGCCCCATACGCGAGGCGATCAATCATCTCCTCGACTCCGAAGAATTCCGGGGACTGCGGGGCCGCGCGATCAAACAGTCGGAGCTGCCGGACATCAGAACGGCGCTGCCGCGACCTTATGTAACGCAAACGGGTCTCGACAGTCTTGTTCATCACGTCTTGCACATCGAGGACGATTCGGAATTCGACCTGATCGAGCGGCTGATTGTCGAGCACCGCTTTTACGACAGTTATGGCGGATGGGGGTACACGATCGATCTCGACAAACGGGTCACCGCAGCAATGGCGAAGGGATTGGGAGCGAAAACCTGCCTGGACATCGGCTGCAGCAACGGTCCCGTAATCAGCCTGCTCGCCAGGGAGGGCGTCGATGTTACCGGAATCGATATGAGCCATCTGGCTTTTGCGATGGCATATCCAGCGGTGCGCAATCGCATGCTGTACGGCGATCTTTTGAGCGTTGAACTCGAACGCAGCTTTGACGTTGTCATTGCAATGGATTTTTTCGAGCATACAAATCCGCTGAAACTCGGAAGTTATCTGACCCGCGCCGCATCGCTCGTCGGTCGCGACGGGTACATGATCGTGAATGGCCCCATGTTCGGGATGGATCGTGTATTTGGTCAGCCATTTCCGTTGTTTCTCGAACCCTGGACACATGAGCCGCGGGATACGTTCTGGAGACATATTCCATGTTACGAGAACGGGTGGCCGGTAGACGGACATTTGATATGGGCTTCGGTCGGTTTTTGGGAGAAGCAGTTTGCCGATAAGGGCTTGATCCGTGACATCGAAATAGAAACCGCTCTGCAGGGCGCTTTGTCCGGCTTTTTTGCTGAATATGCGCCCGGGCGAAAGATGCTGTTCGTCCTGCGCTCGCCCGATAACCAACGGAGGCCAAAAGACGTCGCCGCAAGCGTCTGCGGATCGGTTTTGGCAGTGGAGGGTTTGCCCAGACCGCGGTAATTCGTTTTCTTGAACGAAAGGCGAGCTTGCGCGTCCAGTTGACACGGACCCGATACGGGATCGCAACTGGCCATCGCCGTGTCCGCAACGCTATATTCCGCCGCCAAACGGGACCATTTCATGTTTTCAGCGTTTGAGCCGCGAATCGTGCGCCAGGATTCGTGCGGCGTGCGATTCAACTGCGTCATTGCCGACCGTGTTGGGGAGCTATGGTACGACAATCCCCGTCACGAGCAGATCAGCGCAGCCGAGGCGCTCTCGCGGCCGCTGGAGCTCGACCGTCGTGCGGTCGCCGACTGGAAGGAAATGGGTATACTTCGTGACCATCTGGTTCGGCTCGGCGACTGGATTGTCGAGTGCGGTTGCCATCACGGTCTCACGACGATCATGCTAGCGAGCTGGACGGGCGAACGGGGTTTCGTCTTCGCCTTTGATGCGGTACCCCTCAATACCGCCGTCGCGCGCCGAAATCTCGAGCTGAACGGGATCGAAAACGCCGCTGCCTATTGCGCAGCCATCGGGGGCAAAACGCAGCTCGTCAACTGTTTCAACGAGTCCAACGTCGTGGTGAAACCAGGCAAACGGATAAATCCGGCATCAACCGTGATGGTTCGGCTTGAAGATGTCGCGCCGGAAAAGATTGATGTGCTCAAGCTGGACGTCGAAGGCTGCGAACTGGACATCCTGGAATCGAGCGCCGGCCTCCTGAGGCGCGTGGGCCGGCTTGCCGTCGAGCTCCATGTCGATCTGTTGCCCCCGGGCGGCGTTGACCGGGTGTTGGCGACGCTCTCGGGGCGACGGCTGCATGTACTGTGGGAAGACGGAACGTTTGAGCCGTACACAGGTCAAAATCTCGCTCAACGCGTACACCTGTTTTCGTTTTAAAGCGCGCGGCCTCAGTCGCGACGCAGCGATAAATATCGCTGCCGAACGCGCCACGGCATCAGATTCAACACCTCTCCCGGGGCGGAAACGTCATAGCGCCTCAAACCTTCCAGCAGGTGGCTCCAAAAACTGGGATTGTGCGTCCATTGTGCCTCCCGCCGCATCAGCGTGGGATATTTGTCGGGATGTTTGCGGAGAAGAAGGGCATCACGTTCGAACAGCCGGGAACGGGATTCGAGCGACTCACGCGGGAGCGCGCGCGGCTGCGGCGGGTGGTTGACGCGCACTTCCCGGCAAAAGGGTATCGCGCCAAGTTTCTGCGCTCTCCAGCCGAGATCGGTGTCTTCGCGAAACGGCATGTCGCCGAACGCCATGTCAAATCCATTTATGGCGTGGAAGACTTCGGCGAGCAAAAACAGGTTGGCGGTCATGAAACCCAGCCCCTCGAAGCCTTCGTTGGTCACCGCCCGCCATTCGGATTCGCCTTTGCGCTCGGAGGCCACGAAGCCTTCGATCCCCATAATGTCGCCGCTCTGAAAACGTTTTGCGGCGTTCTCCAGCCAGTCGGGCAGGGGTTCGCAATCATCGTCGATAAACGCGATCGCCCTGCCACGAGCGAGCTTCGCACCCGTGTTGCGCGCAAAACCCGGACCGCGGACATCGGTGCGGTGATAAAGGAGGTCCGAACTGTTGCCGATCTGCTCGTCGGGCCAGGGTTTGGCGCTTTGGTCGACGACAATGGTTTCAAAATCGCGGCAGGTCTGTGCATCGAGATTCGATACAAGGCGTGACAGCTGGGCATGGCGCTCATACGTCGGAATGACGACGGAAAAGAGCGGACGCTTCGCTCCGAGCCGCGCATGCCAGCGCTTTACGAGCGCGCCCAGTTCCGGAGAAAGGCGTTCCCATGAATAGAACATCGCGGCCTGCTTGCGCGCCGAAACTCCGAGCGAGCGCGCCCGCGGCGGATCATCAACAAGCGCTGAGACATCCGCCGCGAACCGCTGTGCCGTGGATTCGACGAAAGCCTGTTCTGATGTTTCGAGGCCCCGCGCTCCCATCGCGGTGCTGACAATTGGTAGACCTGCCGCCATATAGTCCAGCATCTTGATATTGGTCCCGGAGCCGCCGAACATCGGATTGATGGCGATATCCGCCGCGTGCAGCCATAGCAACCGCGCATCCTCGTACACGATACCCGGCATTTGAAGGTTGAACGGTGTGGGACCGCTGCGAAGGCTGTCCGCCACACCTCCCGCTACTACGAACAGCAGGTTCGGCAGCGCCGGCGCCAGTCGGTGCGCTATGAACCGCGCCGCCTGGGCATTCGGCGCGTAGTTGCTGCCGATGAAAAAGACGACGGGCGCCGGCCCAAGATCCAACCTGGCGCGCGCCGCCGCCCGCTGCGAGACCGTGGACGGCATGATCTTTTCGGTGAAGGTACCGTTCGCGAAAACCCGCATATGGTCGAAAGAAACGCCGTACAAGCGATGAAAGGACGCACGGTCTTCGTGCGAGCAGGCGAGAATGAGATGAGCAAAATTGCAGAGTTCGCGCTCGAGTTCCACCACGTCGCGCACGATCGCGGTGCCCGCCCCGCCGTCATCGAGGAGCTCCATCCGCAGAAGTCCCTCTACATTGTGCGAGTCGTACACGATCAACTGTCGACCCGGATCAAGGTCGCTGCGCACCAGCGGATAGATCCAGGGATGAGAGAAGATCACGATGTCCGCTTCCGCCGCTGCTGTTCGGGCCGCCGCGACGTATGCGGGCGACAGGTGCGCGAATTCGGGGAATGTACTGTCGATGACGACACGCCCGCCGGTCTCATCCTGCCGTTTCTGGGCTGCTGCAAAATGTTCTGCAGTCAAAGGGACAAGCAGCTCTTCGAGGGTGGGCGAGAGCATCTGCCGCCGGTATTGCGGTCCTGGCCAGTCATAGGTGCCGACGTAATGCGCTTCAAAGTCCGTTCCGAGTGCGTGATACAGGCCGAGCAGCCGCAATCGCCCGCCTCCTGTTGCCGGCTCGATCGGCTGCATGTCGAGCACGGCTACTCGCAATTTTCGTTCTTTGCTCATCCTGCCGTCGCGGCTTCGCCGAAGCCAAGCGCATTTCGCAAAGTGCCAGCAACGCGCTCCCAGGTGATTTCGCCAATCGCCAACCGGCCGGCCCTTCCCATCTCGCGCGCCCGCTCCGGATTGTGCGCAAGATGCTCCATCGCTGCACCGATCTGCGCCGGCTCAGGACGGCAGACGTAGCCGCTCACCCCGTCCTTCACAATGCGTGCAGGTTCACCGCTGTCGATGCAGGTGATGACCGGCTTTGCGCTTTGGAATGCTTCCAGCGTTACCAGACCCAAATCCTCGGACTTCGGTGTGAACAGAACGGCCATTGCGTTGGCGTACAGGTCGGCGAGTCTGGAATCCGAAATTCGTCCAAGGAACTGCACGCGCCGGTCCCCCGATGCGGCGCTGCGAAATTCCGCCTCGTCCTCTCCCGTCCCCACAACGATCAGGTCGACGGGCGCCGTGACGAACCGCATTGCTTCAATTGCAAGCTGTGCGCGCTTCCAGCGGTGAAGCCGACCCGGAAGCAGAAAATAGTCAAACCGCCCCTCATGAAGACCCCGCATCGACGTTGGGTGGCGCACGACGTCCGCGTGCAGGCCGTTGAAGTGCTGCAAGCGCTCCGCGACTTCCTCACCGATGGCAAACAAGCGCCGTGGAAGCTGCAGGGCCGCCGTGTCGAGCGCGTGAACGAGACGGCGCTGCTCGAGGTTTTCCCGCGTCGGACGCGGGAAGCTCGATTCAAACATGTCGTAAAAGACTCGAATTGTGTGCATGAGATAGCAGACGTGGTTCCGATGGCGTGCGACGAAGGACGGCGCCTTGGCCGACACGATCCCGTCATAAGCGTCAAGATTGAGATCGTAAAAGCGCAGATAGGATTTCTTGACGTGCTCGAAGTCGCGCTCATCATTGTAAATTTCGAGAAGGTACGCCGCCATGCCGGCATTGGAAAGCGCATCCCGCAGGCCGGGGAAGAACCTCTCCGCGCCACCCTGCTCACCGTTCGCCGAGAGGCAGGCCAGAATCGCGACCCGCGGTTTCAAGCGCTCTTGCGCCCGATGGCGCCGTAGTCCTGCGGTCCGTACAGTTTCTGCTGCAACAGCTGAAGCATCGGGTCGGAATACTGTTCCCCAAGCTCCATCCGAACGGGATGCAGCGGCAGGATTTCTGTTTCCCGGAAGCCGCGCGACTGCAACAGATACTGGACCAATTCCGACGGCAACGGGTTGCGGTGCGTGGGATCCATATAGAAGCGCTCGGCAGCGACGAGGAGGTTGGCCGGATTCGGCGTTTCAAGAATCAACACCCCGCCCGCGCATAGCACGCGCAGTGCCTCGTCCATGAGGCTCACCAGAGACTCGAAGGGCAGATGTTCGATCAGGTGGAAAACCGTGACGGCTGAGACGCTGTCTGCGGACAGGGCTGCCAGTGCTTCAAGGCCGTCGCTCAGTTCGGCTTCGAATCCGCGTTCACGGCATTCCGCGATCGCAATGCGATTGAGGTCGTAACCGCGCCCGGCGATGCCCGCCTCCGACAACAATTCGAGCCATTCGCCGCGACCGCAGCCAATGTCCACAACGGGGGCATGGTCGCAGAGAGCCCATGCCGTTTCCACACGCCCGAGATACACCCGCTGGCGTTCCTTGATGTCCGTCCGAGAGCCCCGGTAGCGGTCTTCGAACGAAAGATACAGGGGATCAAGCAGGTGTGCGGCTTCCTGCGCGACCTCTGACGCAAGGGAATCGGGGGAGGCGGATTTGGCAGCCGCCCGCAGCGCGGACAAAACGTGTTGGAGCTCGAATTTATGTTCGACAATGCTGCGCCAGTGATCGACGAGTTTTTCCTGCGTCTCTGATACACGGGCTTTCGCGTCGACGAGATCACGCGCAACCCTGTTCGTGCTCTGCCGTGCTTCTTCAATTCGCGCCCCGACGGTTTTCTTGTCGGCTTCTATGGTTTCCTGAAACCGCCTTACATGTCTGTTCGTGTTCTGCCGGTCGTTCATCTGCGCCGACTGTACGTTGCGCAGCGCTGCGGTCGTTTCGGCCGCCCGCCGTTCCAGGGCATCGACGCGTTCCACGAACTTCCTGATGTGCCGGCGAAGCAACCAGATATGGCTCGCGCCGCGTCCCACGGCGCGCCCGAATTTGGCGGGCGGGCTCCAATAGATGCGGTCCCAGACGAACTGCCGCGTCAGGCCTTCGATCACCAGCTTTTGTGCGCGGGCTTCCGATGAACGGCGGAATTCCCGCAGGATGCGCATGCGGCCGACGTTTTCGACGAGAATGCGGTCGCGCAGACGGACAAATTCGTCGGGCGAAGGTTCACGTCCCAGGAAGGCAATGTGTGTTGCACGTGCAAAATCGGTGGCGGGAAGCGCCAGAAGCTCCCGCGCTGTCCATTTGCGCGTCGCGAAGTCTTCGGCCGAAAATGGAGCAGGCTCGGCCAGAATTGCAGTCCCGGCGAGCTGCTTTCGATCCGCGACTTCCGCACGAATCTTGTTCATCAGATCGTCAAGGTCGGCAGCCGCAAGGGCTGACTTGGAATCCAGGCTGCGATTCATCTCGAATCCGGTTTGTACGTCAGGCGGAGCGCCTCGCCGGCTGCAGCGGCATCAGGTCGCGAATCGGCCGGCTGTCGAGCGCGATTCTCTTGTCGAACACAAACCTCCAGAGCCCAACAAGACGCGATTTATGACGATGGTGCGAATCGTAGAATTCGGGTGCGGCGCGGCGGAGCGCAGGCAGCCGCCATCCCGAAACACCGGGCATATCGTGGTGCTCGAGGTGGTATCCAAGATTCACCGAAACGAGATTGATCGGTCCGTAATAGGAGGCCATGCCATTGCCGCCATCGAATGCCACATGCTCCTGCAGAATGTGCGCGCCCGCCGGGTGCGGGCCGGTAGCGAAATAGGTTGACAGGAGAAGATACAGCGCGCCCGGCCAGCCGATAAACGCCAGCACGCCCGCCCACCCAAACGCACAGAGCGCAGCATTCAAGGCGAACCAGCGGTCGACGGGCATTCGCGCACGCACGTTCAGGGGATGCACGAGACCGTAACTGACGGGAAGGAGCAGCAACCACGCAAGCTTTCGCCACGCGCTGTTGCTGACGGCGCGCGCTTCCCACTTTGCAGGCACGTCGGAGTCCAGGCCGCGGACACCGAAGTGATAATGATGCAGAAGGTGATAATGCCAAAACGCCATCGCCGAAGGCACGAGAGAGGGCGTGTTCGCGAGGATTGCGATCATCCGATTTGCGGCCGGCCTCTCGAACACGAGGTTGTGCGTGCATTCGTGAACCACGCAATTCAGAAAATGAATGACGAACGCGCCGAAAAAGAGCGCGCAGAGAACGATCGCCCACCAGGGCTCACGCGCGATGAGCGCAGCGATGCCGAACTGGACAATTCCGGCGCCGATGGCGAGCCACGCCGTTGCCGCAGTGGGCCCCACGAGCGTCCTCAGTTCGGGACGCGCGTCCAACAGCGCCGCCCGGCGAGCGCTATGATCGGGTTCTGGTCGCATATCGCCCGTGATCTGTTGAAAGAATGGCGCCTGCGCCTTTCGGTGTTCGTTCGAAAGCGCTGGCGCGGCCGGCGAGCGCCTCGATTGCGCCTCCCAGATTGCCGATGGCAGTTGCAATCTGAAGAAACAGGACACGTGGCAGGCGTGCGATTTCGTACGGGATCGATGAGCCGCGCACGGAAGTCTGCGCAATCACCATCAGGAGAGCGGGGCCGACAATTGCGCCGCCGATGAGCGACCACAGGAGCAGCGCCATGCTCACTCTGGTCGGTCCGTAACCGAACAGCAGGTCGATCGCACCGGCAGCGATCGTCACCGCTGCCAAAGGTCCGAGCATTCCGCTCGCCAGGTGCATGGTCGAGACAAGCTTTTGCGCCGGTGAAAGATGCGAACGCCAGACCCGCGGCAGAAGCTTCCGCGCCCCTTCCGCAAATCCTTTGGTCCAACGGAACTGCTGCTGGCGCCAAACGGAAATGGTTGCAGGTAGCTCACCCTTTACAGAGACAGTGGAGAGGAACTGCGCACGCCAGCCTTTGAGTTGGGAACGATAGCTGAGATCCAGGTCTTCAGCGAGTGTGTCGCTGCTCCATCCGCCCGCGCCTTCGACGGCGGCGCGACGCCAGATACCGCATGTGCCGTTGAACGGCATCAGGTGCCCGGACCAGTTTCGCGCTGCCTGTTCGACGGCAAAGTGCGCATCGAGAATGCGCCGCTGCGACCATGTGATCCGGTTCTCGCTGGCGTTGAGGTAATCGCATCGGGCCTGCACGAAGCCGATGCGATCGTCGCTCAGCATGGCACGCATGCAAAGCCGCAGAAAATCCGGCTCGGGGACGTAATCCGCATCGAGAATGGCGACAAATTCGGCTGACGAGCGGGCTAGCCCGGCGGCGAGCGCGCCGGCTTTGAACCCCGTACGACTTTCGCGGTGAATCAGGGCAGCGTCGATGCCGGACTCGCGAAGGATAGTCACCGCGGACTGTGCCGCGATGCGGCTCTCTGCATCCGTGCTGTCGTCCAGAACCTGGACGTGCAGACGATCGCGCGGCCAGTCGAGATTTCTCACCGCCTGCGCTGCCCGCAGAATGAGACTGCGTTCATTGAAGGTCGGCAGCTGAACGAGAACGCGGGGCAAATTTTCGTTCGCAGGCAACGGTATTGACAAGAGCCTCGTTTCTCGCACCAGAGCCTCCGGGCGGTGATTCAGGTATCGAGCCGCAAGCCAGTACGCCGACGCACCGAGAATCGAGTGAATGCCAAGACACGTCACGAAAATGGCGTGGTCGAGGGTAAACAAAATCGAATGGGGCATCGCGTTCGGCACTACTGGCGCTTCGGGCGGTTCCGCAGGCGCAACGGCCGCTTCACGGCCTATGCTTTAACATGGGCACGCGCCGCTTCGCTACCGGGCCCTACCCGATATCCCCGAACCTGAACGGCCGATGAACAGAAGGATCTATGGGTCGACCAGGGGCTTTGGGGTGCGCTTAAAGACCTCGTCACGACCAAGAAACGCGCCGACGATTGGCCGGGCGTTGGCGACGCTAAGATAGAGAATGAGCGGGGGCAGCGAGCAGACCGTCAGCACATATCGGCCAAGACCGCCCCGCTTCAGCTCGAGATACGGCGGCAGCGTCATGCCGACGACGACAGGAAAGAAAAGCACAAAAATTGCCGCAAACACCGGTCCGACCGGGGGCATTCCGCCGCCCCGGAGGACGACATCGACCAGCAACGCAAAAGTTGCGAGTGCGATTACCGGCAACGCACCCTGATAGAGGATGAGAAACCCCGCCTGGAGTTTCCTGCTGAGGGGCCATCCCGAGCGCCAGAGCGGTGCGCTCAACTTGCGCGCGATTTGTGCAAAGCCGGTGGCCCAACGTCGTTGTTGAACCCGCCAATGACGAACGCGCTCGGGCACCAGACCGGCGACCGGAGGATGGAGCAGAAACACGCCCCTCCATCCCGCGAGCGCCGCGCGAATTGTGAGATCGAGATCTTCGCAAAGGGAATCCGCCGACCAGCCGCCCGCGTCTTCGATCGCCTTTCGCCGCCAGATGCCGCCGGTGCCGTTGAACTGGAACAGCATCCCCGCTCGTGCGCGGACGGCCTGCTCCATCAGGAAATGGGAATCGAAGAGAAGACTTTGCGCCCGCGTCAGCCAGTTCGTGTCGGCATTCGAGAATTCGCAGCGCGATTGTACAAATCCTGCCGTGGGATCCGCCGCGAGAACCGGGACGGACGATCTCAGCCAGTCCGGCGTTGGCCGGAAATCGGCATCAAGAATGGCAATGTACGGTTCGTCGCTGGCTGCGAGCCCGGCGGCAAGCGCACCCGCCTTGTAGCCATGCCGGTGATTGCGCACGAGATGTTCGACACGAAAACCCCGCTCGCAAAGCAGCGCAACGGCGCGCCCGGTAAATGTCCTGTTTTCGAGAGCGCTGTCGTCAAGAATCTGGATGCGTAACCTTTCACGCGGCCAATCGAGTGCGGCGACCGACTGAAGCAGGCCGCCCACGACCGGGAAGGGTTCGTTATAGATCGGGAGTTGTATCAGAACGTCGGGTACCAATTCGGGTTTGCCGCGATGATCCGCCGAAGGCGGGACGGGTTTCGATTTTCCTGCCGCCCATTCGACGAGATAGAGTACTGGCAACAGGAGAAAACCGAGTCCGACAAGAATTACGCCCAGAAGAGCGGCCAGCACCACGGCGTCTACGGTTCGTAAAACGGCCGTCATTTCATCCTCTGACGCGTCGCCAAACCCGGTTTCGGCGGGAATTGGGAAATTCGCGGCGCCATTGTCCGCACCTTGTACTTCGTGTCGGCCCAGCGTACCTCGTTGCTCAACAATGCGCGAAGCCACAGTGCGGGCGTCAGCAGTTCGCGCGCGAAAAACGCGAGCGGCGACCAGGGAGACAGAGGCCAATTTTTGCAAGCGGACAAAATCGATTCGATTGCACACCAGCCAATCATCGTTGTCGCGATGACGGCAGCGGGCGCCACGCCGATCAGCTGCGCTGCGATCGCGCCGGCCAAGGCAGTGGGAAGAGCGGAGCCCAGCAGATCGACAATGAAAACCGGAGGCAGCTGAATACGCCAAATCGTCATCCAGCGGAGCTGACGCTGCCACACCTCGGCGAAGGGTCTCTCTCCGAGCACCTGATCACACAGGCGGTCGGCAAGCACCGTCCGGAGGCCCAGCCTGCGCATCGCGCGTGCAAGCGCCATGTCCTCACCGACAGCCCATTTGACGCAGTCAAGTCCGCCGGCGCGCGCAAGGTCGCTCCGGCGAAACAGCATGACCTTTCCCAGCCCGAAACCCAGTCCGGCCGCATTACCCAATATCAGTACGCGCGCATGATAACCGTTGATAATCGAGGCCTCGATCCACGCGGAAAACGTCATAGGCCGTTTTGCAATCGGGATCGCGCTGACAAGGCCCACCCCGGGCACGAGGCATTTGGCGAAGGCAGCCAGATCGCCTGGATGCAGGACGATGTTCGAATCCTTTGTAACCACGACATCGTTTTGGGCCTGCCAGATCGCCGGCCAGAGGTTGTTGAGCTTTGGGCTCGCCGCGATATTGCAGTCGGAAACGACTATCCGGGGCGCAACCGATTCGTGCATCCTGCGGACAACCGGCAACGCCGGTGAATTTGCGTCCGCTGTGGCGATAAGCACCTCGAGCCGGCTGTAGTCCTGCGAAAGCAGCGAACGCTGAGCCTCGGCAAAACCGGGATGAATATCCTTCACCGGGACGATGGCGCTCAGGGCCGGGAGCGTGCTTTCGAATCGCCGATTCCGCCAGCGAAGGGGGTGAAGCAGCGCCGCAGCGAAAGACGCGAGCAAGACCCCGATTGAAGTGAGCCACCACGCAGCCGCTGCAAGCGAAAGGAGCAAGTCCAGGCTCACAGGGAAGACGGTGGCCCAAGGCGATGCCTGCTCAGGCTGTCATGCGTGCGCGTGCGCGCTTTGCGTATTCCTGCCATCGTGAATCGAAGATGCGGCTTTTCGGTTTGCTGTTTGTGCCCGCCCAGTGCGCAAAATAAATGTCGCGGCCCTCCCAATCAAGCGGGCCCGTTTCGCCCAGCTTTACGCCCACGGCTTTGTAAAAGCTTTCATTTGAGGCGTTTGTTACGCAATCGGCGAGCGCGCGCACGTTCAGCCCCAGCCGGTGGACAACGAAATTCACCAAGGGCTGGGCGAACAGCATGCCGCGCTTGCGGACACGGTGGAATACGGCCGCGTCGGAGTCGATCACCTGCTCGAAATCCGACAGGGACACAACGTCGCGCGATGTGAGAAAAAAACCGTCGTTGAATCGCATCGCATCGCGCAGGAACGGATAGTCAGCGTACTTTCTGTTGAAAACATAGTCCTCGCTCGGCGAGGCAACCACGAAATCCACTGTGCCGGGAAGGAGCGCTTCAAAAACCTTGTCCAGATTCCGGAACAGGATCGTATCCGCATCCATGTAGAGAATACGATCGCAGGGCAGCGTCAGCGACAGCAGCTTCCTCAATCTGCGCCGGTGGTGCGGGAAAAAAGGATACAGCCGCTTTGCCAATGCATCCACGCGCGTCGTATCGCCCTCGAAAAAGCGGGCGCCATATGCCGCCGCGGCACGGCGCGTTTGAGAAACGTCGTCGTCAAAGGGGATCACATGAAGCGGGATTGTCGCATTGGTATCGCGGTAGCTCTCGAGAAACGGAAGCAGCCAGTTCAACACCTTGTCGTTGGCGAGAATCGCTATGCCGCAATGATCGCCAGCAGGGATGCGCGCGGCAGAAATCGCGCTCGGTACAGTCATTCCGGCAGCGCCGGTGCCGGATCCGGGGTAATGTCTGTACTGGCTTTCGCGTGAGCCTCGCCAACCGAGCCGCGAATGTGCTCGCGCACGAAGTAGAGCGGCCGATGTTTGGATTCGTTGAACACGCGGCCCAGATATTCGCCCATGATACCGAGCGTCAGCAGCTGCAGGCCACCCAGAAACAGGATGAAAACGAGAAGCGAAGGATAGCCGGCCACCGGGTTGCCGAAAATGAGCGTGCGAAGGACGATGACAAGGCCGTACATGGCGGCGCCGATCGAGGTGACCAGTCCAACATAGGATGCTACTTTCAAGGGCGCTGTTGTGAAGGAAGTGATGCCCTCAAGCGAGAAATTCCAAAGCCGCCAGTAATCGAATTTCGATTCGCCTGCGAAACGGGCATCGCGATCGTAGAGCATGGCCACCTGGCGAAAACCGATCCAGGCGAAAAGGCCCTTCATGAATCGATGATGCTCGCGAAGGCGACGCAGTGCTTCGATCGCGCGGCTGTTCAAGAGCCGGAAATCGCCCGTGTCGCGCGGAATTTCAATTCCGGTCAGCCGGCCCATGATCCGGTAGAAGAGATGTGCGCTGCTCTTTTTGAGGAAGGTCTCGCCGCGGCGGCTGGCACGCTGGGCATACACCACGTCGTAATCGCCAGAGTGGAAAACGCGCAGCATTTCGGGAATGAGCTCGGGCGGATCCTGGAGGTCGGCATCGATGACGACAAGAGCGTCTCCCGAGGCATGGTCAATACCCGCCGTCATTGCCGCCTCCTTGCCAAAATTGCGGCTGAGATCGAGCAGGGTCGTATTCGGCGAACGGTCCAGGAATTCGTGGATCAATCTGACGCTCGCGTCGCGGCTGCCGTCGTTGACGTAGATCAGTTCCCAGTCCAGCGGGAGATCGCGCAGCGTTTCGGTCATGCGCCGGTTGAATTCGCCAATGACCGCCTCCTCATTGAAGACGGGGACGACGACGGACAAGAGTCGGATGCTTTGCGTCATGGCGACGTGTCAGCCTCAGTACTGAAAGACCGCGGAATCGGGCAAGCCGGAACTCACCCGCAGGAGACGGGTTCGAATCAGTGAGTCCATCGCCAACTGATCCCGTTCGCAACACACTCCCAGACCCTCGTTAACTTTTCATTGACCAAGCCCTTCCCGCAAGTGGCTTCTTGCGTGCTCGAGAAGCGACAGAACCGGGGAACCGGGGTTGCCAACCCTGACGGTCAATCAGCGGCGGTATCTACCCTCCGGGCACACTGAACTTCAGCGCGTGGAGGTACAGTGACAATGGCCGGGGGTCGGTATTAACCCCGATCTCATGCGGGGGGATCGCGTCGGGCAGGTTGAACCGGAGTACGTTCAGCCCGCGTCGGATGTACTCTGTGGGAATGGTAACGGTTCGGCGGCCGCTGTTTGCGGGAAATTGAAAGAGCAGCATCCCGACCTCGTGACCATTCAGGGACAGCACTGCGCGTTGCCGTTGATGGATTCTGGAGAGATTCGCGTTGGTGAATTCAAGGTCAAGGCGCAGATCCCGCGGCGGCGGGTTTATTACACGAAATTCGATGACGGCCGTCTTTGCAAGCGTCCAACGACCCCATCCGGGTTCATTCTCGAAGTTTTGGATTCGAAGCCAATTTGGTGTTGGATTCCGGGATTGGAATTCCGAGCCGAATACATATGGAGGCCAGATGATGTTGGCGAGTCTGGTTGACTCGTCAGCTCGACCGGGATCGTAGGTGCAAAGGTTGAAACCATCGACGCGGCGACAGAAGTGCGTACGGTTGCGGCCGCTCGCAAGAAGCGCCAATCGGTCGCCCAGCACGTAGGCGGTGTCGCGCCGGAGATTGCCTTGTGAAATTTCAAGGGGAAGCTTCGCACAGTTGTAAGCGTTGCTCTGGGCGGAGAAGCGCGCAGCATGTACGCTGTTGAGCGTCATACCGTCTCTTGCCGCCAATCCCGCGAACCACGGCCACGCCGCGTCGCCTCCCGGAGTGCGGACGGAATTGCATTGACGCGCGGGCAGGACAATCAAATGCCTGTTAAATTCTGCGAGTGTTTTCCAGGTCTCCGCTCGAAGGGGCGTATGGTCCAACAAGGATGATTCGTGCGCGACGGCTTCTCTGATTGGCGACAGGTCGAGAAATTGTACGCACAACGCGACCGCCAAGATGACCCGTGCGGCCCATTGTCTGTGAAACGTCAGTGCCGTCCCTACAAGTGCCCCTAGCGTGAGGAGTTGGTGGACCGGCCAGAAAAATCGCCCGGACGAGCGAAACACCGCTACCAGATTGAAGGCGAAATGCGGAAGCGGGACGGTTCCGACCACGGTCGGTCCAACCGCGATTTGCGCTGAAAGCGCTGCCAGGAAAAAAAGGATGCAAATGACCAAAAGCGGACGGAGGCGAGCACTCCATAATTCAAGCAACAGAGCTGGTTTGCGAGCGATGCACAAAACGCCTAACGCGATGATACCTGCGCCGAGATAGTTGTAGCCCTCATATCCCTGGAGCGGAAGAACCGGAAAGGAACGAAAAATGATCGAGGAGCCGGATGGATTTATGGGAGCCAGGAGATTCATGGAGTAGGCGCCGTAGCCGGCTCCGCTGACATCGGGCATGGGCGCAAGCGTTATGAAGCCAAAAACCGCGAGGGAGGCGAGCAGGCAAAGAATCAAGACGCCAGCCGAAATGATCGCTGTAAGCACCGCTTGATAAGAACGCGACAGCTCCCGACCGACAAATGCCACCTGCGCGACGTCGGCCAGCGCGATACCCAACACCATGGCTGAAAGGTACGGCGAAGTTCCGGCGGAGAGCGCAAGCAGCAATGCAAAAGGCCGGAGGCGGTGCCCAAATCCTGCCGTCCCCACGGGTTTGAAATAATAGTACAGTGAGGCGACGAGCAGCCACTGGCTGCAAAGAGAAAAATGGCCTAACAGACGGCTGAGGAGAATCGGAGAGTTCAGAAAGAAAAGCGCGCCGAGAAAGATGACAAGGCGGTCACTGGTGAACCGGCTCATGAGCCGCAAGCCGAACCAGGTCTGCAACACAAGGCAGACCGTGACGTACAATCCAAGATATTGGAAATGGTGCGCCAGCAACGGCGATATCAGCTTCAGGGGAATTGCAGCAAGCGGAATGACGTCCAGATAGGACGCAGATATTCCGAACGGGAAATCCAGTGTCGGCAACCAGGTCGGTGGGAAGGCCCACGGCGCGCGGCGCAGGAATTCCCAACCTGCCTGGTAGACCGCAGGATCTTTTCTCAACCAAGCGGTTTGGCCCGGGCTGATCTGGTGCCAGCCGAGCAGAAGCCCTGCATCGATCACGCCAAGGAGAACAGCGGGAATTGCGAATGCGAATGTCGCAAGCATCCGTGTGCTGCGAAGCGTCTCGACCAAACGCGAAGTCGTGTCTCCAATTGGAAGGGTCAGCACTCGAGACAGACCGTGCCTACCGCAAATCCCAGCGGGTGCGGAAGATGAGGTCGCACAGGCCCGGGCTGCCGAAGCCGTCGCTGAAGGATACCCGCGAACGGCGGTGATGCTCGCCATGGGCATGGCTCGAAACGAGCGACGCGGGAACCTGAGACAGCCACCGCCGCGTCGCCGTTCTGAACCCGATTGCGAAGTCATAACCGGAGTGTTCGTAAAGGCCACCGACGGCGCCCAGACAGGCAACGAGGAGCTGGAAAGGCACGTTCGCCGTGCCGCCGCCGATCAGCACGAGCGGAATGAGATAGGGGCAGACTATGGTCAGGAAAAAATCGGGCACCGACATGTAGCAGGCCGTGATTGCCCGCGAAGCTCCCGTCGAGTGGTGGAGATCGTGCCTCAGCCAGCGAAAGCGCAAATTGTGCAACAGCCCCCGATGCGCCGTATATTGTACGATGTCATGACCCATGGTCAGCAGCACGAGTGAGATTGCGGCGAATGCGAGACTGATCTTCTGGCTGCCGACGAATGCCAATCCGGTCTTTTCACACAGCCACATGGCGGGCAGGAGGACGAACGTCTGGTTGAACAGGACCCGCGGCAGAGCGGCGGCATAAGTGAGTCGTTCGTGTCTGCGGACCCTGAACCTTTTCAACGCGCCGGTTCGGTCGCACAGCTCGAATCCAAAACCAATGCCATGAAACACGAGCATATGGCCTGCCCAGACCACCAGCGATGCCGGAAGCAATCCCCACAGTACTGCAGCTATTGCCGGAAGTGCCGTCATTCAGCCGCAATCCGTTCCCGTGCCGGCCGCGTGGCGAAAACCGCATCCCACCAGGGTGCGCTCACGCCGAACCATGACCGGTCGTCGCGGAAATGGTGATGCATGTGGCGGCGACGCAGGTAACATCCGACGAAATTCTGCGGCTGCCCGTGATGCAGGTAAAAATGCAGACCGTCATAGATCAGATATCCCACGATAAAACCCGCCATCACCGGCAGCGCCATTCGCGGCCCGGTGCCAAAACGGAGAATCCCGAACACTGCTGCCATGATCGGCAAACTCATCAATGGAGGCATGACGAGACGCAGAGGATCATTGGGATGTTCATGATGAACCCCATGAATCAGAAATTGAATCCAGCTCCCTGATCGCGAGTTCGAGCGAATGTGAAAAATAAAGCGATGGCCGAAATATTCGAGCAGGGTCCAAAGGAGGTAACCGAACGCAAATGCGACAATCAGGTAACGCCCGGACGCACTGTGTCCCGCCATCCATAGCAGGGCGGCCGTAGCGGGACCATAAATAAGGAATGGCACAACGGGATGTACGCGCGAAAACCTGTCGAGAAACCGGTTGCGGAACAGCGCCGGCGAGGCGGAGAGACGGGCGGCGACGTGGTGCACATCAGCGCTACTCATGCGGTGCTCCGCTCCAACACGCCCCCCGCGAAGAAATCTCCGGTCCGCTCAAATGATTGCTTATTCGAAACGGGCCGCGAGGGCAAACTCCGGGCTGGCGCAAGGCCGTCTCCATAGGCTTTAATCGGCCCGGTTTCGACCGGGTTGGCGCGCTGCCCCCAAAATAAAGACCGATGCACCCGATGCGGAGCATGCATTGAACGGAAACGCTTTGCTGGCGACACTTCTGGTTGCGCAGGTGGGCTTTCTGGCCACCGCCGCCGCCACGGCGGAGGACATCGGTGGGACGGGGCGCATTGAGCCCGACGGCGGGGTGGTCGTCCTCAGCGGTGTCGAGGGCGCACGAATTCTCTCGATTTCCGTCAAACCGGGACAGATGGTCAAGAAAGGCGATCTGTTGATGACGCTTGACGATCGCGAGCAGCGGATGAACACGCAGATAGCGGACCTTGCCCTTGCCCAGGCCCGCAAGGATGCCGCACAGAATTTGGCGGCGGCGCAGGTTGCGGTCGAGATCGACAACGAGCGTCTTCGAAACGCACTGAAAACCGCGGCGGACTACCGCTCGCTGGGTCCCGATGCGACCTCCGAAAAGCAGATCTCGGATACCGCGCAGACCGCGAAAGAAGCCCAGCTGCAACTCGACGAGGACAGAAAGAAAGAGGCACAGGTACAGTTCGACAATGCCGCCTCGATTTCCAGTGCGGCCAAGCGGCTCGATATAGAGCGCCAGAAACTTGCTCTGTATAAAATGACGGCGCCTGTTGGCGGCATGATCCTGAAAATAGAACAGCATGTCGGCGAAAATCTTACCGGCACTCCCGCGATCGAGATGGGGGACATCCGGAAAATGTACGTGATCTGCCAGGCCTTTCAGGGCGATCTCCTGAAACTTCATCCCGGGCTGCGCGCCACGATCAAAAGCAGCGCCTTCACCCAGCCCCTCAAGGGTGTAGTCGAGAATGTCGGCCGACTCGTCGATACCAAGGCGCAGCTTGGCGACGTGCGCATCCGTCTGGACGATCCGCGCCTTGCAAGCCGCGTCGTCGGAATGGAAGTGGAAGTGGAGATCGCGCGCTAGTGCCGGGCGGACTTAAAACCTGGGATGAGGGGTCCGCCGAGCGCCCCGGCCTGCGGCGAAACGTTGGCGGGTTCGCGCGCGCTCTCCAGCGCGCTCACGGATTCCTTGCCCGGCTGCCCGGCGTCTCCTGCGTGATCGTGGCGGCCTCCAACCTTCTGCAGCACCGGCTGCGCCTCCTGGCAGCCCTTGCCGGCATCGCGGTCGCCCTTTTCCTGCTTGTACTGCAGATATCCGTGCTTGATGCCGCCGAGGCCAAGGTCACGATGTTGTACAATGATTTCAATTTTGATCTGGCCGCGGTGCCCGACACCTATCAGTTCCTGCTCAATTTCGAAACCATCGATCGGGTCGTGCTGAACCAGGCGCGGGCCACCGGCGACATCGCCCAGTCGTTTGGCCTGAATGTCGACGTGGTGCACTGGATGCAGTGGCCGTCGAAAAAGGTGGCTTATCTGTTTTTGATCGGGCTCGACGACCCGGGCACATTCGTGCGCGATCCCGCGATCCGGCAGAGCATGAAATCGCTTGTATCTTCGCATGACCTCCTGATGGATTCCTGGTCTGAGCCCGATGTCGGGCCGCTGGGCACAGGCGTGACCGCCAAGATCGGTGAAGAACAGGAGACCATCTCCGGACATTTCAAACTGGGCCTGTTCTTTTATGGCGAGGGGAGTGCGATTGTCCGCAACACCGATTTTCCGCGCCTCGCCGACCGCGACTCGAGCAAGGTGAGCATCGGCCTTTTCCAGCTGCGGCCGGGCGTAAGCGTGCAAAAGGCGAAACGGGATCTCGAGGCGGTCGTTCCCGAGCACACGCTCGTCTTCACGCGTAGCGAGCTTTTGCAGCAGGAACGGGACTACTTCCTGACCGTACGTCCGGTCGGTATCATGATTTACATCAGTATGTTGATCGCCTGCCTGGTGGGCACGGTAATCATGGTGCAGGTACTGTCCACCGAAGTTGCCAATCGTACGAAGGAATACGCCGTGCTCAAAGCCATGGGTGCGGCGCCGTGGTTTGTGCACGGTATCGGCGCTGCGCAAGCCCTACTGCTCGGAGTGGGCGGGCTCCTGCCGGCGCTGATCCTTGGTGGCGCGGTGCTGTGGTATATCGAGTTTCGCACGCATCTCGACACGGCTCTGGGGTTGGTGCTGTTCGGAAAGATGCTGGCGATCGCCTGCGTCGCCGCGCTCTGCGCCGCGGCAACGGTAATCATGCGCGTCCAACGCGCCGACCCCGCGGCGCTCTACTGATGCTGCCGCGCTTCGACCTTGCCATCCGGCTGCTTGCGCACAATCGCGTCAGGCTCCTCATTGCTTCAGCCAGTGTCGCGATGGGGGTGGTGATTATCTTCATCGAACTGGGACTTCTGCTCGGAATGCTGCAGGCCCAATCGCTCATTGCGGGTCTGGTGCGTGGCGATCTTCTGATCATGAACATCGACCGGATCAGTCTGCACCGCTGGGACAAGATCGATCTTGTGCGTCTCAGCGAGGCGGAGGCTGTGCCTGGTGTTGCGCGGGTGACGCCCATCTACGAGGACCATGTCGGCTTGCGCGATCCCGACGACAAGCGGGTACGTCGGATCATCGTGTACGCATTTCCGCCCGAGGACATCCCGTTTGCGCTGAGTAATGCCGCCACGGTCTCGCACGAGCTCAAGATTTCGCACGGATTTCTCTACGACCGGCTCTCCCGCCCCATTTTTGGCGAATTTCGGCCGGGAGATGACATTCAGATCGATACCGTGCCGTTGCGCGTGGGCGGCTACGTCGCCATTGGGGCGGACATTGTCAACGACGGAAACATCCTGATGAGCGAGGGCGATTGGCGCGCTCGCGACCCTCTCGCGAAGCCGATCATGGGTGTCATTCATCTGAGGCCCGGCGCATCACTGGAAAAGGTGCGGCAGGCCGTCCTCGCCAGCCTTCCGCCGGATGTGGTTGTGCTCACGCCCCGCGAGGCCGCATGGCGCGAAAGCATGTATACACTTCGTTCGGCCCCGGTCGGCTTGCTGTTCCTCATCGGGATGCTGGCCGGACTGGTGATCGGCGTCATCAATTGCTACCAGGTTCTGTACAACGAAGTCAGCGACCGCGTTCGGCAATACGCGACACTGAAGGCGATGGGCTTCGCCAACAGCTTTCTGTACCGGGTTATCCTCGGGCAGGCCGTCGTGCTCGCCGTTACCGGATTTGCGAGCGGCGCCGTCTTTTCCTTTTTTGCCGATCGTTACATCGCCGCCCATTCCATGCTGCCGGTGCACATCTCGCTGCCGTCGTCGATGGTGGTCGGCGTCCTGACGCTCCTCATGTGCATCGTTGCCGGATCGATAGCGGTAAAGCGGGCTGCCGTTGCCGATCCTGCGGCGCTGTATTGAGAGGTCCGCGATGAGCGACCTCGCCGCACTCGGATTCGCGCCACCGCAGAAAGATATTGCCGCTGCGCCGGTCGTGGTGGCGAAAGACATCAATTATTCTTTCGATGCCGGTTCGGCGCGCAAGCAGGTTCTGTTCGGTATCGATTTCCAGCTCGAACGCGGTGAATTCGTGATTCTCACCGGTCCATCGGGTGCAGGAAAGACGACGCTCATGACGCTTGTCGGCGCGTTGCGCTCGATACAGTCGGGCAGCATGCGTGTTCTCGACACGGAACTGGCCGGCCTCGACGCCGCCGGCCAGCGCGAAATACGCCGCAGGATCGGCTTTATCTTCCAGGACCATAATCTGTTCGACGCTCTTTCGGCCTTCCAGACCCTTTCGCTGGCGATGGAGGTTTCGGGCTCTCGGCCGCGACATTCCGAAGCGCGTCGCCGTGCGCTGGCACTGCTGTCGATGCTCGGCATGGAAAAGCTCATCGATTCCAAACCGCGGCAAATGTCGACCGGTCAGAAGCAGCGCGTCGCTATCGCCCGCGCGCTGATCAACGAACCGCCCATCATTATTGCCGACGAGCCGACGGCATCGCTTGATGCCGATACCGCAGGACTGGTGATGAGCCTTCTGCGGAAACTCGTCGAAGTGGGCGGCGCCTCCATCCTGATGGTCACGCATGATTCGCGCATATTCCGTGCAGCAAACCGGATCGTCACGATGGTGGACGGCCGTATCGTGGCTTCCCGATGACGACCGGGTCATGCGGGCAGGTCACCGCCCCGGCGGGGAACGGTCGGGTCCTTGCCTCCGTCCTGATTGCAGTCACGCTGCTGTCGGTGCCGCTTACACCGGAGTTCGCCGGCGCTGAATCAGCGCCCACGATTACGCTTGCCGATTCCATTCAGGCGGTGCTTCGCCGGGACAATGATTCCATTCGCGTGCAGGACGAGAAGGTCAAGACGGCATCTTCGGCTGCACAGCAGGCGGCCGGTCAGTTCGACTGGGGCGTACAGGCGCAGACCGGGTGGCAGGCGTTGTACGTTCCCCGTGTGCTGAATGGTGTGGTCCCCGGCAAGGGGGTCTTGACCAACCAGACCGACATCCTCAGCGCCTATTTCTACAACCTGAGCGTCGGCCGCGAATTCCGCAACGGCGTACAGATTGCACCGGGCGTCACCGCCTATCCGAGCACGAGCGGCGCCACCACGGCCCAGACTTTCGGTTTGACGGCATTGCGCCCGAGCCTTGGCTTGCGGATTCCGCTGATTCAGGGTCTTGGCCAGGAGGCTGCGGACTCGGCCGAACTCGCCGCGAAAGCCACGCTCAACGGCACCCGTTTCGACCGTGACTTCGCCATCGCCCACGTGGCGCATGACGTCGTGCAGATTTATTGGCGCTGCGTCGCCGCCGCTCAGGTGGCCGATATATCGGTGCAATCGCTCAAGGACGGCGAGGAATATGCATCGTCCATGAAGGAGCAGGCCGCGCGCGGACTGGTCGAAAAGTCCGTTGCAGAAGCCGCCGACGCTGCCGACGCGACGCGCCGTATCACGCTGCAGCAGAATCAGGATGCTGCGGTTGCCTGCAGGCGTGATCTCGCGATGGCCACGACCGGAGAGGCGATTCTTGCCACGCCAGCGCCTGTGCCGGCCGGTAGGCTGCCGGAGATTGAAGGCGCGGATGCAATTGTCGACGGATTGAATGTCAATGCACTCAACGAGCTTGCGCTGAACAACCGATCCGACCTCAAGGCGGCGCGCGAGTACGTCTCAGCCGCATTGGCAAGCCGCAAGGGGGCGGAGGACACGACGTCCCCGAATTTGACCCTATCGGTCGATCCGACGCGGGCGCTCGTGATCTATTCGCAGAGTCTGGAGAACAACGCGTCCGAGGGTAGGGCGGCCCAGGCACTTTCCGCGCAAAGACAAGCGGAAATTGCGCTGCATCAGCTCGAGACACAGATTCAGGTCGACATCACCGACGCGCTCAGAAACCTGAAAGGCGCCATCACGGAATGGAGGACAGCGAGCGACGCGGTTTCCCAAACGGCGGCGGCGGTTGCGAGCGACGAAAAGCGGGCGCGTTTCGGCGTGCTCGCCCGGCGCGACCTCCTGACAACGAAAGACCAGCTGACCCTGATCGAGACGGACCGCGTGAACGCCGAACTGCTCTTCGCGTCGAGCGTGGCGACGCTCCGACTCATTACCGGAACGGTACATCCTGAAGAGGAAACCGCCGCCGCCAGTGCGGAGAAATTCGCTTCGCTCCCCGCCCCCGGGTAGCGAACGGCAAACAGTACAGCGGCGACAAGGCTGATATGCTGTCAGGAGTCTCGAGGTCGTGTTTGCATGTCCGCGCGCGAGAAATTCTCGTTGCCGGTCCCGCTCATGAACGCGCGCGCGTCGGCATGGGGCAGAGCAATCTGTGCGTAGCCAAAGGTGCCGTCGCGAACTTCGCGCGCCGCTTCCACAAAGGCGCCAAGCGCAGCGCGTGCAAGCGAACCGCCCACGCTGATCCTTTTCACGCCGGCGGCAGCGAGTTCATCCGCAGAATAAAGCGTGCCCTTAAGACCCATCACGACGTTCACCGGCTTGCCGACCGACGAGCAAACGCGGCGAATGGCATCGAGGCCGGGAAGCCCTGGCGCGTACAGGACATCGGCACCGGCTGCTTCGAAGGCGCGAAGTCGGGCAATGGTGTCGTCGAGATCCGGCCGTCCGTGCAGGAAATTCTCGGCGCGCGCGGTCAATACGAAGCCGCAATCGCGTGCCGCTTCGCAGGCCGCAGCGACGCGCTCAACGGCGATGGACAAATCATAGATCGGCTGCTCGGGGTCACCCGTGGCATCTTCAATCGACCCGCCGACGAGTCCAACCGCGGCCGCCATGCGAATTGTCGCGGCGCAGGTCGCGGGGTCTCGTCCAAAGCCGTCCTCCAGATCGGCGGAGACGGGGAGGTGCGTGGCGTTCACGATTTCGGCAGCATTGGCAATGATCTCGTCGCGCGAAAGAGCAGCGGAGGAGTCCAGCTTGCCGACTGCAAATGCGTATCCCGCACTTGTCGTCGCAAGCGCGTCGAAGCCGAGGGCCGTCAGGATTTTTGCCGTTCCTGCATTCCAGGGATTGGGAATGACAAAGGCTCCGGAGTGGGCATGCAGGGCGCGAAACGCGGCGAGCTTTGCGTCGCGAGTCATGACGACGCGCGCACCGGGCGCAGGAATGTCCGTTCCTCGCGCAAAATGAACCTCTCGCGTTCCGCGAAAGCGAAGTTCGCCACGCTTTGGTGGTCCGTCCGGAGCCGCGCCCGATATTCTTCGTACGCGGCGAGACTGGCAAATCCAATCATGGCCCAGGCGACATCATTCGTCCCCTCATGCGGCATGAAATAGCCGATCAGGTCTCCGCCACAGGCCGGGATGCGGCGCAACCACACGCGTGCATATTCTTCGAAGGCCGCCCGCTTGAAGGGATCGAGCTGGTATCGGATCAGGCAAACCACATTCATTTGTCCCTCCACTTTCCGTAACCGTCGTGGCGATCAAGAGCATACTAGCGTTTCCTCTGCGCACGTGCTTCGATGGAGATCGAAGTATGATGGAGACGAGCCATGAAGGAGGGACCGGACATCGCGCCCATTGCCGCGCTCGCCGGCGACCCCGCACGGGCCAACATTCTGGTCGCCCTTTTGGGAGGAAGGGCGTTGACGGCGAGCGAGCTTGCTGCCGAAGCGGGGGTAGCCGCACCGACCGCAAGTTCCCATCTTGCAAAACTCGAAAGTGGCGGCCTGATCGAAAGGTTAAGTCAGGGCCGGCACCGCTACTTCCGACTGGCCGGAGAGGACGTTGCCGCGCTGCTGGAATCCCTGATGGGCGTAGCCGCGCGCGCAGGTCATCTGCGGCTACGGCCAGGTCCCCAGGACCCTGTCATGCGCAAGGCCCGTGTCTGCTACGATCACCTGGCGGGCGAGATGGGTGTTCGGCTGTACGACTCGCTTGCGATGAAGCGCTGCCTCGCTGTTCGCGACGGCGGACTGTCGATCTCGCGGGCTGGCCGAAACTTCGTTGAGGAGATGGGTATCGGGCTCGACGCCCTCGCGCGAAATCGCAGGCCGCTTTGTCGGGGCTGCCTCGATTGGAGCTTGCGCCGGGAGCATCTGGCGGGTGCGCTCGGGGCGGCGTTTCTCGACCGTTTCTACGCGCTGGGCTGGGCGACTCGAGACCGCCGCAGCCGTGCGGTGCTGTTCAATCCTCGCGGAGAGCGCGCCTTCGACAACCTGTTTCGCGTCTAACGCAGTTTCTCATTGCGTTGTCACGACCGCGCGCTCGCACCGCCCCGATGGAGGATCGATATTATCGAGGTGTGGTACGACTTCGCCCGCTCCGCCGTCGCAGGCCATCCAGCGAAATTCGTGTTCCGCGTTCTTTTCGACGAGGCTGCGGTCGCTTACGAGCGCGCTGAAACTGTTCGCCGCGACGCTGCCCGCCACGCTCGTGTGCCCGCAGGAGGTGAGCGGATTGGCGTCGCTCATCTCGCAGTACGCGAATTGTACGGTCTTCGTGCACCGGTTCTGAAATCCCCAATATTCGCCATTGCTGGTGACGGTGAGGCAGTCGGAAGCGCCTGGTTGCGGTGCCCCCGACACAGAAGCGGTGCCGATTTCGTTTGACGGCAACCCTTGCTGCTCGGGAGCGAAACTTGCCTTTTCCATGTGTGCCGACGGTTGATCGATGAGACGAACGGCGGACGTGGGGACGGCAGTCACGCCGTTTTCAAGTGCTGCTGTGTGCTGCTCCGGAGCGTGGACGACGAATTGTGCGCGGTCCGCCGGGACGCCCACCGCTCTCGGCGCGCCTCCGCTTTCCGTCTCCGCGCCGGAAGCGCTCTGCAGGCTTCCGCTCGCAATGAATGCGCCGCCGCATGCAGGGCTTGTGTCATGCGCGTGCTGCTTTTTGGAAGGCGCGCTGACCGACAGCCCGAGTCGGCTCGCGTATTCCTGCACGGCCGCCTGCTTTTCGCCCTGGCTGAATACGTGCCCCTGCTGGTACCATGCCGTACACATCGCGTGACCGTCGATGTTATGCGCACGATCGGTAAGACTTCCGCCGGCGCCCTCTCCGATTGTTTCGGCCGTACCATCGGCATAATCGATGTCAAGCTCGTCGGGTCTGGCACGGAAAACGCCGATCGCCTTCTCGCCATCGGAGACCGTGCCGACCGGTCCGTTTGCAAACGCAAATTGAACTTCCTGCGAATTTCCGTTCGGCAGAACGAGTGTCCGTTCAAAGCCGTCGTCCGTCAGACCGAGCTCCATCGTTGCTCCATCAACGGCCGTGAGTTGCGTGCCGAGCTCCGCACGCAGTGGGAGCGCGGGATTTGGCGTGGCGTTGCCACTGTTCGCGGCTGCCGCGGTCCGTATGGTGGCAGGCGTCGCTGCTGCCGGCGTTACGGATCCCGCAGGATTGGCTTGCGGCGCCAATGATACGTTTTGAGGCGCGGACCGTGCGCCCGCATCTGCGGCCGCGTTCAACGCAACGGGCGCCGTGCCTACGGCGGGATTCTGTACGACATCGACAGGCACACCGTCATGCCACTGTCCTTCGTAACGGTGGCCGTCTGCCCAGACCTCGACGCCCTGGCCGTCCGGCTTGCCGTCCTTCCATTCGCCGTCGTAGCGGTCACCGTTCGGCCACACGACGCTCGCTTTTCCGCTCTGGAAGACTCCCATCTTCCATTCGCCGTCATGGGTTTCTCCCTTGGCAGAAACGAACTTGCCCGCGCCGTCGAACAGACCGCCGAGTTGGCCGCCTTCGTACTTCGCTCCGTCAGACCATGTCGCCGTCACCGCGCCGGCTAGCGGCAGTCCGTCCCTGAACGTGCCGGTGATGGTCTCGATCACCTGCCCGGCGTTCAGAAAGGTAAGAGTGCCGGCGCCGTAGATGACCCCGTCTCTCCTGCATTGGCCCTCCCAGGAGATGCTGTCGCCAGGTGCGTAGTTTGGGTCGGCGGCGATGCACCGGCTGCGCGTATCAGTGATCCACTGCTCAGTCGCCTGCCCATTTGCCGGCGGATCGTGGGGTGCCAACGACCCCATTGTTACCGCGAAGGCGCCCCCCGGCGAGAGAAGTGCACAGGCCGACACGCCGGCACAAAAAAGCATCATGAACCGCGAACGCATGAGACACCGCCAAATTCCGAACCATGTACGATCCTGCGGGATATGCGTTACGGAGCAATTAAAGCCTTGGGCCTACGCTAACGAAGCGTTGCCAATCTCCTGCGCTTTCAAGCGGTCTGTGGGGCCTCGCCCGGCAAATACCGTGCCGACGATGACTTGCGGCGAGAGCTCAGCCGGTCGAGACAAAGATAGACGACCGGGGTCGTGAAGAGCGTGAGCAGCTGGCTGACGATAAGACCGCCGACGACGGAAATACCAAGCGATTTGCTGAAGCCGGTGCCGAGGCCCAGCGCCAGCGGCAGCGAGCCGAGAATGGCGGCGAAAGTCGTCATCATGATGGGACGAAACCGCATCAGACAGGCTTTGTGAATCGCCTCGCGCGACGAGAGTCCTTCGCTGCGCTCCGCAGCGAGCGCGAAATCGATCATCATGATCGCGTTTTTCTTGACGATGCCGATCAAGAGCAGCACGCCGATCAGCGCGAGAAGCGTGAATTCGGTCCCCGTGATCATCAGTGCAAGCAGCGCGCCGACACCGGCGGAAGGCAGCGTCGAAAGAATTGTCAGGGGATGAATGTAGCTTTCGTAGAGAACGCCGAGGACGATGTAGACTGCGAGGATGGCGGCCAGAATGAGCAACGGCTCGTCGCTCATGGAATTCTGGTAGGCGAGAGCGTTGCCGGCAAATCCGCCATGAACCGACGCGGGGACGTGGAGATCGAGCATGGTGCGGTTGATGGCGGCCACCGCGGCTTGCAGCGAACCGTGCGGCGGCAGATTGAACGAGAAGGTGGTGGCAACGAAGGGACCCTCGTGATTGACGGAGAGCGGTGTATTACCGCTCGCGAAATGACTGACGGCGGCGAGCGGCACCATCGTTTCCTGCGCGCTGCTGACTGCCGCACCGGTTGATGCGCTGCCCCGCCCGGTGTTTGCGATCGCGTTCATGGCCTGGTTTCGGACGACGTCGGCTGCGATTGCGGCTGCCGTCGGCGCCGAGGCCGCATTGCCGACAAATGTCCCCGCGACTGCGCCGGTCGATTGCGTTCCGCTAACGGTTCCACCCGCCGTACTGACATAAATATCGTTGAGTGAGGAGGGGCTCTGCCAGAATTGCGGCGCGACACCCATAACGACGTGATACTGATTGAGGTCCTTGTAGATTGTCGAGACCTGCCGCTGTCCGAACGCGTCGTACAGGGTGTTTTCAATCTGCGATATGGAAACGCCGAGTCGCGCCGCAGTCGCGCGGTCGATGTCGAGATCGGCATCCAGCGCCGCGGCATCGCGGTCGGAATTTACGTCCCAAAGCTCGGGCAGGTTCTGAAGCGCCGCGGTGATCTTCGGAACCCACGCGTTGAGTTCCTCCACCGTATCGGCTTGAATCGAATATTGATATTCGCCCTGCCGGCCGCCGACGCGGAAATTGCCAGCATTCTGCAAATGGAGCTGCGCGCCGGAGAGCTTCCGCAGCTTGCGCGTCAGCCTTATGACCTCTTCATCCGTCGAGATCCTGCGTTCGTCTTCCGGCTTGAGCTGAACGAAAACGCTGCCGGAGTTCACTGCGCTGCCGCCGGGACCGCCGCCGCTTCCGCCACCCGTGAATCCCGTTACATTCTGTACCGCCGGGTCGCTCGCGATGATTGAGACGAACTGACTGAACTTCTTTTCCATCAGCTGGAACGAAATGCTCTGGTCGGCCGTGATCCGGCCGAACAGTTCGCCAGTGTCTTCCGTCGGCAGGAAGCCCTTCGGGATTTTCACGAAGAGATAGAAATTCAGGAGGACGACGGCTGCCAGGGTTAGCAGCACCACCGCCGGATGCCTGAGCGACAGTGTCAACGCCCTGTCATAGGCGCGGCGGCTCCATTCGAACACGTACTCCGCCATCCAGAGAATGCGCCCCTGTCGCTGCTCCGCTTCGTCGTGACGCGGCAACCAGCGGCAAAGCATCGGCGTGGCGGTGAGCGACACCACCAGTGAAATCATGATGGCGATGGACAGCGTCATCGCAAATTCGAAGAAGAAGCGGCCGACGAGGCCCGGCATGAGCAGGATGGGAAGAAAGACCGCGACAAGCGAAAGACTCATCGACAGAACGGTGAAACCGACCTCACCGGCACCAATGAGAATGGCACGCGCACGCGGCATCCCCGACTCCATGTGCCGCGAGATGTTTTCGAGTACCACGATTGCGTCGTCGACAACGAAGCCGGTAGCCACGGTGAGCGCCATCAGCGACAGGTTGTCGAGCGAAAATCCCATCAGATACATCACGCCGAAGGTGCCGATGAGCGAGAGCGGTACCGCAATGCTGGGGATCAGGGCGGCACGGCCATTTCGGAGGAAGAGGAACACGACGAGAATGACCAGGCCGATGGAAAGCACCATTGTACGCTCGACGTCGTGCAGCGAGGTGCGGATGGAGGTCGTGCGGTCGTTCGCGACGATAAGCTGGATCGAAGGTGGCAATGCGGCGCGCAGCTCGGGTAGCGCCGTGCGAACATGATCAACCGTCTCGACCATGTTCGCGCCCGGCTGCCGGTAAAGAATCACGAGGATGGCGGGCTTGCCGTTGGTGAGACCGATATTGCGCACGTCTTCGACGCCGGCGTACACGCGCGCGACATCCTGCAGCCGCACGGGCGCCCCATTCCGATAGGCCACCACAAGCGTGCGGTATTGCGCGGCCACCGTCGCCTGGTCGTTTGTGTAAATCTGGTATTTCAGCGGACCGGCATCGACCGCCCCTTTCGGAGCATTTGCGTTCGCTGCCGAGAGCGCGGCACGGATATCTTCAAGGCCAATACCGTATTTGAACAGTGCCTGCGGATAAAGATCGATGCGCACGGCAGGAAGGGAGCTTCCGCCGATCTGAACCTGGCCCACACCTTCGACCTGACTGAGTTTCTGTTGTACAATCGTCGAGGCGGAATCGTATATCTGGCCGGTTGTCAGCGTTGGCGATGTGAGCGCCAAGATAAGGATCGGCGCGTCCGCGGGATTGAATTTGCGATAGGTGGGGTTGCTTCGCAGGGCGGTAGGCAGATCGACCCGCGCCGCATTGATCGCCGCCTCCACATCGCGCGCGGCGCCATTGATGTCTCGATCGATACCGAATTGCAGCACGACGCGGGACGAGCCGACGGAACTCGAGGACGTCATTTCCGATACGTCGGCGATTGTTCCAAGATGGCGTTCGAGCGGCGTGGCGACGCTGGTCGCCATCGTTTCCGGACTCGCACCCGGCATCTGTGCCGAAACGACAATCGTCGGAATGTCGACATTCGGCAGCGGCGCGACCGGCAGATGGAACAGGCCGAGCAATCCAGCGAGAGCCAGCCCGATCGTCAGGAGCATCGTGGCGACAGGCCGCGCCACAAAGGGCGCCGAAATATTCATGGCAGGATCGGGTCCGGTTGGACTTCCGGACCGAGCGGGCGATGCTGCCACCGCCGCGCGAGGCGATCGAAATAGAGGTAAACGACCGGCGTCGTGAAGAGCGTCAGCAATTGGCTGACGAGCAGTCCCCCGACGATGGCGACGCCCAGAGGCTGCCGCAGTTCCGAACCGACGCCGCTTCCCATCATCAAAGGCAGCGCCGCGAACAGCGCAGCGACGGTCGTCATCAGAATTGGCCGGAAACGCAGGAGAGCCGCCTGGTAGATCGCATCGCGGGGAGATTTCGATTGCCGGCGCTCGGCCTCCAGCGCGAAGTCGATCATCATGATCGCGTTCTTCTTGACGATCCCGATCAGGAGAACAATGCCGATGATGGAGACGATATTGAGCTCGAAGCCGGCAATCATCAGTGCTACCAACGCGCCGATTCCCGCCGAGGGTAGCGTCGAAAGAATCGTAACCGGATGGATGTAGCTCTCATAAAGCACACCCAGAACAATGTACACGGTTACGATGGCCGCAAGAATGAGAAGGAGTTCGTTGCCGAGGGAGTTCTCGAACGCAAGTGCCGCTCCCTGAAACGTCGTGTTGATCTCCGGCGGCATTGCGACCAACCGCTCCACGTTCCTGACGGCATTCACTGCCGCCCCGAGCGAATGTCCGGGCGCAACGTCGAAGCCTATGAATGCCGCAGGGAATTGGCCCAGGTGGTCGCGCTCCAGCGGCGCCGGCTGGTCGACAACTTTCGCGATCGCCGCGAGCGGCACCTGGCCTCCGGCCGCGGAGGGCAGATAAATGGTGTCGAGGGAAGCGATCGAGTTCTGGAGTGTCGGACTCGCCTCGAGGATCACGCGGTACTGATTCGATTGTGTGAAGATCGTCGAAATAATCCGCTGGCCGAACGCATCGTAAAGCGCATTATCCACCGTCGCGGCAGTGATGCCGAAGCGCGCCGCCGTATCACGATCGACGACGATATTCGCGGATCGCCCCGCATCGAGGTAGTTGGTCGAGACGTTCGCGAGCTCCGGCGCGGATGCCAGTGCCTGAACGAGACGCGGAACCCAGGCGTCGAGCTGCTCGGTGGTGGCCGCCCCGAGGACGAACTGATATTGCGCGCGACTCACGGTTGAATCGACTGTCAGATCCTGGACCGGCTGCAGATACAGTGAAATTCCGGGTACGCGCGCGGCCGCGTTGTGCAAATCCGCCATCACGGAATTGAGGTCCTTGGCGCGCCTGTTTTTTGGAACGAGATTGATCAGCAGACGGCCGGAATTGAGCGTGCTGTTCGTGCCGTCGACACCGATGAACGAGGAAAGACTCTGGACGTCGCGGCTCTTCAAGATTTCCCGTGCCAGCGCTTCCTGGCGCTGCGCCATGCCGGAAAATGAAATCGTTGCATTGGCCTTGGTTATTCCCTGGAGCAGGCCGGTGTCTTGCACGGGAAAGAAACCCTTCGGAATCATGACGTACAGCAGGACCGTCAGCACGAGCGTGCCGATCGTGATCGCAAGCGTGAGGGGTTGGTTGTCCAGTACCCAGGTGAGTGTACGCCCGTAGCCACGAATCACTCGGCCAAAGTGCTCCCGGGATGCCCGCGCGAATCGCCCCTCTTTCTCCTCATCGCGGCGGGTGAGCAGTTTGGCACAGAGCATGGGAACCAGCGTCAGGGAGACGACGGCCGAAATGAGAATTGTGATGGCAAGCGTGATGGCGAATTCGCGGAACAGCCGACCAACCACCTCGCTCATGAACAGGAGCGGAATAAGGACCGCGATCAGCGATACCGTCAACGACACGATGGTGAAGCCGATCTCGCCGGCGCCTTTAAGCGCAGCCTGCAACGGACTCTCGCCCTGTTCGAGATAGCGATTGATGTTCTCGATCATGACGATGGCGTCGTCGACCACGAACCCGGCGGCTATGGTGAGTGCCATCAACGACAGATTGTTCAGGCTGAACCCAAAAAGGTACATCGCGGCGAACGTGCCCACGATCGAAAGCGGCACGGACAGGCTCGGGATTAGTGTCGCACGCGGGCTGGTCAGGAAAACGAAAATAACGAGAACGACGAGCGCAACCGCGAGCGCGAGTTCCGTCTCCACGTCCGCAACCGAAGCGCGGATCGTGTTTGTCCGGTCCGTGAGAATAGAAACCTGCACCGATTGCGGCAGTCCCGCTTCGATCTGCGGCAGGAGCGTCTTGATGCGATCTGCGACGTCGATGACGTTGGCACCGGGTTGCCTCTGTACGTTCAAGAGAATGGCGGGATTTGCGTTGCTCCAACTCGTCAGCTGGTCGTTTTCGGCGCTCTCGACGACATTGGCGACGTCGGAAAGCATGACCGGCGCACCATTCTTGTAGGCGACAACAATGTGGCTGTAGTCGTCCGCCGACTGGATCTGCCCGTTGTCGTCGATCGACCATGCACGCGAAGGCCCGTCGAAGCTGCCTTTGGGCGAGTTCGAGTTTGCGTTCGCGATTGTCGTGCGCAGGTCGTCGATATTCAGCCCATACGCGGCGAGGGCCTGCAAATTCGCGCGAATTCGAATCGCAGGGCGTTGTCCGCCGTTGATGCTGACGAGGCCGACACCCGGCAATTGTGAAATCTTCTGCGCGATACGCGTGTCGGCAAGGTCTTCCACCTTTGTCAGCGGCATTGCCCTGGACATCACGGCAAGCGTAAGGATCGGTGCATCGGCCGGATTGACTTTGGCGTAGACGGGTGGCGCCGGCAGGCTCTGCGGAAGCAGGTTGCTCGCGGCGTTGATCGACGCCTGTACTTCCTGCTCGGCGACGTCGAGACTGAGACCGAGATCGAATTGCAGCGTGATCACCGAGGCGCCGCCTGAGCTCGCCGAGGTCATCTGGCTCAGGCCCGGCATCTCGCCGAACTGTCGTTCGAGCGGCGCCGTGACCGTCGTCGTCATCACCTCCGGGCTGGCGCCGGGGAGAAATGTCTGTACCTGGATGGTGGGATAGTCCACCTGCGGCAGGGCGGACAAAGGCAGATACCGCAGCGCCGCGAGCCCCACGAGCATGATGGCGATCATCAGGAGCGATGTCGCCACCGGCCTCAGAATGAACGTACGGGAAGGATTCATGAGCGGCAGTAGCGGCCTGTCATGAGCCGCCGTCTCCACCCCCATCGGAATGAGTATGGTGGCGCCATCGATGAGCGCCCTGCGCACGCGTCCCCGTCGCGCCTCGCGACAGATGCGAACTACCAATCACGACGCGGGAGCCATCGCGCAGACGATCGGCACCGTCCACGACGACAACGTCACCCGGCGACAGGCCGCGCTCGACGGCCACAAGACTGCCATCGGCCGGACCGACGACGACGCTGCGCATTGTCACGGTGCTCCCGGGCCGAACGAGAAACACGAAGTCTCCGGTCGAGCCATGCTGGATCGCGGCGACGGGAATGGCGGTTTGCCTCTGCAGCGTGTTCACCAGGATTTTTACGTTGACGAATTGTTGCGGAAACAAACGCCCGTCGCTGTTGTCAAAAAGTGCACGGATCTTGACGGTACCGGTTGTCGGATCAACCTGGTTGTCCATGTTCGAAAGGTGCCCGGTTGCAAGCTTCGTCTGTTGCGCGCGGTCGTAGGCGTCAACAGGAATTTCTCCGCCGGACCGAGCACGTTGCGTCAATGCAGGCAGGTTGTCCTCCGGAACCGTGAACAGCACGGAAATAGGCTGCAGTTCCGTTACGGCGACGATTTCCGTCGTGACGCCGACCTGGACATAGTTGCCGATATCGACCTGGCGAAGACCCACGCGGCCCGCCACCGGCGAGGTGATCCTGCAAAAGCCCAGGTTCACGGCTGCGGCTTCGACTGCGCCGCGGTCGGCTTCGATATTGCCGGCATCGGTACGCACCAGCGCTTCCTGCGTCGCGAGGATCTGCTGCGATATTGCCTTCTGCGCCCACAGCGACTGATAGCGGGCGAGATCGACTTTGGCATTTTCGTATTGGGCCTGGTCGCGCGCGAGCGCGCCTTTCGCCTGATCAAGGGCGGCCTGATAAGGACGCGGATCGATCTCGGCGAGCAGATCGCCGGCGCGAACCATTTGGCCCTCCTTGAAGGCGATCCGGTCCAAAATGCCGCTGACCTGCGGTTTGACCGTCACAGTCGCCAAGGGTGTCACGGTTCCCAACGCATTGAGCGTCACATGGATATCGGTTGGATGGGCGCTCGCGACTCCTACCGGCACCGGCTGCAGGTTCGCGTCCTTATTGAATCCCGAGTCCGACTTGCCTCTTGGCCAAAACACCCAGATGAGCAGGACCGCCATGAGCGCAGCGCCGAGGATGAGCACCGAGCGCCTGCGGAAGAAACCAGTGCGCGTCGACGCACCCCCCGGATCGGCGGAGCCGATCGTGAACTGGGTGTTTCTGTCTGGTGCGTTCATCTCGTCGTCTGTCCGTCGAAACATAGCCGATTTCCGCCTCATGGGAACGGAAATCGAACGCTCGGCGCGGCCGGGGTGCGCCTGTCTAGCAAAATCCGACGAGCTAGATTTGTCGAAAGTGTCTCAATAGTGTTGGGACACGTCGCGTGTTGAGTCGCAATTACATTTCGCGAACCCCCAGCGTTAATTTCATGTCATCATACCCCGGCCTCTGATACGTTTGCGCGTCTTCACATTCGTCCGCCTGGCCAATAATGCGATGAAGGTCCTGTTTCTTACCGACAACTTCGTACCGGAACAGAACGCATCGGCCCGCCGTTCGTACGAGCATTGCAGGAACTGGGTGAAGCAGGGCGTGCATGTGACTGTCGTCACCACGGTACCAAATTTCCCGCTTGGAAAACCGCATCCTCCGTACCGAAATCGCCTTTTCGCCCGGGAAACCATCGACGGAATCGACGTGGTTCGCGTCTGGAGTTTTCTTGCGCCCAACCGGGGGGTTGTCCTGCGCGCGCTCGACTTCGCAAGTTTTGCGCTGACCGGATTTCTGGCGGGCCTGGCGCAGAACGCCGATATCATTGTCGCGACGTCTCCGCAGTTGCTGACCGCTGTCTGCGGACATTTCCTCAGTCGGGCGAAAAGGCGGCCGTGGGTGTTCGAGGTTCGCGACCTCTGGCCGGAATCCATCACGGCTGTGGGAGCAATGAAGGAAGGCTTGGCGATGCGAATTCTCCGCCGCCTCGAAGCGAGGTTGTATCGCAGCGCGGAGCGCATCGTTACGGTTACCGATCCGATGCGGGAGCGGTTGATCGAGCGGGGTGTTCCCGAAGAAAAGGTCGGTGTCGTTCCAAACGGGGCGGACCTGAAGCGCCTGCTGCCCCGGCTCGCCAGCGCGGAGCTCGCGGCAGACCTGAAACTCGAGGGCAAATTCGTAGTCGGCTATGTAGGCACCCACGGTTTCGCGCAAGGCCTCGAGGTCGTAATCAGGGCGGCATCCCTGGTCGGCGGCAAGAACATTCATTTCCTCTTCGTGGGGGAGGGGGCGAGGCGTGAGTTTCTGATCGAGATGGCGCGCGGCCTGGGCCTGCAGAACGTAACCTTTTTGCGCGGCGTCCCTGCAGACACCGCGGTGGAGTACCTGGCCTTATCGGATGCGATTGTCGTTCCTCTGAGGAATTCGGCGCTGTTCGAGAGCGCCCTTCCCTCGAAGATCTTCGAGGCCGCCGCGATGGAAAAGCCGCTACTGCTCAGCGCCCGCGGACTTTCGGCGGATGTCATCCGGGAATACAACGCAGGCATTGCCGTCGAGCCGGAAAACGCACAGGCCCTGGCGGAGGCGGTACTTCTCCTTCATGAGAACCGAGCCCTGCGTGAGAGCTTTCGCGGAGGCTGCCGAGCGCTGGCGCGACAGTACAATCGCGAAACGTTGGCGAACCGGATGCTCGAAGAGATCCGTTTTGCGGCGGCCGCGGCATCAACCGTTTAGGCGCCCTTCATCCGCATACCCCCCGGGGACTGAGCGAGGGCAATCAACGCGTTTCACGCTTCAAGCGGATCAGTTGCTGTTATGACTGATCGCCGAGAGCGAGGCGGCAGCGATAGCAACCTGACCGAATATCTGTGATATCTGCGTCAGGAACACGATCGTGTTGAACGGCGCCGGGTTCGGCGGCACCACGATTGTCGAGCCGGGCGGGATGGGGTCGCTGCCGAAGAAACTGAGAATATTCGACGAAGGCGTGCGTGCACTGCCATCGGGCATGATGATGAACGTTTCGTCGTCCTCTGCCACCTTCGAGTAGCCGCCGGCCATATCGATATAGTCGTCCACCGACATGTTGGGGCGGTATTGGAAGGACCCCGGATTGAGCACTTCGCCACTGACGGCAACTGTGGACGGGCGCTTGGGGATGTAAACGAAGTCGCCCGGTTGCAAGAGCGTATCGAGTTCCGGCTTCACTGCGAGGATCGTGGGATCGGCAGTGACCGTGATTCGGCCAAGCGCAGGCTGCTTCAGCAACTGCTGTTCGAGCGACTGCAGATAGCCAAGAATCGCGGGATTGACGTTCGGCGTTGTTGCAGCCGCGAGCGCGCCCGTTTGCAATTCGACCGCTTCGCGGTAATTGCCCTGCGCCTCCGCCTGTTGGGCACTGAGGCGTGTAAACACAGCACCCAAAGGATAAGATTCGTCGGTCAAGCCACCCGCTCGTGCCAGTATCGACGACAGGTGCTCATTGCGGAGAATGTCGAACGTACCGGGATAGCGTACGGCTCCCACCACCATCACCGTGCCGCTTTCGCGATCTGAAAAGACCTGCCGCACGATGACCGTGTCCTGAGGCTGTAACGCGATCTTTTCGAAATCGGCCATGCTGGCGCCGCGATATTGATTGCGCACGGTTCGCGATGTGCCGGTTGCACTGTCGAGAGCGTTGGAGGTGACGGTAATCGCCGAAAGGTCCGCAGTCAGACTGAGGCCGCCGGCCGCGTTGAGTGCCGTGGCGAGCGAGGTACCGCCTTCGGCGAGATAAGGACCGGGATCATGTACGTTTCCTTCGATGAAGACGAGATAATCGACGGCGAAACTGATAAAGGCAGTCGACGTAAGTCCGAGCTCGGTTGCGAGATCGGTCGGAGAAGTATCCGGGGCAGGGACGCCAAGCGCTGGCGGCCTCGTCAGTCCGGCGCCGGAAACCGGCATGCCCGCCGCAGCACTCTGCGCGTTTTCCGCCTGCAGCATGGCAATCGCCGCCGGAGTTTGCTGGCTCGCGGCAGCTGCAACGCTCGCCTGGTAGGGCGGGACCGGCGGCAAGGGCGCAGAAGTCATAAGGCCAGCAGGCGGCGCCGCGGGAACCGTTGTGGCGCCAATCGGTGCCGACCCATAGGGTAACGTACCGGTCACCGCTTGTGTAAGTCCTGTGGTGATCGCGCCACCTACCGTTGTCGGCGCTGCCGGCGCAGTACCCGTTGCCGGGGCTGGCGTACTGGCGGCTGGCGCCGCCGAGGCGGTCTGGGTGGCGGGCGCAGGTGCGCCGCCGCTGTTCGAAGCCATGTAGATGGCCGCCGCGGTGTTTGTCGTTGGCGCACTGGTGGTGCCTGGAACCGTTGAGACGGGCTGTTGCGTCGTCGCCTGCGCTGCACTCGCCGAGAGCGCCATCGTGACCTCTGACGGCGGAACGCTCCCCGCTTGCGCCTGCGTCTGCAGCTGCGCCGAGGCGGCTAGCGCAAGTGCTTGTGCCTGTGGGCTGGTCATGACGTAGACGAGGTCGCCATCGCTGAGTTTCACGTCCTCCTCGCCCCTGAGTACGCGCGCCACCGAGAACGCGACGGGGCGATGGAAGTTGGTGTGTGGTTCGACATGAACGAGGATTGCGAGGGGAGTGTACGCGTTCACTGCCAGATCACCCGGCTGACGAAGGAGTCTGGATAGAGTCGGCACTTCTTCGAGCGGCCGGGTGCCGGGCAGTGCAACGGCTCCTGCAAGCACGACACGCCCCGTTGCGCTGCCGGCCTCCTGATCTACGGACAGGATCTCACCGCTTTGGACGATGCCGCCCCGGCTAAGTGCAACAAGGCGCGTCGAACCATCGGATTCCAGGACCAATTTTGAGAGATGGTTTGCGCCGGCAAGGGATCCGCCCGCGAGACGAACGAGTGCTTCGCCCGAAATCGCCCGCGCACGAGAAGGAAGCTCGTAGATTCCAGGGCGGTTGACGAGGCCAACGGCAGCGACCGTCGCGCCGATTGCCGGAACCTCGATGCGGTCGCCATCGGTCAAGTTGCCGATTTCCGCCACCCTGCCGTCGGCGAGCACGGAATACAGGTCAATGAGTATGTGGCGCCCGCCGCGCACCAGCACGATATTGCGCAGACTGCCGGTCTTGCGAACACCGCCCGAGAGCAGGAGCGCATCAATGGGGGTGTTCAAGCCGCTGAGAGTGCGCACGCCCGGAGCATTGACCTCTCCGCTGACCAGAACCGAGATCTGCCGCGTCTGTGCGAGAGAAACGAACGCGCGCGTTGACAGCGCGTCCTTCGCGATAACCGCCTGGAGATCGGCACGGACCTGACCGAAAGTCCTCCCCGCCGCCTGTACCGGCTCATAACCCGGCACGATCACACGGCCATCACGATCGACGGGCACGACATAAGTGTTGTTGTCGTGACCACGGCAAACAATCGTGAGCTGATCGCCGGGACCCAGAATGTACTGATCCTGTACGTTGCCGATCTGCGAGATCGTCACCGGTGCACCGAGACCGAAAATGTCGTAGCCGAATTGCTGGAGCGGCTGGCCGGCGCGCTGCGAGAAGAGCAATTCCATCGTCGACGTGGGCAATTGCGTCGTTGTGGGCGGCGTAGCCGGGGCAATGGTCTGGGCGTACGGCGTGACGGAAGGCTGCACGATCACGGGTGCCGGCGGCGGCGGTACGCCAGCCGTGCCCGTGGGCGTTGTTACCCCAAGGCTCTGCAGAGCCGATTGAACGGTGGAACTCGTCGATGTCGTCGGACTGACCGTTTGCGCGCTGACCTGCACAAGGTCCCAACCAACTAGCGCCGCTGCGATCGCAACAAGCAACAACGCGACGCGGGAGATCAGCTTGTGCTGCATGCCACCATTACCCCCGCGCGCCGCGGGGGACCCCTTAGACATCTGCCTTAACCTTAATTTCTACCCTTAGGTCTGCGGGGCGCGCAAGCTAAAGCCCCGGGCGGCAATCCGTTTTCCGTTTCCGCGTGGCACATCTGTCGGATGGACTCGGTCGCGGCGGCATGCCAAAGCTGTTAACTATGGCTCCGTAACAACGTCCTGGCGTCGGTGTTCGGATCTGAGCGGGCTGCGAGAACAAAGTCGGGGGCGACGGTTTGTTGCACGTCGAACGGCGAGTTGGTTGCCTGTTGCGTCGGTTTCTTATCGCCGGCGCCTTGCTCACTTCCTGTGCGTCTCCACTCCTCGCACAGGAGGGCGAATATGAATCCAATATCGATCTCCCGCTTCCCACGCCCTCTCTTTACGGTGGAATGGGCCTGCTCGATACGCGCAACGCGCGTTTCATGCCGGACGGCTACTTCTCGCTCAATGTCGCCATCAAGTCGCCGGACGATCGGATTGCCTTCACGTTTCAGGCGCTTCCCTGGCTTGAAGCGACCTTTCGCTACTCCATCAATTATGCGCTTGCGCCGGTTGGACAGCGCGCACTTTACGACCGCAGTTTCGATCTGAAGGCGCGATTGTGGGAAGAGGGGCGTTACATGCCCCAGATCGCGATTGGTCTGCAGGACTTCATCGGAACGGGCGTCTACTCTGCCGAATATGTCGTCGCATCGAAACGGTTCGGTCCCGTCGATCTGTCGATGGGTATGGGTTGGGGGCGCCTCGCGTCGTGTTTTGAGGAGCCTAACGGCTCGGTCCGTTGTTCTCGGGCTGCGTTCGAAAATCCGTTTTGCGCTATTTATGCAACATTCTGCACGCGACCATCGGAGAGTGGGACCGGCGGTTCCTTTCTCGCGACCGATTGGTTTCGAGGACAGGACGTCGGGATTTTCGGGGGGATCGAATACAACACGCCGATTCCCGACCTGACTCTGAAAGTAGAGTATTCGCCCGACGATTATGCCGCCGAATCCTCACATCAGTTCAATACGCACGTGATACCCAAAAACTACGCGCCGATTCCGGTTAATGCAGGTTTGGACTACAAACTCTGGGGAAATGTCGACCTTGGGGTGTCGGTCATCGGTGGCCGGGAAGTTGCGTTCGATGCCGCCCTCACGTTTGATCCGACCAGGCCCAACTGGCCGTACAGGCTGGACCCGCCGCCGCCCTTCGTCGCGCGCGCGCCGGGCGCATCGGGCAACATCATCCCGTTGCAGCTGAACACAAAGGTTGCAGCGGCTTCGCCTGCACAATTTATCAATCTCGACAATCTGCCAGGAGACCGGCCGCCCGATCCATCCCTTCTCGCGTCGCCCGAATATCGCGTAGCCGAAGCGTTCCGAAAAAGCGGACTCGTTGTGACGGACGGGTGGATAACCGGCGATGCCCTGGTCGCGCGGGTGGATACCACAAATGCCCCACTTCCGGCGTGCTCGACGCTTCAAGACATGACCAAGTTCGACAACGTCGTGTTGGTATCGGGCGACTGGAATCCGCTCGAAACCTGCTCCGCTCCGGAACCGGCGAAGCCCGCGGCGGCCGCGGTTCAATTGCAGGCGACGGCAACTGCAAGCTGGCAGCGCGACACGCTTGGAAGAATGCGCCGTTCCATCGAGGAGCAACACCTTATTGTACAGGGAATTTCCATTGCCGACGGCGTCGTCAAAGTGGAGATCGAGAACGACAAGTACTTCCGCGACACTGAAGCGATAAGCCGCGTAGCGCGCGCGTTGTCTGCGTCTGCTCCGCCGGAGATTGGGGCTTTTCAGATAACGACGACAATAGCCCACATGCCGCTGACTACCGTCACCATCTCCCGGTCTCAGGTCGATGCCCTTGCGCATGGCGACGGCACGGCCAGCGAACTCTGGTCGTCGTCCGTCCTTTCCGATGCATCACCGGCCACGGATTATGAGAACGGTGCGTCCAATCCCCAGTTCTCATGGAGCATTTTCCCTTCGGTCCAGACGCAATTGTTCGATCCCAACAATCCTGCCTATGTCGGCTTCGGGATTTCGGGCGCGACGCGTACCGAACTGTTCCCTGGCCTCGTTCTCGACAACGAAGCGACGTACGGAATCTGGGACAATTTCGGAAGCATCACCCGGCCCAACGACAGTCAGCTGCCGCCTGTGCGCACCGATATCGTGTCCTATCTGCAGAAAGGCTTCACGGGAATTAACGACCTGACGCTCACCGATTATGTCAAGCCGGCAAGCGAGGTCTACGCGCGCGTGACGGTCGGATACATTGAACAGATGTTTGCGGGCGCAGGCGGAGAAGTTCTGTACCGGCCATTCGGCCAACGGTGGGCGCTTGGAGCCGATATTTTCGACGTTTGGCAACGCAATTTCGATGATCTTTTCGGGCTGGCGCACCTTTGTCCCGTTTACCCGGCGCCGCAGCCCTGCCCCGTGCCCCTCCAAACGTACAACGTGTGGACCGGCCACGCATCGCTCTATGTCGAAACTCCGTGGAACGGCGTAACCGCCGTCGTGCGCGCCGGGCGCTATCTGGCGGGAGACTACGGGGGAACGCTCGAACTTTATCGCCGCTTCGACACGGGAATCATCATCGGCGCGTGGATGACGCTTACCAACGTGTCCACCAGCAAGTTTGGCGAAGGCAGTTTCGACAAGGGAATTCGCATTGTAATTCCCACGGAATTCGTCCTGCCGTTTGGCACGACCACACGTTTCGAGGAGGATCTGCGGCCTGTTCAGCGTGACGGAGGTCAGATTTTGAACAACGATGCGACCCTATACGATTTGACG
>DATGGN010000145.1:0-7205 GCA_035308485.1 Rhizomicrobium sp.
CGTCAGGTGCCTGGGGGACAGGCAGTCCGGCGCGCGGGGGAATCGAAGGGGCAGGGGACAATGTGGGGGACTTTGCGGTGCGAGCGCCGGCTGCGGCGCGCGCTTCTGCCGGGCTTGCTGGCGACGAGCATGTTGTCCGGCGTTTCGGTTGCCATCGCGCAAGGACAGCCGAACCCGCCGGCACCGGCAAATCAGCCGGCACCGACCAACCAGCTCGAAACCGTCGTGGTTACCGCGACGAAGCGTGCCGAAAATCTGCAGAACGTGCCGTTCAGCATCCAGGCCATCGGCCAGGAGCGGCTGGAGCAGCTGCAGATCAACGGCTTTGCCGATTACGTCAAATACCTGCCGAGCGTGGCGTACCAGCCGGGCGGATCGAGCGGCGGCGCCGGCGCGGGCAACGGTGCCCCGGGCTTTGCCAATGTCTATATGCGCGGCGTGGTTTCGGGCGGCGACGGCAACCACTCCGGGTCGCTGCCGAGCGTCGGCGTCTATCTCGACGAGCAGCCGATCACGACCATCGGCGGAACGCTCAACGTCCACATCTACGACATCGCCCGCGTCGAACAGCTCGCCGGGCCCCAAGGTACACTCTACGGCGCCAGTTCCGAGGCGGGCACCATCCGCATCATCACCAACCAGCCAGATCCGGGCGGCTTCGAAGCCAGCTACGACGTACAGGGCAACCACGTCGATCACGGCGACTTCGGATACACGTTCGAGGGCATGGTGAACGAGCCGCTCGCGCAAAACGCCGCGATCCGCGTTGTCCTCTGGGACGAGCATGACGCGGGCTTCATCGACAACGTACCGGGTACGCGCACCTATCCGACCTCCGGCATCACCATCAACAATTACAGGATCGCCAAAAACGACTTCAACGACGCGGATACCATCGGGGGACGGGCGGCGCTGAAGATCGATCTCGACAACAACTGGACGCTCACGCCGATGATCATGGCGCAGCAGGAGAAGACCAACGGCGTCGACTCCTACGACCCGCATGTCGGTTACCTCGAACTCACGCATTTCTATCCCGAATACGTACACGACGGCTGGTGGCAGGCGGCGCTTACCGTACAGGGCAAGGTCGCCGATATGGACCTCGTCTATTCCGGCGGCTACATGGATCGCCGCGTGCGCGAGGAGTCGGACTACACCGACTATTCCTTCTGGTACGACACGCTTTACGGGTATGGCGCCTACTGGACGAACAATGCGGGCAAGCCGGTGGACCCGTCGCAGTACATCCTCGCGCAGGACCACTTTACCAAGACCAGCCACGAGTTGCGCCTCACCTCGCCCGCCGAGGACAGGCTGCGGTTCACCGCCGGCCTTTTCTATGAACTGCAGACGCATTTCATCCTGCAGGATTACCGGATCAACGATATCGGTACCGACATCTCCGTTCCGGGATGGCCGGGCACGATCTGGCTGACCGATCAGATGCGCGTCGACCGCGACTATGCGGCGTTCGGCGAGGTCAGCTACGACATATTGCCGAACCTGACGGCGACGGGCGGTTTGCGGGTCTTCCGGGCGGTGAACTCGCTCGAAGGCTTCTTCGGATTCGGCGCCGGCTACAGCTCACACACCGGTGTGTCGCAGTGTTTTGCGCCGACGAGCGTAGACGCCGGACCCTGTACGAACCTCAACAAGGCTGTGACGGACAACGGCGAAACGCACAAGCTCAATCTTTCCTGGCACATCGATCCCGACCACATGGTGTATGCGACGTATTCGACCGGCTTTCGTCCCGGTGGCATCAACCGTCGCGGCGACATCCCGCCCTACCAGCCCGATACGCTCGACAATTACGAGGTGGGCTGGAAGACGACCTGGCTCAACAACGATCTCCGCTTCAACGGCGCGCTGTTTCACGATGTCTGGAATGATTTTCAGTATTCGGTGCTTGGCCTGAATTCCTTCACCGAAATCCACAATGCGGGCCAGGCGGTCATCAACGGCATCGAAACCGATGTCGACTGGCTGGTCGGCGATCATTTCAGTCTGACCGGCTCGGGAACGGTCGTCGACGCCAACCTGACGACCGTGCTCTGCGGCGTGACGAATCCGGCCAACGATCAGCCGGTAAATACCTGTCCGGGGCCGCTCGATCCCAATCCGCCCTGGGCGCCGGCCAACACGCAATTGCCGGTGACGCCGAAGTACAAGGGCAACATCACCGGGCGTTACCAGTGGAACATCGCGGACTATCTGGCACACGCACAGCTGTCGGTCGTTTCGCAAAGCAGCGCGTGGCCCGATTTGCGCGTCCAGGCGCCCAATCCGGTTACCGGGGTCGAGACGCCGATCCGCTCGGCCCTGGGCAAGCAATCCGGGTTCACGACGATGGATGTGTCCATCGGCGTGGAGCGGGACAATTGGCATGCGGAGCTGTTCGTCCAGAACCTCTTCGACGCGCCCGGGAACCTCTTCACCTTCGTGATGTGCACGACGCAGGTCTGCGAGAATCAGCCGTACGAATCGCCGATCACACCGCGTATGGTCGGAATCAAATTCGGCCAGCGATTCTAGCGCGTGTCGTGCTGCGCGAATGCGCACATGACGACAGCTGTCAGAGTCTGATTTCCGTCACCCGCTTCTGCGAGAGCTGCATGACGTGGAGAGCCAGCAGAAGACAGATCGCAGTGGAGTTGTCCGAAAGGCTCTGGCATCCCGAAGCCGTCCCCGGACCATAGCGAAGTACAGCGCTGAAGTGGCGGGCTGCCTGCCGGTTGTTTTGCGGCATCGCGTTCACCGAAGTCACGCCCCGGAGCGGCTTTTCCGCGCCGGGCGCGGCCGCAGCCTCCGCTGCCGCAAATGTCAGGGAAATCGCGATAAGACCTGCAAGCAACCCGCTCTTCATGGCACGCCCCTTGAAACCATTACGCAACTGTTATTCTGCGCTCCCCGCCTTAATGCCCTGTTTCGCCGATCATCGGGATTCGATGTCGTTTTTCGGCAAGTTCGGGCGTTTCGGGAGGGGGCGAAGCACAGGAAGGCCACAACCATGCAACTCAGGCTCGGCTACAAGGCATCGGCGGAACAGTTCGGGCCCAGGGAATTGCTCGATTTTTCCGTTCTGGCGGAAGGACTTGGCTTCGACTCCGTTTTCATCAGCGATCATTTTCAGCCGTGGCGCCACACCGGCGGCCACGCGCCGTTTTCGATCGCGTGGCTGGCGGCGCTTGGCGAGAGAACCTCGCGGGTTCTTCTGGGCACGAGCGTGCTCGCGCCGAGCTTTCGCTACTACCCTGCCGTCGTCGCCCAGGCGTTCGCGACACTCGGCGTGCTCTTTCCCGGCCGCGTCATTCTCGGCATGGGGACGGGGGAATCGATGAACGAGACGCCGGCGACCGGAATGGTGTGGCCGCCGCAGAAGGAGCGGACCCAGCGCTTCCGCGAAGCGCTCGACCTGATCGAAACGCTGTGGCGCGAAGAGCGCGTTTCCTACTCCGGCGAATTCTATCGCACCATGAAAGCGACGATATACGACCGGCCTGAAAAGCCCGTGCCGGTGTACGTGGCAGGGGCCGGACCGGTGATGGCAAAGCTCGCCGGCGAGAAGGCCGAAGGATTCATCTGTACCAGCGGCAAGGACCGCGACCTCTACACCAGGACGCTCCTTCCGAACGTTGCGGCCGGGCTGGAGAAGGCCGGACGGGCGCCGGGCTCGATCGATCGCATGATCGAAATGAAGGTTTCGTTCGACACCGACAAAGAACGTGCGCTCGAGGATACGCGCAACTGGGGCGCGCTCGCGCTGTCGCAGCAGGAAAAGCACGACGTGGAAGACGCGGTGGAAATGGAGCGCCTCGCAGACGCGCTGCCGGTCGAGCGCACGGCCAGCCGGTGGATCGTGTCCGACGACGCCGAAGAGCATGTGGAGCGGCTGAAGGATTACATCGACATGGGGTTCACCCATCTCGTCTTTCACGCCCCCGGCAACGATCAGCCCCGCTTCCTGAAATTGTACGCCGAGCGCGTGCTCCCGCTGCTGCGAAAGAGATTCGGCTAGATTTCCACGCTGTTCAGATCGTCCGGAACGTCGACATCGTGCGCCAGGCCGCGGCGCAATACGACTGTCGGAATGAGGCCCGCGCCTTCCGCGATGGCGCGGTGACGGGCGAAGCTGTTTTCCCCGAAGGCGAACGGCAGCTGCGCGGGCCACAGAAGCGCGTTCGTGCCGCGCCGGTGGCGATCGGGCGCGATGGCACATTCGCCGCGCGCCATCTCGGCGAGATCATCGTGGGCCAGAAACGGCAGATCGCCCGCCACGACCAGAATTCGGGAAACTGCCGCGGCCACGGCCGCATGCGAAAGCGCGGAATTGAGGCTGGAGGTTTTTTCCTCCTGTACAACTATCCCGCCTTCATTCCGCACCATCGCGAGAATGTCTTCCGCGCGGCTGACGACAACGACATTTGCGGCGCCGGCCCAGGAAGCAGCCACGCCGAACACCTGGCGAAACATGCGCTCCGCCAATTCCGCCCGCTGCGTCCGATTCAATACTGAAGCCAGCCGTTGCTTGGCCTCGGTGAACGGCTTGACCGGAATGACGACGCGGAGATCCATCGACTCAACGGAAGAAATCGAGGGATTTGTCGCGAACGAGTTCGCGCGCGCTGCCGTCGCGGCGGCCATAGGGAACGCCGCGCGCCAGCACGATGGGCCGCCCTTCATTCGCCTGTCCCATGATGAGAGACGCGGCCGAAGCCACTTCATCGGCCATGCCGAGGTCGGTCGTGCGCAGGGGACGTCCGTAAAGGTCGGGCGTACCGCGCAGATCGAGCAGTCCGGGAAGACCGCTGACGCCGATCGCCGTACCGATCGTGCCGTTTCGCCAGGCGCGGCCGATGCTGTCGTTGATGACGATGCCGATATCGCAATGCGAGCGCGCACGAAGCGCTTCGCGCAAACGTCCGGCGCTGTCATCGGGATTCCTGGGGAGCAGCAGCACGCTCGGATCGCCCCCGTCGGCGTGAACGTTGGACGCATCGACACCGGCGTTGGCCAGCACGAGGCCACGAATATCCTCGACCACGATCACGCCTGCACGCACGCGCAGCACCTCGCGCGACTCACCGAGGATGATCTCGATGAGCCTGGGGTCCTTGTCCGCGATGCGTGCGAGCTCCACGGCACGCGGCGACGGCGAGACGCCGCCAAGACGGACCATGCGTCCTTCGGATTTCGAGACGATCTTCTGTGCAAAGACGAGCACGTCGCCGTCTTCAAGCGTCAGGCGCATGTGACCGATCGCATCGAGTGCGATCGCCGCGAGGTCGTCGCCTGCCTTGATCAGCGGCACGCCTTCGAGCGCGATGAGTTCGAGCTTCGTCATCTTTGTGATTGCTTGCTGCCATTCAGGCAAAAGACAAATACCACCTCCCTCAGGGGGAGGTACATACATCATGCGCCTTGGTACGCCGCAACGGTGTTTGTATTGGTGCAAGCAGGTCGGGCGCAGCGTAGGATTTGCGCTGCTGGGCAGCGGGCGCGTCGGCGTAAAGCGTGGTGCGCTGTCGCGGCGCGCGCCCGAGAGATCGAATCAGCCCATCCATCTCCGCGGGCGGGAATTCCTGGCCGTGCTGGGTCCCCGCGGCGCGCGAGATGCTTTCGTTCATCAATGTGCCGCCGAGATCGTTGGCGCCGGCGTCGAGGCAGCGCGCCGCCCCCTCGCGCCCCATCTTCACCCACGACACCTGAATGTTGGTGATCAGCGGATGCAGCGCCAGCCGCGCGACGGCGTGCATGAGCACCGCTTCGCGGAACGTAGGACCCTTGCGCGCCTGCCCGCGCAGGTACATGGGCGATTCCATGTGCACGAAGGGGAGCGGTACGAATTCGGTAATGCCGCCGGTACGGCGCTGCAGTTCGCGCAGACGCAACAGGTGGCGCGCCCATGAACGCGAAGTCTCCACGTGTCCGTACATGACGGTCGATGTCGTACGCAGCCCGAGCGCGTGCGCGGTCGCCACGACGTCGAGCCAAGCGTCGGTCGAAAGCTTGTCGGGACAGATCAGCGCGCGAACCTCGTCATCCAGGATTTCCGCCGCCGTGCCCGGAAGCGTGGAAAGGCCGGCGCGCTGCAGTTTCTTCAGGAACTCCGTGATCGAGAGTCCGAGCGTCGCCGCGCCATGCGTGACTTCCAGCGGCGAGAATGCGTGTACATGAATCTCCGGAACCGCATTCCTGGCTGCGTGCAGGAGTTCGAGATAGGTCTCGCCGGTGTAGTCGGGATGAATGCCGCCCTGCATGCAAACTTCCACGGCGCCGCGCGCCCAGGCCTCGCGAACGCGCCGGTCTACCTCCTCCAGTGCCAGGTCGTAGGGTGTCCCGCGCAGATCGACCGATGTCCTGCCCTTCGAAAAGGCGCAAAAGCCGCATTTGTACGTGCACACATTCGTGTAATTGATATTGCGGGTGACGACATAGCTCACGCTGTCGCCGCACATCGACTTGCGCAGCGCGTCGGCCGCCGCGCAAACGGCTTCGAAATCCGGTCCGCGCGCGGAAAAGAGTGCGACGATGTCATCCTCGGCGAGCGCGTTGCCGGCGGTCGCAGAATCGATGGCGCGCGCGATGGGTGCGTTTACGGACCTGTGCACCGCGGAACGGACGAGGCCGGAACCCGGCGGCGTAAGCGAACCCGGTGTCCAGCTGTCATTGCGAGCATATCCATCCGCATCGCTGTGACGGCGGACGTGCCTGTGAAGCGCCGGATTCTGCCAGCGCGCGAGATCGCGGCAATAGTCGGGGTATGCGGCAAGCCGTTCGACGAGAATCTTGCCGTGCGCCGCGGTGGTGCGCGCCAGTGCGTCCAGCTGCGGCCATGGCGCCTCGGGATTGACGTGATCGGGCGTCACCGGCGAGACACCGCCCCAGTCGTTGATGCCGGCGTCGAGCAAGTCTCCGTAGGTCCGCGCGCTGAGATTGGGCGGCGCCTGGATGTTCATGGCTGGGCCGAAGACGATGCGCGCGGCGGCGATCGTCCACATCAATTCGTGCAGACCCGGCTCCTCGGCCTCGGCCATGCGCGTAGCGGGCTTGGCGCGGAAATTCTGGACGATGATTTCCTGAATGTGTCCGTATTCCTGATGCAGGTCCCGCAGGGCAAGGAGGGAGTCGAGCCGCTCTTCGGGCGTCTCGCCGATACCGATGAGAATACCCGAGGTAAAGGGTACGCGCGCTTCGCCGGC
>DATGGN010000146.1:0-14971 GCA_035308485.1 Rhizomicrobium sp.
GAACGGTGGGGCACATCTCATCGGGAATTCCCGATAACAATTGTGCCCCCTATCCCCCGGGGGTTGTGTGCATCAAGGACAATATGGCATTCCGTGCTTCGGCTGGACTGGGCGTGAACTGGAAGTCGCCCTTTGGGCCTATCCAGATTTCCTTTGCCATACCCTACGTCAAGGAACCCTACGACAGGTCGCAGATCATCTATTTCAGTGCAGGAACAGGACTCTGAACCTCATGACCAGATCGAATTTCGCGCTTCGCGCGGTGCTAGCCGCGCTCTCTTTTGCCGTCGCTCTGGGTGCGGCGGAATCAGTCGCTCAGGCCCCCGCGCCGAATAAGCCGCATCCGGCCGCGCCTGCGACCGGTATGGCGCCCGTACCCCGCATCATTGTCGTGGACCGTGCGGCCATTCTAAGGGCCTCGAGCGTGGGTCAGGACATTGTTCGTCAGGTCCAGGCCTACACCGTTGCTGCGGAAAAGGAGTTCAAGGCCCAGCAGGAAGCGTTGCAAAAGGAGTCGCAGACGCTTCAGCAGCAGGTCGCCATTCTTGCGCCCGACGTGCGCGCGCAGAAGATCAAGGCATTTCAGGCGAAAGAGGCCGCCTTCAAACAGAAGGTGGATGCGCGCCAATCCCTGATTCAGGGCGGCGTGCTAAAGGCCCGGCAGCAGGTGGAAGCGGCCCTGGGCCCGATTCTGCAGGGCATCATGCAGGAGCGCGGCGCCAATATCCTTCTTGATAGGGCAGCCATTGTGCTCGGGATGGTCGATATCGACGTGACGAAAGTCACGGTCGATCGGCTGAACAAGAAATTGCCAACCGTCAAGGTGCAGCTGGTCAATCCGCCCGCGGGCGCAGTGCCGGCGCAGTAGCGCGTTGAACCGGTCGCGCGCGAAAATCGCGCACGACAGGGGAATCGATGGCCGATCCACGTTTTTATGACAATCGCGGGCCATTCACGCTCGCGCAGGTCTGCGCGCGCGTGAACGTCGACGTTCCCGACGGTGCCGATGCTGCGGAAACGATCGTCGATCTCGCCGGGATGGAAGGCGCCGGTTCCAAACACCTGACGTTCTGTACCGGTGAGAGCGATCCCGTGCTTGCGGATTGTTGCGCAGGCTGGTGTTTCGTCGCGCGCAACTTGCAACCGACGTCAGCCGCTCGTCCGCACCTTATTCGCTGTGATTCCGTGCAGCACGCCTTCGCCGCTGCCGCTGTGCTGTTCTACCCCGAACACGGGTTGGGATCGTGGGATCAGGACAAATGTATTCATTCGAGCGCCCGGCTGGACGAAAACGTCCGGCTCGCGCCCGGCGTGGTCATCGGCCCAAACGCGGAAATCGGAGCGGGATCGCGGATCGGCCCGAATGCCGTTATCGGTCGAGGAGTCATGATCGGACGCGACTGCGAAGTGGGTGCACATACAGGGATCGGCTTCGCGTATCTCGGCGATCACGTGGAAGTCTTGCCTGGCGCGCAAATCGGGCAACCGGGCTTCGGCTTTTCAGGCTCTGCGGCGGGCCATTGCAGGGTCCCGCAACTCGGCCGCGTAATCGTGCAGGATCGCGTCGAGATCGGCGCCTGCACGACGGTCGATCGAGGCGCGCTCGGCGACACCATCATCGGCGAAGGCACGAAAATTGATAATCTCGTGCAAATCGGGCACAACAGCCGCATAGGCCGGCATTGCATTGTCGTCGCGCAGACAGGCATTTCCGGCAGCTGCGAACTCGGAGATTTTGTGGTGTTGGGCGGGCAGGCGGGAATTGCGGATCACGCGCGCATTGGTGCGCGTGCCCGTTTCGCAGCACGGGCCGCGGCTGCGCCTGGCGAATATCGGGGCGACGAGGATTACGGTGGCGCGCCTGCGCGCCCCATGAAACAATGGCGACGCGAACTCGCCGCGGTCGCGATTCTCGCCAAGCGCCGAGGGCGCATCTCGAAATGAACGACGCCGCAGACAGATCCGCGGTAAGCCTCGATGTCGAGCAGATCAAGCGCCTGCTTCCGCATCGCGCTCCATTTCTTTTCGTCGAGCGGCTCTGTGACATCCGGCCCGGGGAGAGTGCGGTTGGGTACAAGGCCGTATCGTACAACGAACCGCATTTCCAGGGACACTTTCCGGAACTCGCGGTGATGCCCGGCGTATTGATCGTCGAGGCCATGGCGCAGACGGCGGGAGCGCTCGTGGTCCACACCCTGAAACTAAGCAACGAGAACCGGGTCGTGTATTTCATGACGATCGACCGGGCCCGGTTCCGGCGGCCGGTCCGGCCTGGCGACATGCTGCGCATTCCGGTCAGGGCGTTGAGGCGGCGCGGTCCGGTGTGGAAATTCGAAGGGCAGGCATTCGTCGAAAACGAACTTTGCGCGGAGGCGGAATTCAGCGCGATGATCCGCGAGACCGGGCAACCGGACAACGATGAAGGTTCATCCAACAGCGCTGGTTGAAGAGGGCGCAAACCTCGCGGACGGCGTAGAGGTCGGCCCGTTCTGTATCGTGCGGAGCGGCGCGCTGTTGCGCGCAGAGGTTCGCCTTTCTTCCCACGTCGTCATCGAGGGCGAAACGGAGATCGGTGAACGTACCGTCATCCATTCGCATGCCGTGATTGGCGGTGATGCACAGATACGCAAGCACGATCCGCACGGCATGCGCCTCCGGATCGGCTGCGACAATGTCATCCGCGAGGCTGTAACCATCAGCACGGGAAGCCGGGGAGGACGGGGAATAACCACTGTGGGTGACCGCTGTTATCTCATGGCCGGTTGCCACATTGGCCACGATTGCGTGGTGGGAAACGACGTAACCCTCTCAAACGGTGTTCAGCTTGCGGGACACGTACAGCTTGGAGAGGGCGTCATCATGGGGGGGCTCTCCGCAATTCAGCAATTCGGGCGCATCGGCCGCTACGCCTTTGTGAGCGGCGTCAGCGGGGTGACCGCAGACGTCATTCCCTATGGCAGTGTCATCGGCACCCATGCGCGGCTGTACGGTCTCAATCTCGTCGGCGTACGGCGCCGAAACATTCCGCGTCAACGGATCCATGCGCTGAGGGCAGCGTACCGCGAAATCTTCGAATCCGGTTCCGGCACCATTCACGAGAACGCCCGCCGCGCCGGCGAGACCTGGCCCGATGTGCCGGAGGTGCAGGAGGTCGTCACTTTCATCCTCGCCGATGCAAAGCGGCCGATTTGTCCCGCGCGCCAACGCGAAGCACGGGCGGAACCGGAAGAATGAACACTCTCGGCATCATTGCCGGCGCCGGCGCATTGCCGTGCGCTGTTGCCCGATCGGTCGAGGACGCGGGCGGCAGCGTCTTCCTTCTGGGCCTGCGCGGTGCCGCAGACTCGGAGATCAGCCGTTTTCCGCACGAGTGGGCTTTTCTTGGCGAGGCCGGGAGGATGCTGCGGCTGTTGCGCGAGAAGAAATGCAACCGTGTTCTCTTTGCTGGGCGGGTACCGCGGCCAGGTTTTTCGGAATTGAAGACCGACACCAAGGGGGTGCTGCTGATGCCGCGTATCGCGGCGGCGGCGCGCCGCGGCGATGACGCGTTGTTGCGATCGCTCTCCGATATTCTCGCTGAAGAAGGATTCTCTCCCGTCGGGATCGCAGAGGCCGCCCCCGCTCTGCTGGCTACGGAAGGTCGGCTCGGACGCCTCAAGCCGGACAGGGACGACATGCGCGATATCGAACTCGGGATAAAGACCGTTCGCATGCTGGGCGGCCTCGACATCGGGCAGGCGACGATCGTTTGCCACGGCCTCGTACTGGCTGTCGAAGCCGCGGAGGGAACCGACGCGATGATCAGGCGCGCGGGCGAGCTTCCCCAAACGATACGAGGCACACCGGCGAGACGCCGCGGCGTCCTGGTCAAGGCTTTGAAGCCGACGCAGGACGGCAAGACCGATCTTCCCGCCGTTGGTGTACACACAGTCGCGAATGCCGCCGACGCCGGTCTCGCCGGAATAGCGGTAGAAGCCGGCCGTTCGGTAATCGTGGATCGGCAACTGGTCCAGGCGACGGCCGACCGCGTCGGCCTCTTTCTCTTCGGTTTTGGCCAGGAAGTGGGATGAAGGGGCGCGTTTGACCGTGCCATTTCAGTCGTGACCGAACGCGGTCAGCCCACGCTGATGCTCGTATGCGGCGAGCCGTCCGGCGACCGACTCGGCGCCGAGTTGATGGCCGGTCTCAAATCGGTGAAGCCCGACGTCCGTATTGTCGGGGTCGGCGGTCCGGCGATGGCGGCACAGGGACTGACCTCTCTTTTTCCGCTCGATGATACTGCGGTCATGGGATTGCGCGAGGTGGTCCCCCGTATCCCAGCCATTCTCCGCCGCGTGCGGGAAGCTGTCGACTACGCAATCCGTCTGTCGCCGGACGCCGTTGTACTGATTGACAGCCCCGATTTCACGCACCGGATCGCGCAACGGCTGAAGCGCATCGCGCCTCAACGTCTTACCGTGAACTACGCTGCACCTCAGGTCTGGGCGTCGCGGTCGTACCGCGCGCGAAAGATGGCCGGCTATTTTGACCTTGTTCTGGCGCTGCTCCCCTTTGAATCGGAATTCTTTGAAAAGAACGGGCTCAAGTCGGTCTTTGTCGGCCATCCCGTCATCGAACGCCGGGCACTGATGAAGGGTGGCGAGTCGCTGCGGACGCGCCTGGGAATTGCAGCCGCGGCGCCGCTGCTCGCGGTCCTGCCCGGGAGCCGCATGAACGAGGTGCGCCTCCTGCTTCCGCGCTTTCGGGAAGCGGTGCGGATTCTCCGGGCGCGGATTCCGGATGTGGTTTGCGTCTTGCCAGTGGTGGACCATGTCGGCCCATTCGTGCGCGCGTACACGCAGTGTTGGCCATCACCGCTTCATCTCGTCGAGGGCGATGGCGACAAATTCGCCGCATTCGACGCGGCCGATGTGGCGCTTGCCGCTTCCGGCACTGTGACAACGGAGCTCGCCCTTTCCGGTACGCCCATGGTCGTTGCCTATCGCCTCGGCCCGCTTACCTACGCGTTGGTGCGCCCCTTCGTCAGCGTGCGATTCATCACGCTTGCAAATATTCTACTGGGGCGCCCGGCAGTGCCGGAATTCGTACAGGGCACCTGTACCGGTGAGGCTCTCGCAAACGCGCTGGAGCCGCTGCTAACGAATGAATCCGTGCGCGGCGCGCAGCAACGGGACCTCGCCGAAGCGGTCGCGAAGCTCGGATTGGGCGGCGAGCGCCCGAGCATCCGCGCAGCACGCGCGCTTCTGGGATTTGTGCGTTGTGGATTACCCGAGACGACAAATTCCTGATTTTTGGACTGCCCGGCGAAATCTATCGCTTCTCGATCGGCACGTAATCCCGCCGCTTTGCACCCGTGTACAACTGCCGCGGACGGCCGATCTTCTGGTGGGGATCAACAACCATTTCTTTCCATTGAGCGATCCAGCCGACCGTGCGGGCAAGAGCGAAAAGCGCCGTGAACATGCTCGTCGGGAACCCCAGCGCCTTCAGCGTGATGCCCGAATAGAAATCGATGTTAGGGTACAGCTTCTTCTCGATGAAATAATCGTCCTTTAGCGCAATACGTTCGAGTTCCAGCGCCACCTTGAGCAGGGGATCCTCGTGGATCCCGAGTTCGTCGAGGACCGCGTGGCACTGGGCCTGCATCGCCTTGGCACGCGGGTCATAATTCTTGTACACGCGATGGCCGAACCCCATCAGACGGAAGGGATCGTTCTTGTCTTTCGCGCGGTCGATGAATTCAGGGATACGGTCGACGGTCCCGATCTCCATCAGCATCTTGAGCGCGGCTTCGTTGGCGCCTCCATGGGCCGGGCCCCACAGACAGGCGATGCCGGCAGCTATGCACGCGAATGGATTGGCGCCCGACGAACCGGCCAGGCGAACGGTGGAGGTCGACGCGTTTTGCTCGTGGTCGGCGTGAAGGATGAAGATGGTGTCGAGCGCCTTGGCCAGGACGGGATTGCTTTTGTACTCTTCGCAAGGCACGGCGAAACACATGCGCAGGAAGTTTTCTGTGTAGCCGAGCGAATTCAGGGGATAAACGAAGGGCTGGCCGACGTGGTATTTGTACGCCATCGCGGCGATCGTCGGAATCTTGGCGATCATGCGGTGACCGGCGATCTCGCGTTGCTGCGGATCGGTGATGTCCGTCGAGTCGTGGTAGAAGGCGGAAAGCGCACCGACCACACCGCACATGACGGCCATCGGATGCGCGTCGCGGCGAAAGCCCCGGAAGAACTGCGCGATCTGCTCGTGCACCATCGTATGGTAGGTGATGGCCCGATTGAACGCCTTCATCTCGGCCGCATTCGGCAAATCGCCGTAGAGGAGCAAGTGGCAGACTTCCAGAAAATTCGAATGGTCTGCGAGCTGGTCGATGGGGTAGCCGCGGTACAGCAAAACGCCTTCTTCACCGTCGATATAGGTGATGTCGCTTTCGCAGGCGGCCGTGGAGGTGAAGCCCGGATCGTAGGTGAAAAGGTGCGTGGTATCGTAAAGATGCCGGATGTCGATGACGTCGGGCCCGAGCGAGCCCGCGAGAGCGGGGAACTCGTAGTTTCTGCTCGCATAGGAGAGGATCGCCTTGCCTGCGGGTTTTGCTTTGCCGTCGTTCATTATAGTCACCCTCTTGGGCCTCCCTCTCTTTTGCACTGCAACAATATAATCCATCAGCGCGGAACCCGCCACCGGCCCAGCGGCAGCTTCACGCAGTTTTGCGATGTATTCTCTGTGACTCAGCCGCGGGCGGACAGCGGACAGCCCCTGACAGTCTTTTTTCTCCCAAGGTGAACGTTTCAGACCCAAAGCACCAATATCCCCAGTGATCCCGCGCACTTCTGATGTTGATTAACGCTGCTGCTGCTGGGTATTATCATCATATTTTCATGTTGCGTGTGAAGAAATGCGGGCGAGAACTTCTTCGCGCCCGAGCACCGACATCATCTCGAAAATCGGGGGCGACGTGGCTTTGCCCGTGATTGCAGCTCGGAGCGGCTGGGCAAATTGCCCGAGCTTGAGACCTTTCTGTTCCGCCAGCCCGCGCACACCGGCTTCCAGCGCCATAGCGGTCCATTCGCTGCGCTGCAGCACGGGAATTGTCTCCGCCAGCAGCTTGCGGCTTTCGGAAGAAAGGATTCTGGCCGCTGCCTCATCCGGCTCGGGCGATCCGTCCGAGAACAGGAATTCAGCCGCACTCGCGAGTTCGACGAGCGTCTTGGCGCGTTCCTTCAATCCGGGCATTGCCGCCGTGAGGCGCTCTGTGGTCCTTTTGTCCGGAATTCTACCTTCCTGCTTTTGCGCAATGAACGCAGTCAGCTCATCCGAAAGCGTCTCGTCCGTCCTCGCGCGCATGTAATGCGCGTTGATGTTGTCCAGCTTCTTGAAGTCGAAGCGCGCCGGGCTTCGCCCAATATTGGAGAGATCGAACCAGGCGATCGCCTGCTCGGTCGAAATGATTTCGTCGTTGCCGTGACTCCACCCGAGTCTCAGCAGGTAGTTGCGCATGGCTTCGGGCAGATAGCCCATGTCGCGGTAGGCCTCGACAGCGAGCGCGCCGTGTCTCTTGGACAGTTTGGTGCCGTCCGGACCGTGGATGAGCGGCACATGACCGTACACTGGTCGGGGCCACCCCATCGCCTCGATGATCTGCAGCTGCCGCGCCGCATTGTTCAGGTGATCATCGCCGCGGATGACATGCGTAACGCCCATATCGTGGTCGTCGACCACTACGGCCAGCATGTACGTCGGCGTGCCGTCCGAGCGGAGCAGAACCATGTCGTCAAGTTGACCATTCTCGAAGCGAACATCGCCCTGAACGACATCGTGTACGATTGTCTCTCCCGATTGCGGCGCCTTGAGGCGGACAACGAAGGATGCATCCTTCGGTGCCTCTGACGGATCGCGGTCCCGCCAGCGCCCATCGTAACGCTGCGGTTTTCCGGCGGTACGCTGTTCGGCTCGCATCGCGCCGAGCTCTTCCGCCGTGGCATAACAGCGGTAGGCGCGATCCTGGCGCACAAGCTGCTCGGCAACCTCGCGATGTCGTGCGGCGCGCGGGAATTGAAAAACAGGCTCGCCGTTCCAGTGCAGTCCCAGCCAATCGAGGCCGTTCAGGATGGCTGCTACGGCTTGGGGCGTCGAGCGTTCCCGGTCGGTATCTTCGATCCTGAGCAGAAAGCGTCCGCCGGAGTGGCGGGCGTAAAGCCAGTTGAAGAGCGCCGTTCGGGCGCCACCGATATGCAAATAACCGGTGGGGGAGGGGGCAAAACGCAGGACAGGCGTCGAATCTTCTGCCATAGTTGGTTCCGGGAGCGGCCGGACTTTGTCCGGCCAAGGTTGGCGCGGCTTTTATCAAACCGGCTCCCATGGCGATAGCTCCCTCGCTTATTTGCGTTCGCTCCCGGAATGTTGGCATCCGTCCAGGCGCCCTGCTTTTGCGGGCACGTCGCCTTCCGCGCGCATTCTGCAATGCGCTGCTGGAAGAGCGGGAACGCTGGACGCTATGGCTTCCAGTCGCATTCGGTGCGGGTATCGGCGTTTACTTCGCACTTCCTGCTGAACCAGGCCGCGCTTTTGTGCTCGCACTTCTGTGCTGGAGCTTCGCGGCAGCCGCCGGGCCTATGGCCTTGTCAGGTACACTCTTGCGCGCGTGCGGCATCGGCTGCGCCGCGCTGTTGCTCGGCTTTTGTGCCGCCAAGTTCCGCTCGGACTGGGTTGCGGCGCCGGTGCTTATGCACCGTGTGGGACCGGTTGAACTGGACGGCCGCGTGGAAGCGGCCGAACTGCACAACAGAGGCGTGCGTGCGGTCCTCGCACCGCTCTTTGTCGACGGTCTGGACAAATCCGAATTGCCGAGACGCGTACGGGTCTCGGTGCGTCGTGCGGGCGAGCGCCTCGCCCCTGGCGCAGTTGTGCGACTCCAGGTGGTTTTGATGCCGCCTCCACCGCCTTCGTCACCCGGTGATTACGATTTCGGACGCGCGGCCTGGTTCGAAGGCATCGGCGCAGTGGGTTACGCATTTGGCGCGCCGGAAATCATTGCACCCGCTCCGCCGCCGGATGTTTGGGGAAGCCTCGGTCTTTCGCTTCAGGCATTGCGCTTTCGAATCAGCGCGCGGATTCACGCGGTCCTTCCTGGAAGCACGGGCGCCATCGCTTCCGCGCTTATCACCGGCGATCGGGGCGGCATCTCGGAAGCCGATGAAGAATCTTTGCGGGACGCGGGCCTTGCTCATGTGCTCGCTATTGCGGGTTTGCACATGGCACTTGTGGGTCTCGGCCTGTTCTGGGCAGTCCGCGCCGCCCTCGCGCTATGGCTGCGCGTGGCCCTGACGCAGCCGATCAAGAAATGGGCGGCGCTGGCCGCGCTTGGCGGCGCGGGTTTTTACCTCGCGATCAGCGGCGGTGCCACTCCGGCCGTTCGTGCCTTCACCATGCTCGCGATGATGCTCCTCGCGATCCTGTTCGACCGACCGGCACTCTCCATGCGTTCGCTTGCATTTGCTGCGACAATTCTTCTCGCCATGCAGCCCGAGACCCTTATCGAGCCGGGTTTTCAAATGTCTTTTGCCGCTGTTGCCAGCCTGATCGCCGTGGCGGAATGGGAACAGCGAAGGAGCGCGGCGCGTGGTCAGCGGCCGCGCCTCCCCTTTGCTCCTGTACGTCATTACCTTCGCGGTATTGCGGTAACGAGTTTCGTGGGGAGCATCGCGACCTTGCCTTACGCCGCATTTCATTTTGATCGCGCGACTCATTACGCCGTGCTCGGCAACCTGCTGGCAATGCCGATCATGGGCTTTGTCACCATGCCCATGGCGGCTCTCTCGGTTGTACTGATGCCGGTGCGCCTCGATTTCATCCCGCTGCACGTAATGGGGTGGGGTATTGCGGCGATGCTGGCCGTCGGCCATTTCGTGTCGCATTTGCCCGGCGCTGTTAGCGTCGTCGCGGCGTGGCCGATCGCAGCTCTCGTGCTGATATCGCTCGGCGGTCTGTGGACAGTCATTTGGCGGAGTGCAGTGCGTTGGCTTGGCCTTCTTCCAGCGCTGGCCGGAATTGCGCTGATCATCCTGGCGCGGCCGCCCGATCTCTTCATTGCCCGCGATGGACAGACCGTTGCTATTCGCACTGCCGATCGCCGGCTCCATTTTGTCGGCCACATCGGGGACGAATATTCCGCGAGTGAATGGATGAAACGCGACGGCGACGCCCGATTGGCCCGCGACTCTGTCGCGGGAGTCAATGAAGGCGTGCGATGCGACGCGATGGGATGTATCGCGCAGACATCGGCCGGCGTGCGCGTTGCCGCCGTTCGTCGCGCCGAAGCCCTGGCCGAAGACTGTACAAATGCGGAAGTCGTGATCAGCGCCGTTCCAACACGCGGGCTCTGCATCGGGCCGAAACTGGTGATCGACCGAATCGACGTGGCGCGACAAGGTGCCTATGCCATCAGCTTCGGCAAAACCATTGTCGTTGCGACGGTCCAGAAAGTCAGGGGCGCCCGGCCCTGGAGCCAGGCGCCATGGGAGCGGCGCGGGCGAGGTTTCAATAGCGGCGGATAAGCCCGACGAGCTTGCCCTGAATTCGCACGCGATCTGCGCCGTACAGTCTGGTCTCATAGGCAGGGTTGGCCGCTTCGAGCGCGATGGAATCACCACGGCGGCGCAAACGCTTCAACGTCGCTTCGGAATTGTCGATCAGTGCGACGACAATCTGGCCCGTATCTGCGGTTGGGGACTGCTGGATCACGACCGTATCGCCGTCGAGAATGCCGGCGTTGATCATGGAATCGCCCGTCACTTCCAGCGCAAAATGCTCACCGCGGCCAAGCATGCCGGCGGGCACGGGCATTTCGGCGATTTTGTTCTGTAAGGCTTCTATCGGCGTACCGGCGGCAATGCGACCGAGCACTGGAACACTCGTTGCACCTTCGGATTCGTGACGACGGGGACTTCCGCCGCTTCTCGGATCAGAGGGGGCACGTGCACCGCGAGCCGGTGGGGCGGCGAGGCGTTGCGCCTGCGTGCGCGAAGTGGCCGGTCGCAGCGTGTCGGCAACGTTCTCGGGCAGACGAACGATTTCGAGCGCGCGTGCGCGCTTCTCGAGCCGTCGCAAGAATCCGCGCTCCGCGAGCGCTGTAATCAGACGGTGAATGCCTGACTTCGATTTCAGGTCCAGCGCATCCTTCATCTCGTCGAATGACGGAGGAACACCCGTCTCGCGTACCCGCTCGTGAATGAACATCAGCAGTTCGTGCTGCTTGCGTGTCAGCATAATTCCTGCTCCCGGAGGGCCGTCCGGCGATGCCGAACAAAGCCGAAACATGGCGAATCGTTCTAGTTTAGTTCTCCTCGCGCGTCAACGCTCAAAATGTTGTGGCAAGGAGACGAACACGGAAGCAACAACCGCAGGAGGTCCCCAACAACCGTTTTCACGCGAGCGGCTTGGCGCTGGGCGCGCCTTCAATCGGCGAGCCTGATCACCTCGACCGCTTCTCCATCGGTCGCCGCCGATGCATGTGCTGCGCGAACGATCAAGGCATCGGCGCGGGCGAGAGCGGATTGCATAGACGAGTCCTGAATGGGAAGCGGCTCGACCCAGTGTTCGCCGTCGCGAGTGAACAGGCGCGCGCGGATATAATCCTGCCGCGAGTCGTTCTCGCGCAATGCACCAGACAACAGCGCGGTTTGGCTATCCCGTCGAATGGAAAGCCCGAGGAATGCCGCGATCAGCGGCTGCAGAAAAAGAACTGCACAGACATAGCTCGATACAGGATTTCCCGGGAGACCGAGAAACGGCTTCCCGCAAAGCCGGCCGAAGATCAGAGGCTTTCCGGGCCGCATCGCGATCTTCCAGAAATCCAGTTCGAAGCCCTTTGGCTGGAGTGCGCGCTGTACAAGGTCGTGGTCGCCCACCGAGGCGCCCCCCATGGTGACGACCGCGTCCGCTTGCGCCGCGCGTTCTGGAATGCCCTGCAATGCCTCGATCGTGTCGGGAAGAATGCCCAGGTCCAGTGGCTCACCGCCCCAGCTTTCGATGAGTGCTCGCAACGCATAGCCGGACGAGGCGACGACGCCGCCGGGCTGATGGGTCGCACCCGGAGGTGCAAGCTCGTCGCCCGTTGCGGCGAAGGCCACGAGCGGTTTTCGCCGCACATGCACATGCGCAACGTCTCCCGCTGCGATCAAGGCTAGATCGCGTGCCGTCAGCCTCTGTCCAGCCCGCTCGAGCACATCGCCGTTGCGAAAATCCAGACCCGCCGGTCGAATGTGCTTTGCCTGGGCCGGCGCTCGCAAGACGATCCGCTCGCCGTCAATGTCGACATCTTCTTGGATAACGATTGCGTCGGCGCCTCGCGGTACGACTCCGCCGGTAAAAATCCGTACGGCTTCATTCTGTCCGACATGGTCTTCGAACGGATGGCCGGCAGCCGCGGTGCCGATGACCCGTAAAGCCGTGCCCGCGCGTTCGGCATTTGCCAGCCGCACCGCATAGCCATCCATTGCCGAGACTGGAGTTGGTGGCTGATCGAGGTGCGCTACCACGTCACCCGCGAGCACGCGGGCGTGTGCGCGCTTCAGTTCGACGAGTTCGTCCTCGAGCGGCGCGACTGCCGCAGTTATGCGCGCAATGGCCTCACCGACGGGGATCACGGCCGGCTTGACGTCGGACGGCGGCCTGCTGCGCGCCAGGCTCCATTCTTGCCACCAGATTTCGCAACGAGCCGGACAGTCTCGATCGTCGCGCCACGATCTATCGCCTTCACCATATCGTACAGCGTTAATGCGGCAATTGTCGCAGCGGTCAAAGCCTCCATTTCAACGCCGGTTTCCGATTTGGTTTTGGCGGAAGCGACGACGCGGAAGGAATGACGTTCAGGGAGCGGCTCGATTGTCACCTGCGCATTTGTGAGTGGAATAGGGTGGCAAAGGGGAATAAGCTCTGACGTCTTTTTCGCCGCCATGATGCCCGCAAGCCGAGCCACCGCAAGCACGTCGCCCTTTGGCGCGCGGCCGGAGAGCACGGCTTTGTACGTCAGGGCCGAAAGCAGGATGACGGCTTCCGCTTTTGCTTCGCGCACTGTCGCTGTCTTGGCCGACACATCGACCATTCTGGCGGCGTCATGCTTGTCCAGATGTGTGAGCTTGTTCACGGCGGGCCCAACAGCCTTCGTGTGGCACCTGCAACGTCGTTCTCGCGCATCAGGCTCTCACCCACTAGAAACGTACTGACGCCGGCGTCGGCAAGGCGTCGAAGGTCGTCGTACGTACCAAGTCCACTTTCGGACACGACGAGAACAGTGCGCGGAATTCCCGGTGCCAGACGCAAAGTGACCGCGGGGTCCGTCGCAAAGGTTTTCAGGTCGCGGTTATTGATACCGATGAGATCTGCTCCGAGAGCCAGCGCCCGGTCCCGTTCGGCCTCGTCGTGAACTTCTACGAGCGCATCCATTTTCCAGCGTCGCGCGGCCTTGATCAGGAGTCGTGCCTCAGCGTCCTGCAGTATTGCCAGAATGACGAGGATGCAATCCGCGCCCCAGGCACGCGCTTCGCTCACCTGATAAGCGTCCACCATGAAATCCTTGCGGAGAACAGGCAGGGAGGCGGCGGCACGCGCAGCGGACAAATGTTCCGGTGCGCCTTGAAAGGATGGCGTATCGGTTAGAACCGAGAGGCAAGTGGCGCCGGCCGCCTCGTAGGCTTGTGCAAGCGTAGTCGGATCAAAATCCGCACGGATTATGCCTTTTGAGGGGCTCGCTCTTTTGATCTCTGCGATCAGCCCGAACTGGCCCGCTTCGCGGCGCGCGACCAGCGCGGCGCGAAAGCCGCGTGGCGCACTCGTTTTCCGCGCACGGGCCTCAACGAGCGCCTCGGGCCGTTCGCGCTTGTCGCGCGCAATGTCATCGCGCTTGTAAACCGCTATCTGTTCCAGAAAGCTCACGCTGCAAATCCCTGTGTCGCCCGGCGCAATTCTTCAAGCTTTGCGCGTGCACGGCCGTCATGCAAAGCCCGTCGCGCAATTTCCGCGCCTTCTTCGATGGTCTCCGCCTTGCCGGACACCGTCAGCGCCGCGGCCGAATTCAAGATCACGATGTCACGATAGGCTTCATTGCCTCGTCCCTTGAGCAGCTCGTCCAGTTCTCCGGCGTTGTACGTCGCATCGCCACCTTTCACGCTATCAAGAGTCGCGCGTCCCAGGCCGATCCGGCCGGGTTCGATTTCGAATTTGCACTTCTTCCCATCGAAGACCTCAACAACGACACTTGGTCCGGTGATCGTCAGTTCATCCATGCCATCGCTCCCATGCACCACCCAGGCGCGTTTTGTACCGAGTTCCGCAAGCACGCCCGCCATCGGCTCGACCCAGCGTTCTGCGAAAACACCCAGCAATTGGCGGGGCACCCGCGCGGGATTGCTGAGTGGGCCCAAAAGATTGAACACGGTGCGAAAACCGAGATCTTTGCGCACCGGCGCAATGTGCTTCATCGCCGGATGATAAAGCGGCGCAAAGAGAAAACAGAGACCCGTCTCGGCAAGACACGCGCCGGCCTGCTGGGGCGAGAGATCGACGCGCACGCCGAGCGCTTCCAGCACGTCCGCGCTGCCGCAACGGCTCGAGACCGAGCGATTGCCGTGCTTGACCACCGGCAGGCCGCAGGCCGCCGTGAGGAGCGCGGTGCCCGTCGAGATGTTGAAGCTCCCCGAGGCATCGCCGCCCGTACCGACGATGTCGATGGCGCGCAGGTCGGACGGGATGTCGGGGCGACGCGCCAGGCGGCGCATGGTGCGCGCCAGGCCGCGCACTTCGTCCGCCACCACGCCCTTGGTGGCGAGAGCTGCGATCAGCGCCCCCGCCAGCGGCGGCGGCAGCTCGGCATCGGTCAGGTGCGCGAGCAGCTCGCCCGCCTGCGCCTCGGTGAGGTTGCGCCGCTCGGTGAGGAGCTTCAGCAGCTCACGCGGCGCCGACATCG
>DATGGN010000147.1:0-5358 GCA_035308485.1 Rhizomicrobium sp.
GGGAAGCTGGACCTTCAAAAGCCTGAAGAGTTTTTGCGCCGGCACTCCGCCGAATTGCCAATCCGATCAGGGCCCGAGCGTGACGCTGGTCGTCGACACCAGCGGCAACCTCTTCGGCACCGTCTATTTCGGCGGCTCCAACGGCGACGGCGCGGTTTTCGAGTTGAAGAGCAAAGGCGGGAAAAAATACGCGCTGCACTATCTTCACAGCTTCGACAACAATGACGGCGCGGGGCCGTGGGATCTTTCGTATGCGGGCCAAAGCACCGGCGCAGCCTGGGACGGCAAGTCGCCGCTCTACGGCGCCACCATTGCCGGCGGAACGAACGGAAGTGGCACCGTTTATTCTCTCACGCCCGGCCGGGGCGGCTGGTCCTTTCAGATTCTGTACAATTTCTGCAGCGCTTCGAACTGCAGCGACGGCGGATTGCCGCGCGGCGCGGTGCTTGTCGGCATGTCGGGCGCACTTTACGGCACGACCGGATATTACGGCGGCGCCAACAGCGGCGGCACGATTTACGAACTGACATCGTCGAACGGCAACTGGAGCGAAAATACGCTTTACACCTTCTGCACCGAGGCTAACTGCACTGACGGCAGCGGGCCGTTTGCGGGGCTGGCGCAGGATGCGGCAGGCAATCTCTACGGGACCACGTATTTCGGCGGCAATGCCGGCGACGGCGTCGTCTTCGAGCTGGCCGCGGGCGGGCAATACTCTGTCCTGTACTCCTTTTGCGCGCAGACGAACTGCGCCGACGGCTCCGAGCCGGCGGCCGCCGTCACGCTCGATTCCAAGGGTCACATCTTCGGCACCACCGGCCGCGGCGGCGACAACAATTTCGGGGCGATGTTCGAGATCAAGAGCGGCGCCTACGGCCGACTGTACAGTTTCTGCGCGGCGTCCGGTTGCAGCGACGGCGGCTATCCCTATGGAACGCTTGCGCTCGATGCGAAGGGTCGCCTTTACGGCACGACGCAATATGGCGGCGCCTACGATCTGGGCTCGGTCTACCGGATGAAGCCCTAGTCGATCCCGGCTTCAGGCCCGTTCGCGTCAGTTGCCGGGCATCTTGTTGAATGGCACGTCCTTGTCGACGCGGATGTCGGGCGGGAGGCCCAGCACGCGTTCGGCGATGATGTTGCGCAGGATTTCGTCGGTGCCTCCGGCGATGCGGAATCCGGGCGCGCTCATCCAGCCGAGCTGAAACGCCCCATGCGCCGGCGCATCGTCGCCCTTGAGCGCGCCTGCCTCGCTTTCAAGCTCGGTCGCAAAGGCGCACAATTCCTGCAGCTTCGAGGCGACGACCACTTTCGCGATCGACGCTTCCGGCCCGGGCTGTTCCCCACGCGAGAGCGCCGTCATGGTGCGATAGGTCGTATATTTCAGACCGGCGGAACGTACGTACCAGTCGGCGATCCTTTCGCGCACATGCGCGTTCCTGAGAGCCGGCCCGTCCTCGAGTTCGAGATGGCGGGCGAGCGAAAGCAGCTCCTTCACGTCGATGTTGCCGCCCTGCCCGCCGCCGACCGCGAGCCGCTCGTGCATCAGGGTGGTCAGCGCGACGGTCCATCCCTGTCCCACGTCGCCCAAGCGCTGCGAATCGGGAATGCGTACGTCGGTGAAGAACACCTCATTGAAGGTCGCGCCGCCGGTCGCCTGCCGGATGGGACGCGCCTCGACGCCGGGCGACTGCATGGACAGGAAAAACATCGTCAGCCCCTTGTGCTTCGGAGCATCGAAATCGGTACGCGCGAGCAGGAGACCGTAATCGGAATAGTGCGCGCCGGACGTCCAGATCTTCTGGCCGTTGACCACCCATTGTTCGCCGTCGCGCAGGGCGCGCATGCGCAGCCCCGCGACATCGGAACCGGCGGCGGGCTCCGAAAAAAGCTGACACCAGATTTCATCGCCCCTGAGCGCCGGCGCCACATAGCGCGCGACCATCTCCTTCGATCCGTACGCCATCAGCGTCGGGATACACATGCCAAGGCCGATCGAGAACGCGTAAGTCGAGGGCACGTCGAACTTCGCTTCTTCCTGGTTGTAGATCACCTGCTGGATGGCGGTGCCGCCGAGCCCGCCCAGTTCCTTCGGCCAGGTGATGCGCGCGTAACCTTTGGCGGCTTTTTTCGCCTGCCAGGCACGGGCCTCTTCGAGATTGCTTTGGCCGGGCCCGAGCCGGGCTTCGTCGCCGCGTTGGCGCCGTCCGGGCGGCGCATTCGCCGCGAGCCAGGCGTGGACTTCCGCGCGAAACGCGGCTTCCTGGGGCGTATCGTCAAAATCCATTGCGTTTCACCATCCATTGACAGTGAGCGACTGTGTTGAGAAGTGAGGATCAATCGCGCCTCGGCCGCGCACGTCCTTCTCAACGTCTCACTGCCTCGTTGTGAATCCTCTCTGTACCATTACGCGACGTTGCTCCGTTCGAGTTCGGTGACGAGGCGGTCTTTCCAGACCCGCTGCGGTCCGAGCGACAGGGCAAGCTCGCGCGCGCGCTTCTGGAAGAGATGGCAATTGGCTTCCCAGGTGAAGCCGATCCCGCCGTGTATCTGCACGTTCTCGTTGGCGGCGAAATCGAACGCCTGGGTCGCCGAGACCCGCGCGGCGGCCGCCGCCAGCGGGAGTTCGCGGGCATTGGTGGCGAGCGCCCAGGCGCCGTACCAGGCGTTCGAACGCGCAAGCTCGTTGGCAATGTACATATCGGCCAGCCGGTGCTTGACTGCCTGGAAGGAACCGATCGGCCGTCCGAAGGCGTGGCGCGTGACTGCGTAGTCTTTCGCCATGGCGAGGCAGGCGTCGGCGCCGCCGACCTGTTCGAACGCCGTCACGATTGCGGCGCGGTCAAGAATGCGACGCTGCAACTCCCACCCCTCGCCCGCGCCCCCCAGCAATTCGGCCGGCGCATTCTCGAACCCGAGCGCGCCACGTTTGCGCGAGGGATCGATGCAGTCCTGCCGCGTGCGCGTGACGCCTCGCCCGTTCAGATCGACGAGCACCAGCGACAATCCGCGTTCGCCGCCCTCATCGCTGGTGCGCGCGAGGACGATTGCAGCATCGGCGTCCATGGCGTCGGCAACGGCCGTTTTCGTGCCCGACAGTCTGGCGGCCCGAAAGGATGCATGAATTGATTTCGGCGTCACGGCGCCTGCATGCTCGGCGCGCGCGAGGGTTCCGATCAATTCGCCACGCGGCAGTTTCGGCAGATAACGCCGCTTCTGTTCCTCGCTGCCCGCGAGCATCAGCGCTTCCGCGAAAAGGCAGACGGTCGAGGAAAACGGTACAGGCGCAAGCACGCGGCCAAGCTCTTCGGCGATGACGCACAGTTCGAGCGCGCCAAACCCGAGGCCGGCGTAACTTTCCGGAATCGCCGTTCCGAGCCAGCCCATCTCCGCGATGCTTTTCCACAGAGCGCGATCGTATCCGGCATCGCTTTCCAGCACCGCGCGCACGGCAGGCGGCGGGCATCTGTCGGCCAGCAACCGCCGCGCCTGTTCGCGAAGGAGTTTTTGCTCGTCGGAGAAATCGAAATTCATTGCGCGGAATTCACGAAGATCCGACCGCCACGATAGGGCTTCGCGCCGCAATCTGGCAATCCGGTCCAACGTCCTTAACCGCCGCTTAAGAGGGCCTACCTATCCTGAGGCCGGACAGGCAGAGACCGTCGGATGAAAGCCATCTTTCACAAGAACCAGCGCGTGTACGTGAAACCGGTGGGCACCTGGGCCATCGTGGAAAAAGTGGTGCCGCAATGGGCGAAAGGCATCGATGAGCCGCTGCGCATCTTTTACGAGGTTGGCCTCGGGCGCGACTTCGCCGCGGAAGAACTGCAGGCCGAGCAGCCGCTCGAAGACGACAAACAGCGCGGCGACGAGCGCTGGCGCGTGATGCGGGCGCGCAACAAGTGGCAGCCGCCCGAGGATTGCGCACGTCATCCCATCCCGGGCACCTATCCGATCGTCATCACCGGCAGCGCCGAATGGGGCGGCTGGCGTGTACCCGGCGCGGAATACGATCTCGATCCCATGCGGGTCGAGCGCCAGGCGCGTCTGATCGCCTGTGCGCCGCAGCTCGAAAGCTTCGCCGAGGAACTGATCGCCTGGGCGCGCAAATCGGGCGAAGAGATGCCCTCATCGCTCGCCGATCTCGCACACCAGGCGCAGGACATCCTCGCCCGCATCGACCAGAACGACTCCTAGAGACGCACGCCGAGGGTCGAGACCTGCGAACTTGCAAGGTGAAAACCTGGTGCTGTTGTGTCATACTGCCGTAATGGATTCTTCCGTTGCACTCGCCATTTTAAGGGAACACGAACTCGAACTTCGGGCTCGCGGCGTGAGGCACGCTGCCGTGTTCGGTTCCGTAGCGCGAGGCACCCAAGGTCCAGAAAGCGATCTCGACATCATGATCGACACCGATCCCGCTGTGCCGATAACGGTCTATGACTATGTTGATCTCAAAGAATACATTTCAGGTCTGTTCGACGGGGCAGTCGACGTTGTGAATCAGAAAGCCCTCAAGCCGTATTTGCGTTCCTCTATGTCCGACGCGCTTTATGCCTTTTGAAGCTCGTGCTTCCGCGCTGGGGGATATTCTCCACAATATCGAGCTTGCAACGCGGTTCATTCACGGTTTGGATCGAGAGTCATTCGTCCGTGATTTGAAGAGCGTTTATGCGGTGACGCGATGCCTGGAAATCATTTCTGAGGCTTCGCGGTGTCTGCCCGACGACCTGACGGCCCGCCACCCGACCATCGCGTGGCGGCAGATGGCAGCCGCTGGAAACGTGTATCGCCATGACTATGAGGACGTTTCGGCAATCTTTGTATGGGAAACGGTCGCTGTTGCTCTTCCGCGACTTCGGGAGGCGGTGGAACAGGAACTGCCAACACAGTAGCAACCTGACTTTTTCCCCGTCTCATTTCCGCGTATGAGGGCGGGGCCAAATTCCCGCGAGGAAGCCTCATGCGCACCGAAGAGCCGCGCGCCGTTCGTCTAAAGGACTACCGCCCGCCGGATTATCGCGTGCGCGAGATCGCGCTTGACTTCGCGCTCGATCCGGAAGCAACCCGGGTCAGGGCACGGATGCAGGTGGAGCGGCTGGCTAAGTCGCCGGCGCCGCTCGTGCTCAACGGCGAGCGGTTGAAGCTCATCTCCATCGCACTCGACGGCCGCGCTCTCTTTCCGGAACAATACAGCCTGGACGCCGAAACGCTCACCATTCCCGAGCCACCGGCGCGTTTCACGCTCGAAATCGAGACCGAGATTGCGCCCGCGCGCAACACGACGCTCGAAGGGCTTTATCTGGCGAAGGGAATCTTCTGCACCCAATGCGAAGCGGAAGGCTTCCGCTGCATCAC
>DATGGN010000148.1:0-16760 GCA_035308485.1 Rhizomicrobium sp.
TCCCCCGAAAACTATGAACCCGTAGCTGAGGGGAATGAGCGCGCTTTTCAGGAAAGGAATGGCAACCGTTCCGGCGAGATGCGGTTCCTCCAGCTTCATCGTGGCATAGCTTGCAATCATCGCAATCGCGAACTGGGAGAGCAGCTTGCCCCGCGCGCTGATCCCGTCGGGCGAGCGCTTCACGACCTTGAGATAATCGTCATAGAAGCCGAGCAGACCGAAACCGAGCGTCACGAAGAGCACGACCCAGACGTACACCTGGCTCAGGTCGGCCCACAGCAGCGTCGCGCCGACGGAGGAAATCAGGATCAAGAGCCCGCCCATCGTGGGCGTGCCCTGTTTTTCGACGATGTGACGCTGCGGACCATCGGTGCGGATCGGCTGTCCCTTGCCCTGGCGCGCGCGCAACCAGCGGATCATCGCGGGTCCGAACACGAAGGCAATGAGCAGCGCGGTCATCACCGCCCCGCCCGCCCGGAACGTGATGTAGCGGAAGATATTCAGGACGCCGACATGGCCCAGCAGATGTACAAGGATGACGGGAAGCATCTAGACCGTGCCTCCGCTTGACCTGAGCGCGTCGAGAATGACCGCCATGCGGCTGCCGAGCGACCCTTTGATCAAGACCTCGTCGCCCGCGCGCAACGAACGGAGGATCTCCGGCGCGATGTCGGACGAAGTCTCGCCCCACAAGCCGCGGCGCGAAGGGGGAAGCGCGTCGAAGAGCGCGCGCATGTCGCGGCCGCAGGCAAAGACGAGATCGGCTTTCGCTTCTTCGACCGCGGGAGCGAGATCGGCATGGAGCGCCGCACTTTGCGGTCCAAGCTCGAGCATATCGCCCAGCACCGCTATGCGGCGGCCGCCGGCGCCCGGCTTTGCCCGGGCGAGCAGCGCAAGCGCCGCGCGCATCGACGCCGGATTGGCGTTGTAGCTTTCGTCGATGATCTCGATGGCGCCGCCCGCGAGCGGCAATGCGAGCCGTGCGCCACGCCCTTTCAAGGCGGAAAAGCCGGCGAGCGCTTCCATGGCCTTCGACAGGCTCGCGTCCACGTTTGCAACAGCGAGAATCACCGCAAGCGCGTTGTGAGCAATATGGGCGCCGCTTGCGCCAACCTCGAACGTGAATTGCCGGTGGAAAAATTCCGCCTGGACGCGCATCCCCGTTTCAAGCTCGGTCGTCGACAGGAGGCGCGCGTCGGCGTCCGCCGATTCTCCGAATGTAAGTATGAACTCCACGCCAGCCTGGCGGGCACGCGCACGCAGCCGCTCCGTACAGGGATTGTCGGCCGGAATGATTGCCGTGTCGGTCGATGTAAGGCCTTCGAAGATTTCCGATTTCGCATCCGCGATGGCTTCAAGGCTTCCGAAGAATTCCAGATGCGCGGGCGCGATCGTGGTAATCAGCGCCACGCATGGCCGCACCATACCGACGAGATTCCTGATCTCGCCGAAATGGTTCATGCCTGTTTCAAATATGCCGTATTTGCATTGCCGCGGCGATTGGGCGAGGCTCAACGGCACGCCCCAGTGATTGTTGTACGATGAAGCGGAGGCGTGGGTCGTGCCCGATGCGGCGAGCGCGAGGCGCAACATCTCCTTGGTGGTCGTCTTTCCCGCGCTTCCGGTGACGGCAATTCTCCGCCGCGCACGTTCGCGTGCGGCGCGCGCGAGATCCTCGAGCCCGCGCTGCGTGTTGGCCACCTGGATGAGCGGCGCGTCCCCGCCCAAATTATCGGGCCTGTACGAGACCATCGCCGCGGCTGCGCCGTGGTCGAGCGCCGTCGAAACGAATTGATGGCCGTCGCGATTCTCGCCTTGCAAGGCGAGGAACAGGTCGCCGGACTTGAGCGTCCGCGTATCGATGGAGATGCCGTGCACCTCGAAATCCCGCGTCGCGCGGCCGAGCGTTGCCGTTTCCATTTCCTGCGATGTCCAGAGCGCGCTCATGCGCCCGCTTCCGCGGCGCGGCCGCCTGCGGCCAACGCGGCTTTGATGGCTTCTGCCGAATCGAGGAACGGCCGTACCTCCGGACCCACGATCTGTCCGCTTTCGTGGCCCTTTCCGGCAATCACGAGCACATCGCCGGTCTCGAGCGCGGCAACCCCGGCGCGGATGGCCTCGGCGCGATCGCCGATTTCGCGCGCACCGGGAGAGAAGGCGAGAATTTCGGCGCGGATCGCGGACGGATTTTCGCTGCGCGGATTGTCATCGGTCACGATCGCCGCATCGGCGAGCCGCGCCGCGATTGCACCCATCACCGGCCGTTTGGCCCTGTCGCGGTCGCCGCCGCAACCGAACACCAGAGAAAGTCGTCCCTGTACATGCGGCCTGAGCGCCTTCAGCACGGTTTCCAGTGCATCCGGCGTGTGGGCATAGTCGACATAGATCGGCGCGCCCGACTGCGCATAGGCAACCTTCTCGAGACGCCCGGGTGCGCCCCGCAGGAGCTGCAGCAACGAGAAAACACGCTCGGGGGAATCACCGAGCCCGATCGCAAGCGTGGCGGCGACCAGGGCATTCGAGGCCTGGAACGTTCCCACCAGAGGCAGGCTCAGGCAATAGCGACGACCCGCGTACGCAATTTCGAGCTGTTGCGCATCGGGGGCGGGCCGGCGCGCAAGGAGATGCACATCCTCGCCGTGCTCGCCCACGGTCATCAAGCGCAGATTTCGCGACCGCGCAGCCTGGATGAAATGTCCCGAGTAACCGGCGTCGGCATTCACCACCGCGAGTCCGCCATCGACCACAAGTTCGCGAAACAGCCGCAGCTTGGCCGCAAGGTAATGCGCAACGTCGCCGTGATAATCCAGGTGATCGTGCGTCAGATTGGTGAACGCACCGGCGGCGATGCGAACGCCGTCGAGCCGGAATTGATCGAGGCCGTGACTTGAGGCTTCGAGCGCGAGATGCTCCACGCCGTCCCCTTCCAGCTGCGCAAGAAGCCGGTGCAACGCGATTGCATCGGGCGTCGTATGGTGAAGCGATAGCGTACCCTGAGGCCCGACAACGCCGATCGTACCCATGCTTGCGGCGCGGCGGCCCAGCCCTTCCCAAATCTGGCGTAGAAAAACGCTGACCGAGGTCTTTCCGTTCGTCCCGGTAATCGCGGCAACCGTTTCCGGCTGCGCGCCGAAATGCTCGGCGGCAATGAACGCCAGTCGCCGTCGTGGATTTTCATCGGCGATGAACCGGACGCCAAGCGCCTCGGCTTTCGCGCGCAATTCCGGAGCGCCAAGCACGGCTGTGGCGCCACGACGAACGGCTTCGGCAATGAAGGCGCCGCCATCGTTGCGCGTGCCAGGAAGCGCTGCGAATAGCCAACCCGGCCGCACGTCGCGGCTGTCGCTCGCGAGACCAGCAAATGTCATGCGTTTTTCTTTCGGGCGGAAGTCCGAGCTGCAGGCCGCGATCGTCGTCTCCGAATGTGGTTCCATTATGTGCTGTCTTTTGGGACAGGCGCGAAAGTTGTGGACATCCCGAGAAGGGGCGCGATGCGCGCAATAACACGGCCCGCAAGCGGCGCTGCGGTCCAACCGGCCAGGGCGAAGCCGCCGGTCTCTTTCGTGCCATGCGGCTCGTCGAGCATCACGAACACAAGATATTTGGGATTGTCGATCGGGAACACGCCGCAAAACGATGTGAGCAGGCGATGGGCAACGTAGCCGCGGCCGGAAACCTTCTCCGCCGATCCGGTTTTTCCGCCGACATCGTAACCCGGCACGTCTGCTTTTTCGCCGGTTCCGTTCGTCACGACATAGCGCAGAAGTTCGCGCATCGTCGCGCTCGTTTCGGGCTTGATGAGTTGCTCGCCACGCGCATCCTGTTCCTGTTTGAGGAAAGTGGGAACGACGCGCCGGCCGCCGTTTACAATCGTCGCCGCGGCGGTAACAAATGACAGCGGCGCAACCGAAATGCCGTGACCGAAACCGATGGTGGCGGTCTCCACCTGCCCCCAGTTGCGAGGCACGAGCGGTGCAGCTGTTTCCGGAATTTCCGTGCGCACCCGCGAGAGCAACCCGAGACGTGTCAGGAATTCGCGCTGGCGCGTCGGCCCGGAGCGAAGCGCAATCTGCGCGGTGCCTGCGTTCGAGGATTGTGCAAGCACGTCGCGCGCCGTCAGTGCCGGCGGCATGTGCTCGGCATCATGAATGGTGTAGCGGCCGAGCCGGAACCCGCTGCCGATCTTGAACACTTCGTCGAGCCGGGTGGTGTGATCCTCTACCGCCATCGCGAAGGTGAAGATCTTGAATACCGATCCGAGTTCGTACACGTCCTGCGCCATGCGGTTGCGGCGCGATTCGGCCGGAAGCTTTGCGGCTTCGTCGCCCGGCGCAATGGGAAGCGACGCCATGGCGAGGATCTCGCCGGTATTGACGTTCATGACGATACCGCCGGCGGCGCGCGCGCCGAAATGTTCACGCGCCTCTTCGACTTCATGGGCGAGCGCAAACTGGATCCGCATGTCGAGCGAAAGCGCCACGCCGGAGCCCGGATCGGCATTCCGCAGCCGGCGATCGAGACCAAGCTCCAGTCCGTCCATGCCCTTGTCGTCTTTATCGGTCGAGCCAAGCACCTGCACCGCTGCAGTGCCCTCGGGATAGTAGCGTTTCATCGCCGGCTCGAATTCGAGACCGGGAAGGCCGAGCTGCATCACCCGCGCCTGTACATCGGGGACGACCTGGCGCTGGACAAGCACGTAATTGTGCGACTGGTCGAATTCATGTTCGAGGTGCGCTGCCCTTACGCCCGTCGCCGCCGCAAGCACCCGCGCCGCACCGCGCCTGTCTTCGAAGGCGTGCGGCCGCGCGTAGAGATCGTTGACGGGAAGATCGCGCGCCAGCACGACGCCATTCCTGTCGAGGAGATCGGCGCGCGTCGGCGGCGCCTCGGTGATGGCGGTGGACGAGATGCCGGTTGCGCCGCCTTTCAGGATGGCGACGTCGACGAGCCGCAGCCCGACCAGCGCGAAACCCATGACGCACAGACCGGCCGCGATGATGATACGGCGTTCAATGGTGGAGACGCTCTCGTCCTTTATCCGCCTTGGCGCAACGGGCGCATAGATCGCGGTCTGACGAGCACTGGACATGAAAACACCACCTTCACCCTTGCCCCAATGGACGATCAGTTCCCCACATGGGCGGCTGCCAGATGAATGTGCGGATCGGAAAGCGCGACATTGGCGGCCATGCTCGCGGCCTGCACCGCCGAGCCGGACAGCGGCGCATCGCCCCGCCGGGGCAGAAGATCGAGCGACGCAACCGAAACAGCCGCCGTGTCGGCAAGACCGAGTCGCGATTGCGCAAGCGCATGAATGCGCGACGGTTCCGAGACACGTTCCCATTCCGCCTGCAGCACTTTCATGGCGCTGCGATCGTCGGCGATCCGTCGTTCCACCGATTGGAGCCTGACATGCGCGACGCGCGTCTGCTCCGAGAGGTGGTACAGCGCAAGGCAGCAAAGCGCGGCGAGTGCGAAAGAAGCGAAGTTGAGAACCCGGATCATCATCTTGGTCTCCTAGGCGGCGATGGGAGCTGATGTACGCTCGGCGGCCCTCAACCGGGCCGAACGCGCGCGGGGATTGCACGCGACCTCCGCGGCGCGCGGTGTGCGCGACGCAAGAAGCGTGAACGTCGGTGCGTGTGCGGGACGGCGGTCCGGCGCGTGACGCGAGCCCGCGGGCACGCGACCGCTCCTGGCCGCCAGAAACTGCTTCACCATGCGATCTTCAAGCGAATGGAAGGAGATCACGGCCAGATGACCCTGCGGACGCAGTATCCGTTCGGCCGCGAGGAGCCCGCTTTCGAGCTCCGACAGTTCGTTGTTGACGTACAGGCGCAGCGCCTGAAACGTCCGCGTCGCCGGGTGAATCTTCTGTCGCCTCGCCGCAGGACCAAGCGCGTTGGCGACGATCTCGGCGAGTTGGCCCGTGCGTGCGAGCGGCCGGGCGGCGACGATGGCGCGCGCGATGCGCCTGGCATGGCGCTCTTCGCCGAATTTCGCGATCACGTCCGCGATTTCCGCTTCCGGTGCGGTGTTGACGAAATCGGCGGCGGATCGGCCGGACAGATCCATGCGCATGTCGAGCGGACCGTCGGCGCGGAAGGAGAAGCCGCGACCGGATTCGTCGATCTGGAACGAGGAAACGCCGAGATCGAGCACGACACCATCGCTGCCGCTCTCGCCCTGTTCGGCGAGGAGCCGGTCCATCTGCGAGAAGCGGCCGTGCACCAGAGACAGCCGGCCGGGATAACGCCGCTTGAGCGCCGCGCCGCGTTCGATCGCCTCGGGATCGCGGTCGATCGCAATGACGCGGCAGTGTGCGCGCTCGAGCAGCGCGTGCGTGTGACCACCGCCGCCGAACGTGCCGTCGACGTACAGCGCGCGGTCGCGCGGAGCGATCGCCGCAAGCGTCTCGTCGAGGAGAACGGGGGCGTGTCCTTCGCTCACGATTTTCGCGCCTTTTCCCGTGCGATGGCCTGCTCGCGGGCGGCGGCCGTGCGCTCTTCGCGCACTTTCGCGAACTGCGTGCTGTCCCAGATTTCGAATTTGACGCCGAGGCCGACGAAGGTGACGCCCTCCTTCAACCCGGCATGGGCGATGAATTCGTCGGGCAGTCTCACGCGGCCGTTTTCGTCCATGGGGAGTTCCTGGCTCATCGCGAGAGCCGCAAACGCTTCCGTGTCGTGCGCCGCCGTGAACAGCGGGTCGCTCTCGGTCTGCGTATCGAGAAATTTCTGCACCACGCGGGCGCCGAAGCCCTCCAGCGACGGCGTCAGGAGCGCGCTACGGACGTAGACGATGTTCGGATTCTGGGCGCTGAGAACCTGGCGATACGATGCCGGGATGCAGATTCGGCCCTTCTTGTCGAGCGAGCCGCTCGACATCCCCATAAACGCCGCGTTCAGCAGAACGCCCACAGCCCCGGCTATCCCCTGTACCCGCCCTTGGTCGGCCCGGGCAGCCGGTCACTTCCTGCTGCCTCCCCGCCAATTGTGGCGACATTTGGGGGATAGCATGGGACTACATGGGATTACAAGGGCAAATCCTAGCAAATCCTAGGTTTTTCGCGCGAGGGCCGGCTGTGCTCTGGTCACTCCCACGGCTAGCGTCCGTCTCCCCACCTGTTGAATTTTTTTGGAATGAACCGGGAACATGATCAACCTTCGCGCCCCAATGGTTAACAATTGCTTAATAAATTCCGGAAAGTGCGGCCGTCCTGAAAAAGGATGGCTTAACGCCGAGGTTGCGATGGACACGCGCGCTGGCCGACTTCGCCTCCCCCGCGCACTCGCCGCGCAAGCGCTGGCGCAGCGGGTGCATCGCGCGGAGGAGGCAAAACGTTGTACAGCCTCGTCTACGCCGTGCGTTTTTTGGCGATGTAGTTGTCGACGATCTTGTCGAGGATCGCGAGCGGAACGGCGCCGCCAAGCAGCACGGCGTCGTGGAACTGGCGGATATCGAACTTTGGCCCGAGTGCCGCCTTCGCCTTTTCGCGCAACCGCAGGATTTCGAGCTTGCCCAGCATGTAGCCGCAGGCCTGCCCCGGCGTGACGCAATAGCGCTCGATCTCCGTGATCGCCGACGCTTCCGGATCGCCGAGCGTGTCGGTGTAGTATTTGACGGCGCGCTCGCGCGACCATTTCATCGCGTGCAGGCCGGAGTCGACGACGAGGCGCACGCCGCGGAACATGGCGTCGTGCATGTAACCGAAGCGCCCCAACGGATCGTCGGCGTACATGCCCATCTCGTCCGCCAGCTGTTCGGCGTAGAGCGCCCAGCCCTCGATATAGGCGGAGAAGAACGAGACCTTGCGGATCAGCGGCAGGTTCGTTTCCTGCTGGATGCTGAGCTGGAGGTGATGCCCCGGGATCCCTTCGTGATAGGTCAGCGTGCCGAGCGTCCATCTCGGGACTTCGGCGGTGTTCCTGAGATTGATGTAGTACATTCCAGGCCGTTTGCCGTCGAGCGAGCCGCTCTGGTAGTAGCCGCCCGGCGCGCCGGCTTCGGTCACCTTCGGAATGCGCTTGATGATGAGATCGGCCTTGGGCAGCGTGCCGAAATATTGCGGCAACTTCGCGCGGATGACCTGTACGCGCTTGTTGAGATCGGAAAGCAGCTGTTCCTTTCCGGCATCCGTATCGGGATACCGGTATTCCGGGTCGTCGTACATCTTGCGCAGGCGCCTGTGCAATTTTCCCTTGCGAAGAATTGTGGAAACGAAACAGCGAACAGGTGCATGCCCGAAGCGCGGCCGCCGCATGTTCGCAGACTTGCTCTCATTTGTCCGGCGAAGCCTTGGGCGGAGGGGGTGCACTACGGAGGGCAACGAGTTTTCACGCGGAGACCCCAAGGCGCGGAGAAGGATTTTGAGAAACCAAAAATCTGTCATGGCCCGGCGCGGGCGTAACCGCATCCGGACCACCCAGGACACGCGCGCGAACGACGCTGCACCTTTCCACCGAATTCGTATTGTTGTTCCAGGGCCTAATCTGTCACCATCACATTCAGTGCAGCACAAAACGGGTGGCCCGCTTTCGCAGGCCATGATGGATGATTTTTCACTCCGCGCCTCCGCGTCTCCGCGTGACAAATCAGGCGGGCTCCACCTGTACAGCGGTGGTGGCCGCATTCGACGACAGCGTCCGCAGCGCGATGGCGAGCGCGAGAAGGAACACGAGCGCCGAACCGTCGAAGGCTGCGCCGGGAAGGATCCGTGGCGCTGCGGGACTGACGAAATACGCGAAGATGCCCGTCCAGACCGGTGGACCGGCGACGGCGCAGATGCTGTTGATGCTGGCAACGACGCCCTGCAGCAGGCCCTGCTCGTTCGGCGGCAGCGTGCGCGACATCAGGGCCATCGCTGCCGGCTGCGCGATGATCCAGCCGAACAGTCCCAGTACCATGACCGGATAAACCATCCAGCCCTGCGGCACGATTCCGTACAGGACAACGACAACGGCGCTGACGAACAGTCCGAGAAAGATGGCGCGCCTCTCGCCGATCTTCGGCACCACGATGCGGACAAGGCCACCTTGCGCCACGACGAAGGTCACGCCGACCATGGCGAGCGAAAGGCCGACCGCGCCGGCGCTCCAGTGGAAGCGATAGGTGGAGAACAGGACCCAGGTCGTTTCGGAAACCTTGTTGGCGAAGGTGGCGAGCACGAACACGAGGATGAGCGGCAGCATCGATCTGTACCGCCCGATATCGGCCAGCGCGCCGACCGGATTGGCACGCGCGAGGCGGAAGGGGCGGCGGTTTTCAACCGCGAGCGACTCCGGCAGCATGAAAAAGCCGAAAACAAGGTTAGCGAAACTGAGGCCCGACGCGACGAGAAACGGCAGGCGCAGACTGACGTCGCCCAGAAACCCACCGATGGCGGGACCGGTAATGAAGCCGAAACCGAAGGCGGCGCCGATGAGGCCGAAACTTTGTGCGCGTTTTTCCGGCGGCGTGATGTCGGCGAGATAGGCGGCCGCCGTCGAATAGCTCGCGCCCATCGCGCCTGCAACGAGGCGGCCGGCGACGAGCCAGGCGAGCGACGGCGCCGTAGCCAGAACGAGGTAGTTGATGCCCATGCCGAAGAGCGAAATCAGAATGACCGGTCTTCGGCCGAAGCGATCGGAGAGCGCACCGAGCGCCGGGGCGAGCAGAAACTGCATCAGCGCATAAGCCGCCGCGAGCAGGCCGAAAATCCATGAGGCGCGCGAGAAACTGCCGCCCTCGAATTGCTGCACGAGTTTCGGCAGCAGGGGAAAGGCGAGGCCGATGCCCAGCATGTCGACGTACACGACGGCGAGCACCAGCGCGATATTGGCTTTGCGGGAAAGAAGGGACGTCACCTGTACAACCCCTGCACACTTGCCTCCCCCGCGGAGCAATAGCGGAGCGGGGAGGTCCTGCGCAACAGGAGAGGGGGCGGTTGAATGTCAACGCCGTGTGCCCCCTCCGCCCAACCAATAAAGCGGCTCGGCAATTGGTACGGCTTGTCGCTGGAGCCGCTTTACGGGCTGGGCACCTCCCCGTGCAATGCATGCGCCGGGGAGATAGGCCTATCCAAACGACTGCGCATAGCGCTCGCGCATCTTTTCCGGAGTCAGGCTTTCCTTGCGCGTGCCGAGAAACCATTGATGCCCGAACGGATCGGCAATCATGCCGGAGCGGTCGCCATAGAACTGATCCTGCGCCGGCCGGAGCACGGTTGCGCCCTCCTTTTCCGCAAGCGCAATGGTCGCGTCCACATCGGCGACATAGAGATGGAGCTTGACGGGCGTGCCGCCGATCGAGGGCGGACTGAGGGCGCCGAAAGCCGGATGCTCGTCGGCGAGCATGAGCCGTCCCGCGCCGATCTGAAGCTCGGCATGGCCGATGGTCCCGTCCGGATTGGGAATCCGGTAGTCCTCTTTGGCGCCGAGCACCTTTTCATAGAAGGCGATCGCCGCCTTCGCGTTCTTGACGATGATGTAGGCGTGAGCACGCCCGCTTCCGGCGAAGGTCCGGCCATCGGAAATCTCCTTGCGTTTTCCCCGGTTTTCAATTACGTTACGTTCCGTAACGAAAATCGTTTCCGGTGTCAAGCGTGAAAGCGATCATCACCGCCGGGCGTGGGCGCCCCAGGGATCCGGCGACGCGAAAGAAGATCCTCGCCGCCGCCTCCGCGCTGCTCGACGAAGGCGGACTTTCCGCCGTCACCATGGAGGCGATCGCGGCACGCGCGGGCGTGGGCAAGCCCACGATCTATCGCGAATGGCCGAATGCGCATGCCGTGGCGATGAGCGCCTTTCTGTCGCGGGCGCAGAAACCGGCGGCGAAAGCGCGTTCCAAAAACGCGCTTCGCGCCCTCAAACACCAGCTGCGCGAGCTTGCGGACGCCTTTGCGACGCGCGCAGGCCGCAGCACCGCGATGATGATCGCCGCGGCGCAGAACGACAGCGAACTCGCCAAGGTGTTCCGCACGCATTTTGTGATGAAGAACCGCGAAGAAGGTCGCGCGCTGCTCTTGCGCGCAATCGAAGAGGGCGACGTGCGCAACGACATCGACATCGAAGCCGCGCTCGACCTCATCTACGCGCCTTTCTACTTCCGCCTCCTCATCGGCCACGCGCCATTATCGGCGCGCGACACGGATGTCATTCTGGACACGGCGCTGAAGGGGATTGCGATTTAGGCGCTTGCCTGAAGCGCTCACCTGTCGCGCGACCTCAGCCGCGGTACAGCAGCCTCCGGCAGATTTCCATCGCCGGCGTTCATCGAAGCGCAGTCACTGTGTCGGCGATCGATCTTTATACCACGCCGGAATCGTAACCCGAACCGGCATCGATCGAATGATCCGCTATTATTGTGGGGTATCCGAACGTGACCACCAGTTCCGCCAGATGTGCATACCTTTGGAATCGCAACACGGGCGAATCGGAAACCAGGGTCCTGTTCCAGTCTATGAATATCAGGTCGCCAACCGGCGAATAGCCGTGGTTAAGGTGTTGCACGGTCGGTGCGAGAGACGGGACGGATGCGAACATGGTGAAGAATTGGTCGCTCGGCGGAATATGAGGAACCACGTCGTCCTGGAACTCGTATCGCACGCTGTGCGTGATGATCTGATCATAGGCTTGAGCAAAGTTGGCGTCTCCCGGTTTCGCAGCGGCGAAAGTCGTAACCATGACGGGCACGGTGGCAGGCAGCAGATTCCTCACGTACATGGCCGCAAGGTCTGCGACGGCGCCACCCTTGCTGTGACCGGTCACGTGGACGGGCTTGCCCGGACTCGCTGCGCTCAGCGCGCCCACGGCCGGACTCAATGCCGGCCACAACGCGTTGAGCGTTCCCAGGAAGCCTTGGTGTACGAGCCCCGGCAGGTTCGGATGGTGCACGAGGGCCGCATCGCAGTCATTCAGCCAGTCGAGGATGGTCTGACGCGTATCCGGGCTGTGCGGCGGCAGCGTTCCCCGAAAGGCGACGATGATTTCCGTTGCTGTCTCGCCCAGGAGCACCGCGTCGATTCTGTCAAACCCATAGACGAAACCGGTCGGCGCCGCTATCCAGCCAATGCAATCGGACTGCGGAGCCGCAGGAACCGGCCCGGCGAGCGAGATATTATACGCCTGTCGCGAAGCACATAACAGCTTGCGGGCCAGAGATACCGTCATTGGAGCGCCCTCCCAGCGTCTTGGAAAAAACAGGTTTGGTTCCTTCGACAAGAACTTGGATGTCCGAACCCAGCGCACGGCTGCAACGAGCCGGATGGTCTCGAACCGCGAATGGTCGGGGACAGGCCCCGATGTGCTGGATGTTTTCTTGGACGATTGCGAGCGCGGAAGTATGCCGGAATGCATACCCCCATACGAAAATCGAATAGCCTGGCCCCACCGCAATTCTGGAAACGGCGCTGGAGGGATTGGAAAATCGGGCTGATTCCTCAGAATGCCTTCGGCAACCCCGCCTGCCGGAGGATCGCGTTGGCAGTGTGCCGGCCCGGAATGCCCACAGGCATGGAAGCCTGCTTTTTGGCGGACAGGGCTGGTCATCGGCGTATTTCGGTGCTTACATGCTTTGGGAATTGGGGGCTGCGCGATTCCTTCTTCTGCCGAAGCATTGGCTCTCGTCGAGCGTGACCGAGGGCAATGGTCTGCATTTTCACCGGCCCAGGACGTAAGCGCCGCCAATGGCGGATGAGGGGGGATTGATGCTGGCGACCCGAATTGCATTAATCGATAAGACCGGGCTGAACGATGCAGCGTACCTGTCGGCCGTTGCGGCGGCGCTGTCGATCCAGGCTTCACGGGACCTAGGCCAGTTCTGGCCCGTGAACGCAACCGTACAGAGCTTTCCCGCCAACCAAGGCGTGCCCGCCGGGTTCCAACCGATTTTCCTCGTCGCCAATCTGTCTGCGGAGGAAGGCGGCGTGCATCTGAACGAAAACAATCAGGTGTATGCAAACGTACAGATGGGCGATGGCTGGACGATCGCGGCCAGCCACGAGATGTGCGAGATGCTTGTCGATCCCAGCACGAACAGAACGCAGGCATCCCGCGCGATCGGTGTCGTGGATGGAGAGGTCGTCGACACGGAAGGCATATTCGAATACCTGGTCGAAGTATGCGATCCCTGCGAAGGTCCCGACCGCGCCTATTCCATCGACGGGATTCCGGTCTCCGATTTTTACACCAATCATTACTTCGATGCCGTTCCCACTAGCGGGATCCGGTACAGCTTCAACAGCAAAATTCCCGCACCCCGCAAAGTGCTCAAAGGCGGCTATCTGGCCTGGCACGACCCGCTGAGAAACGTATGGCAGCAGCTCGACTACGTGAACTACGATCCGCCACAGATCGTACCCGTCGACCATGTCACGGGAGCGCGTTCGCTGAGAGAGGCGATCGATTCGCGGCTGCAACTTTCGCGGCGTATCTCCGCGACGGATCGGGAACACCCGCTGCTGCGGAACGCTGCCGCTCATCGTCGGACGATAACGGATTCGGCGCGCGCACGCGCCCATCTTTACGGAATGAAACGGGACTAGGGGCGAGGCACATCGGCCGATCGGGTCGGACGCTGTTCGCCTGTTGAAGGGGAGGTTCATCCAATGCGAACGGTTCGAAATATTGTAACGACGACGACATGCATATTTCTGTTGGCCGGCTGCGGTGGGATCGACATGCAGCAGACATCGCCGACGGTTGCCGGCAGCAGCGAGCCTTCTGGACTGATCTTCAAGTGCGAGCAGGATCAAAAAGCCTTGACGGGCGCTTCGGCCGCTCTGACCGCCCAGATCGAAACGGCCTCGTCCAGCATCACAGCATCGGCGCCGGGCGACCTTTCCAATGATCCGGTCGTCAGGTCTCTCGTTGCCGCCGTCGCCAGCACGGCGGTGCAGGCCCAGCGCAATGCAATGGCCATGCGGGGCGATGCTTCGGCGACCGCGGCAGCGGATGCGGCGCTCACACGCATCGGCACACCCGGGACTCTGAGCGCTTCGGACTTCAAGAATTTTGCACAGAATCTGGCGAAGTCCGTGTTCGATCCCGTGGTGAACGGTACATCTTCGAATGCGGGTTCGAATTCATCCTTCTGGACCACGCTGGTGACGTATTACGACCAGTACTTCCAAGGGAAGTTCGTCGACAGGTTCGGGAACAAGCTTTCGCCGCCCGCGGCCAAAGGATCGGTCAACGATGAAGAGATTTCCGGCGTCGTGGCGATTTTCGTCGAGGCGCTCGCCGATTCCATTCTCAAGACTCCCGTCTGGAAGGATAGCAGCGGCAATTACTATCCGGGCGCGAGCAAGGACGAGCCGACGGTACTTGAGGCGGGCATCCTGAGCGCTCCGGCGGGCCTCGTTACGAATCCCGGCCAATGCGGCATGACGACGCTGAAAACGAGAGCGGTGAAATATTTCTCCGACATGGCGTCGGCGCGCGCGGGCATGGTGGGCGGCCTTGTGAGCGGCAGTTTCGGCGGCATTCACTTCGGTCTAGGTGTGATGGGAAAGATCTCGATCGGCGACAACCAAACCTTGCAGGTCATCATCAAGACGGCGCTGTCCAAAGCCGCCGGCCGCGCGGCCGAACATGCAAGCTATCTGGTGCTGTCGCAGGTTGGCTATAGTTCCCAACTTGACCAGGCATTCCAGAAGAACGGAAACCTGCCCGCCGACCTCGTCGCCTATCTGCAGAACGGAAAATGAGAGACCTGCAACCGGATCTGACCGAGGTCAGCGCGGAAAATCGCATCCGTCTCAAGCGCAACGTGGTACAGGCACGTTCGTTTGCCGACATGCTGGAGCAATCGCTTCGGCGATACCAGAACCGCGCCATCGAGACGGCCAAGGTGATCGAAGAGCCGATCCAGCTCGCCAAAGAGATGCGGGCAGCGGAGGCGCGCGGCGAGAAACTCGGTCTGTCGGACGAAGAGATCGCGTTCTACGGCGCGCCAGAAACGAACGACAGCGCCGTGAAGGTAATGGGCGATGAAGCCCTGCGCACCATCGCGCGCGAGCTGGTGGCGACGCTGCGGGCAAACGTCACCATAGACTGGACAATCCGCGAGAACGTGCGCGCGCATTTGTGCGTGCTGGCGAAGCGGGTCCTGCGCAAGTGGGGCTACCCGTCCGACAAGCAGGAAAGGGCGACACAGACGGTTCTGGAACAGGCCGAAGCTCTCTCCGCAGAGTGGGCGGACGCGGCGTGACTCGGAGTTCAGATGCTGCAGCTCAGAAGGAGCCTTCGATGCCTAAACGAGAAAAAATACTGATCAGCTCGAACAGCAAAGTTGAATATGGTCTCAGAAACGTCGATCTGATCGAGAGAAAGGGCTTCGTAGCCGGATCGCCAGGTTTCGCGAACGAAGTCCCCGTCGATTCGCTGACCGGCAACTTACGCGACTTCCTCGACAAAATGGACTCCGTGCTCGCGTCAATACCACCGGTGATAGGTGAATTCGGCGTCGACACAATGACAATCGATATTGAAATCTCTGCCGAAGGCTCGGTTAGCCTTCTCGGTACGGGCGGCAAGGTCAGCGGCAAAGGCGGAATTTCGCTGACGCTGACGCGAAATCCGTCTAGAGGCACCACGTCATGAAGGTTCTGTTCATAGGTGCAAACCCCGAACGCGAGCCGTCGCTAAACTTGGAGCGGGAGGCAACCGATCTTCAGCGCCTATTTCTCAGCGTACTTGGGGAAGAGGTATCGTTTACGTCATTGCCCGGTCTTCGTCTTGAAGAAATTCCAAGCGCAATTGCGCGGTGTTCGCCCGACATTCTGCACATTTCTGCTCACAACGACGAGGGACTTTGCTTTGCCAATCAGCTCGGTCAACCAACGCTTGTGAGCGGCGAAGCGATGACGAGCTTTCTCTCGATAGAACGTCCGCCCCGACTCGTTTACCTGAACGCTTGCAATTCCTGCGAACTGGCGCCACCGATTGCGAAGGTGACGCCGATGGTGATCGGAACGACGGCTCCCATCACCAATCTTGCCGCGCGCGCCAGTGCGCTGCTTTTCTACGAGAATATCCTGTCCGGTTATTCGGCCCACCACTCCTTCACCGTCTCGAACAAAATGCTCGAAGCCCTGCAACACCAACGCGCAAGTTCCGAATTGTTCTTGCGAGACGGCGCGGATGCAACCCGGGAAGTGCTTTATCGGCCGCTTCGGATCATCGCGGACTTTGTGCGCGAAGATGCGAAGCCGAGCAAGGATGGAGAGTTTGACATTCGATTTGGCCTGATGGGCTGCCCCGCGGATACGACACAGGTAATATTCTTCACCGACGACAAAGATTTTATCCAGGAGGACGATGATGACGAGGAAGACCTTTCCTCGTTGTGCGAAATAGTACGGGGATCTCCTGTGCGCGGCATGGTCTGGGTGGATGAGGAAGACAGCTGGGAACTATACGGTGACTTCAGGCTCTTTGCTGTCTGTGCAACGGGCGGGCATCACGCATTTTCTGTAGCGGCCATGCTGTGTGATGCCATCGAGACGAAGTACCGCCTCCTCAACGGAGAGGCGCCCCCGCGGCACGTGGCCCAGGCCGTGGCCACTCTTCGGGGTGCGGACGGTTCTGAGCTGGACAAGCCGCCGCCCCGCAGAAACAAACCACGCGGCTGAACAATATCCTGGCAGTGTCACGAACGCATCGCGGCGAAAAACATACGGCGTATGCCGGCGTCGGCTCGCCACCGCGCATCAAGTGGGACTGTTCTCCGCTCTCCGCTGTTGCTACGCTGGGGAGGCAAGTACAAACGGCGAAATTCGT